>JBEEOK010000020.1:0-4695 GCA_041191645.1 Actinomycetota bacterium | reverse complement strand
ACAACACAGCGATGTCACTTGGCCTAATGCCCTGATCAAGTTTTACCCGAATCGCAGCCGCGATACCTGCGCATTCATCAGCCACTGTGGCAAAAGACAAGCTGCGCGGCGCAAGCCCGACCTCACCCTGCGAAACCAAGGGTTCGCCAGCACCGTGCGCTTGCGTCAATCGGTTAGCGAAATTAACGATTTGCTGAGTGGAACGGTAGTTACGGGTCAGTTGAATTTCAGTTGCATCTGGGTACCGTGATCCAAAATTCTGCAAGAATTCGCTGGTGGCTCCGGTGAACGAGTAAATCGTCTGGTTCGGGTCGCCAACCACGCAAATGTCCGAATGCTTACCTAACCAAGTGTCCAAGAGGGCGTGCTGCAGAGGCGAGATGTCTTGGTATTCATCGACTGTAAAAAAGCGGTACTGCTGTTGAACGTGGGCCAATGCCCTAGGTTCAGCTCGCAAAAGACCCAAGGTCAAAACCAGCACATCTTCCCAGTCGATCTTCTGCACTCGGATTTTGGCATCTTCGTAAGCCTGCTGCAGTTCAAAATTCTTGGCTGGGCTCAGGCCTGCCACAGTAGGCCTTTGGCCAACAACCCCGGCGTACTCCTCAAGGCTAAGCATCGAGTACTTGCGCCACTCAATCTCGGCGGCAAAGTCCCTAAGCGCACCGACATCCAGGCGAATCTTCAAACCGTCGGCCACCTCTGAGATTAGGCGGGCCTTGGATTGCAAAACCGTAGGTGCGGGCACGCCGGCAAACTGCGGCCAGAAGAATTCCAACTGCGCGAGAGCTGCAGCGTGGAAAGTCTTAACCGAAACGGCGCCCACGCCCAACTGCCGCAACCGGGCCCTGAGCTCTCCGGCCGCACGGTTCGTATAGGTAAGCGCCAATACTCGGTTCGCCGCGTAATAACCGGTGGCAATTCCGTAGGCAATTCGATGGGTGACAGTTGTAGTTTTGCCGGTGCCTGCGCCAGCCAAAATACACGTTGGTCCCACCAGAGATTGCGCAGCTTGCTTCTGTTCTGGATCTAGCCGCTCAAGAATTAACTCAGGATCCACTGCGCCCCAGCTCTGTTGCTGAGGTGATCTCGCCACCGTACCAGTGCTCGATTAGCGCGCGGGAAATGCTCATGCGGCTCGGAAGTAGCAAGTCCTCTGCCTGGACGGCAATTTCTTCACGGCTGAACCAGCGCAATTTCTCGATTTCATCACCGTCTGGCGCCAATTCCTGGTTAGCAAACTTTGGGTCCAAGCGCGCGGAAAAACCCACCATGAGAGAGTAAGGGAAAGGCCAAGCCTGACTGCCCAAGTACTCGGGGTTTATCACTCGCACCCCAGCTTCTTCAAACATTTCTCGTTTGACTGCGGCGGCCAAAGACTCCCCTGGCTCGACAAAGCCTGCCAAAATCGACCACCTATTGTCTTCCCAAATCCCCTGGGAACCCAGCAGAATTCGGTCTTGATCATCGATAACCGAGACGATGATCGCAGGATCGGTTCGCGGAAAAACTTGGTGCCCATCGGTCGGGCAAACTCTCACCCAGCCGGCCTGCGTGATCTCTGTGGCAGAGCCGCAGCGCGGGCAAAACTGGTGGGTTTCATGCCAATTCGCCAGTGCCAAAGACTGAGCGTATAGGCCCGAGTGCAGGGCAGATAGGCCGGCCCCAGTACGGCGGAGGTGCTGCCAACCTTCGGAAGAAACTTGATTAGCGGCAGCGTCGTCAACGACCCACAGCACGACTGCTGCCCCTTGAGAAAGACCCGATTCTTTCACTTCGGAGCGGCCTAAAAAAACCTCTAATTGTGGCTGAAGCTCGGAGTTGAATCCAATCAATTGAAGCGAGGGTTGTACATGATCTGCGGTAACTTCAAGCAAGACTTTACCGCGATTAACTAGCAGGTACCTAGTACTCGCATCAGCGGCAAGGTCAGAAAACAGTGTCTCCACCGACCGGGACAGGTAATCGCGATCAACTGCCGTGCGCGCTAGCGGTAGGTTGAGTGGCTGATCCATGGTGGCTCTCTGTCTAGATTCGCGTGGCGATGCGGGGCGTTGGAGAAATTTTCTTCTACCCTTTTTCACATGGCCAAATCTCCCTTGATTTTAGCGGCGCTAGCTAAAGCTGCAGTTCCGAACGTCAACTTTCACCAGGTGAAGAGCCTTTCAGCCGGTGGTACTGGGGCGTTTGATTCAGCGTTGCTCACCGCCACCAGCGGAGATCATTACATTGTGCGTGTTGCAACCAACGCATCGGCCGGCACTGAACAAGAGGTGGAACTTAGGGCCCTAAAGGCGCTAACCACCGCTGGCCGTGAACGCCTTCCTTTTGGGCTGACCTCACTGGTTGGCGAGACGAAGGATGAGTCTGGGGCCCGCGTTTTGGTCTTCAGCTTTGTCTACGGAAACCCAGTTGAAATTTCTACCGTTGGGGCTGACACCGCGTTGTCATCCAGCCTCGGAAAAGCCATCGCGGCTATTCACAACCTTGACCGCAGCGTGGTCGAAGAGGCTCACCTAGCCGAGTACAACGCGGCCGAAATCGTTAGAAGCCGCACCGCAGAGCTTGACCGCCTAGCCGCAACTGGCAAAATTCCTGCGATTTTGCTTTCGCGCTGGGAGGCAGCTCTTGAAGATGTCAGCCTGTTCCGGTTTCAACCGACTGTGATTCACGGCTCGCTAAACACCGAGACGGTACTGGCCCTTGACGACCAAATTAGTGGCGTCTTGAACTGGTCTGGACTAAAAATCAGCGACCCGGCAGAGGACTTTGCCTGGATTCTCGGCACCGGAATTCACGAACTAAGTGACAGCATCTTGGACGTTTACCGCCGGCACCACCAAGTAGTGGACGCCGGTCTTCGTCAACGCGCAACTTTGTACAGCGAGATTGAGCTGGCTCGATGGTTGCAACACGGCTTGAACAAAAACGATCAAGACATTATTGACGATGCCACCAGCCTATTGGCCGTGCTGGCCGAAGAGGTGTCTACCGGCGCAGTTGGAAAACTTGTGGCAGCAGCCACCACGATTACTGCAATTAGCTACGAAGACCTGGCTCAACCAGAACCTTCGGAACCGTTGACTACGTTGGCCGAGACAGAAGTAGTCGTTGAAGAAATTATTGTTGAGTACCGCGATGAGGCAACCAAGCCGATTGAGCTGCCAGCAAAGACCGACAACGAGCTCTTCTAGGCTTTAGCCCGGTTGACTACTGCGCCCCAAAGTTCAAGCAACTCAGATTCTGTCAGCAGGCTACCTGGGCTAACTTCAAGCCCTTCTTTCACAAAATAAAAGCAAGCACCGATTTGCTCTATTGGCACCCCTGCAAATTTTGAATAGGCCAATCGGTAAAGGGCCAGCTGCAAAGCTTTGGCAGCTAGGTCATCACTATCTGCAGGAGGTTTTCCGGTTTTCCAGTCAACAATTTCAATTCCAGACTCGGTGGCAAAGACCGCATCGATTTTGCAGATAAACGTATTGCCACCCATGGTCAACTGAATTTCTTGCTCTACAGCTACTGGCACCTCATTGAACCAACGAGATTTCTCGAAGGTTTCAATGAGCGGCTGCAGCGAGGGGTTGGTGACTTCAGTGACGCGGCCGGCATAGTGCTGCTCCACCCAGGTGTGGAACAGGGTGCCATCGCGTGTCTCTTGGTATGGACGGGCGGGCATTGGGCGCCGAATTTTTTGCGCCAGATTCTCAAAATCAGTTATGTAATCTTTGAACCGCGAAGCCTGAATTCGGACTGGCAATTGGACCCGATTAGCCAACTGGACGGCTTGATCTTTTTCACCGAGGAGCAGCTCAATGTCCGCAAGTATTCTGGCTGATGAAAACCGGGTAGTTGAAGAAACGGCCGGTGTGGGTTGGCCTGCTGTGCCCTGGAACACATTCGTGAGAGCAGTTTCGACTTGCTCTTTAGCCCCCTCGAGCTGCAACCTATGCTTTTCACCAAGTGGGTCTAATGGCCAGGACTCAACCAGTTGGTGGTCGTCCAGCGGGTTGACCTCAAGCTGATTCTCTGGAAGCTCTAGCCCTAAATGTTGGGCAGCACTCAACAGAAACTGCGAAGGTTGCCGAACTTTGGCATTGCCTGGCTTCCAGTATGATCCTGACAAAAGCAGATTTGCCTTAGGCCTTGTAACAGCTACGTACATCAGTCGCAACTCTTCTTTGAGCTGGTGGGCCTTGTTGGCCAGCTTGAAGGCCTCCACGCTCTCCTTGGCTTCTGGCTGAGTTGAGACTTGCAAGTATTGCCACTTTGGCAGAGCCTGACTATCACCCCGCAGTGGATAAGGAAGCTTGCCTACTCCAAGCCAACCCGAGGAATTCTTTGAATCGCCGGGAAAATCGCCTTCGATCAGGTTGGCGATAGCAACGTTGTCCCACTCCAGCCCTTTGGCCGCGTGGATCGTCAAAACCTGCACCAATCCCGCCTCAGGGTTAGCCGTAGGCACCTCGAATTTCTCGCGCTGGTCAGCGAACTCAAGCCAATCGAGAAACGCACCAAGATAAGGCTGGTGGTTATTGGCCGAGTAATTCGCAACTATGTTTGCGAAAGCGTTTAAATGAGACAACGGGTTTTTTCTACGCGGATTTGCCGAAACCTCGATGTCGAGCCATAGTTCTTGCTCAACGGCACGAACATATTCGGTGAGAGACAAACCGGTTTGACGCCTCATGCTTCTGA
>JBEEOK010000019.1:0-19245 GCA_041191645.1 Actinomycetota bacterium | reverse complement strand
GCCTGGACTGGTCTTCAGGGTATGACCTGGGCTGGAAGGCGGTTGCCACTAACATTGCCGATGTTGCAGCAATGGGGGCAGTGCCAACGGCTCTGGTGGTTGCAGTCAGCGCCCCGGCCACAACCGAAATCGCTTGGCTTGAGGCGTTTGCCGATGGTCTTCGCGCGGCCTGCGAACACCTGGCCCCAGGTTGCGGAGTTGTTGGCGGCGACCTTGCTGCGAGCGCCCAAATTATGATCTCGGTGGCGGCTCACGGCTCGCTGGAGGGGCGTGCACCAGTTTTGCGCTCTGGCGCTCAGGTTGGCGATGTTGTGGCTGTAGCGGGCACTCTGGGCCGGGCAGCTGCCGGTTTGGCGCTGCTGGAAAGTGACAACCGCGATGCCATCGCTGCGTACGATGCTCTGGTTGATGCTCAGCGCCGACCTCACCCTCCAATTGCCTCGGGCGTTGAAGCAGCGGTTGCCGGAGCAACAGCAATGCTTGACCTGTCTGACGGGCTGGCCAAAGATGCAGCCAGAATTGCCAAGGCTTCAGAGGTAACCATTCAGCTAGACCGCTTGCAGTTGCAGGGGTTTGAAGCAGTGCTCGAAGAAGCAGCACGTGCCATCGAGGCGCAAGAGTTTGAGTGGGTTATTGGCGGCGGCGAGGACCACTCGCTGCTTGCCACTTTTTCGGCAAATGCCACCATTCCACGTGCGTTCAAGCCAATAGGCCTAGTGCTGCCCGCCGGTCATGCTCCAGTGATGCTAGGCGCTAATCCCATGCCAGAACACGGTTGGGATTCCGTTAGGGGTTAGCTCTCTAGCCGTGCAGTTGACTGTTCAGGGTAATGCCAACACCAGACCTAGGCAGCACCTCAACTCGGCCAGAAACTGAGTTTCGGCGGAACAACAGGTTGGCAACACCAGAGAGTTCGGCGGCCTTGGCGGTGCGCTCGCCGGAGCCATCAATAATCGTTACCTTGGTGCCAGCAGTTACGTAGAGCCCAGCCTCGACCACAGAGTCATCGCCAATCGAGATTCCGACACCGGCGTTCGCTCCCAGCAGTGCGCGTGCGCCAATTGCCACCCGCTCTTTTCCACCGCCTGACAGCGTGCCCATGATTGATGCGCCTCCGCCAATGTCGGCGCCGTCACCCACAACCACGCCCTGTGAGATGCGCCCCTCGACCATTGAGGTGCCAAGGGTTCCGGCATTAAAGTTCACGAATCCCTCGTGCATGATGGTCGTGCCTGGGCTTAGGTGTGCACCTAGTCGCACTCTAGAGGCATCGGCAATGCGCACCTTTTTAGGTGTCACGTAGTCCACTAACCTAGGGAACTTGTCGATGGCATAAACGCTGATTCCCGCGCGGGTCAGGGTTGGGCGCAGCTCATCGATGTCATCAATTGCAACCGGACCCACATTGGTAAAGGCAACAATCGGCAGGGCCGGAATAAGCCCATCAAGGTTGATGGTGTTTGGCTTCACCAATAGGTGTGACAGCAGGTGCAGACGCAGGTAGGCATCGGCGGTTGAAGCAACTGGAGCAGTCAGGTCAATCTCGGTACGAACCACCTGAGTAGAAACTCGACGGCGGGCATCTTGACCAACAAGGGCATCAAGTTCTTTTGGCACAACCCAAAGCGCGTCTGTGGTTGGGGCATTGCCGAGGGTTGGGTTTGGGTACCAAACGTCTAGCACGGTGCCGTCTGTTGCAATGGTGGCCAGGCCGTGGCCCCAGGCTTTGGAATCGAGGAAAGCTGCTTGAGTCATAGAGTCAAGGTTACAAGTTAGGCTCGTTCTATGGCGCCTGTAACCCTGAATTTAGAAGCTGACGTAGTTGAACTAACCCGCGATATCTGTGACATCGAGTCAGTCTCGGGCAACGAAAAAGAATTGGCTGACGCCATAGAGGCAGCACTGAGCAAATACCCGCACCTTGAGGTGATTCGTGACGCCGATGCAATTGTGGCGCGCACAAATTTGGGGCGCGAGTCACGTGTGGTCATCGCCGGTCACATTGATACCGTGCCGGTTGCCGATAACCTGCCGGTCAAATTGCTTTCTATGGAACGCGAGCAGGTGCTCTTTGGCCGCGGAACTGTTGACATGAAAGCCGGCGTTGCCGTGCAGCTCAAGCTAGCCGCAACGATTGCAGAGCCAAAGGTTGATGTCACCTGGATCTTCTATGACCACGAAGAAGTTGAGGCCACCAAAAATGGCTTAGGCCGCCTGGCTAGAAACCGCCCCGATCTGCTTGAGGCCAGTTTTGCCGTGCTGTGCGAACCAACCTCGGCCCAGGTTGAGGGTGGCTGCAACGGAACCATGCGGGTTGATCTAACGTTCAGAGGGGCCAAGGCTCACTCGGCAAGGCCATGGATGGGCAAGAACGCCATTCACGCGGCAGCTGAGGCGCTTACCGTGTTGGCTAATTACAAACCTCAAGAGGTCGATGTTGATGGCTTGGTTTACCGCGAAAGCTTGAACGCGGTTTTGATCAATGGCGGTATCGCTACCAATGTGATTCCTGATGAAGTTGTGGTGACCGTCAACTACCGTTTTGCGCCTAGCAAATCAGGTGCCGATGCCGAGGCTCACCTTCGAGAGGTTTTTGCCGGTTTTGAAATGGTGGTTACCGATGTTGCTGAGGGTGCCAGGCCTGGCTTAGACCGCCCTGAGGCGGCAGCTTTCGTGGCGGCCACCAAAACCACCGCCCGCCCAAAATACGGTTGGACCGATGTGGCCCGGTTTAGCGCACTTGGAATTCCTGCCGTCAACTATGGCCCAGGCGACCCTTCAAAGGCTCATGCCGATGATGAGGCGGTGCCGTGCAGTCAGATTTATGCTTGCGAAAGCGGTCTGCGCGCTTGGCTGAGCGTGGGATAATAGAACTTCGGCCAGAAATGGCCAGCTATTCAAGGAGTTCTAAATGGCAGCAATGAAGCCACGTACCGGTGACGGTCCTATGGAGGCAGAACGCGAACCTCGCGGCCTGATCATCCTACGAGTTCCACTAGAAGGCGGAGGCCGCTTGGTCGTTTCAGTAAACGAAGAAGAGGCAAAGAACCTTCACGAAGTTCTATCGGGCGTAGTAAAAAACTAAAGCTCAACTTAAATAAAAAAGCCGGTCAATAGCGACCGGCTTTTTTATTTGTCTAGTGGGCTCGTTTGCTGGCCAGCAATAGCCCATCACCGCTTGGTGAAAGAGCCGAAACGAAATCGCTGTTATTTGCAAAGAACCGCAGTACATCACGGTAAACGGCAGTGGCGTCGTCGCGCATGGCTGGGTCTGGAACCCGGTCTCTCCATAAAGCGTGAGCAATAGCAACCACTCCGCCAGGGCGAAGTAGACGAGATGCCTCGTGAAGCTGGGCCTCTAGGGTGTCGCGGTCAGCGTCAAGAAAAACCATGTCGTAGGCGGCATCGGCCATGTTTGACATCACGTCAATGGCACGGCCGCTGATCACGCGGGTGTGGTTGGTGGCGATGCCTGCGTCGACAAAAGCCTTGCGAGCAGCAATCTGTGCCTCTGGGTCTGAGTCAATAGTGGCCAAGACCGCATTTGGTGCCCCACTTAGTAGCCAAAGCCCAGAGATTCCGGTGCCGGTGCCGGCCTCGACAATTGCCTTGGCTCCAAGGGCTGAGGCAATGAGAGCAAGTTGTGAACCCACCGATGCAGTGATGCATTCAATGCCCATTTCATCGGCACGAACGCGGGCATCACGACACACTTCAGGCTCGGTGATGAAGTCTTCGGTGAACTTCCAACTGCTGATTTTGTCTACCATTTGGCACTCCTTGCTCAAAGCATAAACGGCGCTTTGCTCTTTGCTTGGTAGCAAGGCGGTAATCTGAAAGGGTGTTCGGTCTAACAGGTGAAAAGCTCCTAATCTTGGGGCTCATTGCCGTATTTGTTTTAGGCCCGGACCGTCTACCGGGTTATGCCAAGCAACTAGCCAACCTAGTCAAAAGTCTGCGCAGAATGGCCGACGGCGCCAAGGATCAGTTGTCTGCCGAAATTGGTGAGGAGCTGGACTGGAAAAAGCTTGATCCGCGCCAGTATGACCCTCGCCGAATTATTCGCGAGGCCTTGGTTGAGGATTCTGTGCCAACGACCAATCCTGCGCAGGTTATTAATTCGGTCAAAACTCAGCCTCAACCAAGGCTCAGCCCGGGCGAACAGGCACCGTTCGATTCTGAAGCAACCTAGGTCTCAAGACCTGGACATTTGCTTGGCTATCTAAACAGTTTGAGCGCCTTCACCATGGTGCGCATTAGCGGTGCCATCTTTTTGTAGTGGCTCGCCCGCGACGGCAGCTTCATTAATCCGCCAGCAATACCAATTACTCGGGTTTCAGTGAATCTCAATAAACCGGCTGGGCCATTGCGGCGGCCGTGTCCAGAGGCTTTCATTCCGCCCATCGGTGATTCCATTGAGGCAAAACTGGCCCTGAATGCTTCATTAATGTTTACGCTGCCAGCATGAAGTTTGCTGGCAACTTTGGACGCAGCGTTGACCGGACCCACCACCGAGGCGTTGAGGCCGTATTCGCTGTCGTTAGCTTTTTCGATTGCCTCATCGATCGTGGCATAGCTCTCCACAGCAAGTACCGGCCCAAATACTTCTCGACGGTAAAGTTTGGCTGACTCGGGAACATTCTTTAGCACCGTGGGGGCATAGAAATACGGGCCGACCTCTGGCAGCGCGTGGCCGCCGGCCAAAACTTGGGCGCCTTCGGCCACAGCATCGTTGACGTAGCCCGAAACCCGCTGCAGTTGCACGTAGCCGCCCAGGCTGCCAACATCATGGCTAAAGTCGTCTGAGCGGCCCACTTGAAGGTCGCTGGTTTGCTTGGCAAGTTCAGTACTGAAGGCCTCAAACAGGCTCTGCGGCACGTAAACCCGCTCGATAGAAACGCACAGTTGCCCAGCCGAGCTAAAGGCCCCGGCAATGGCAATTTCGGCTGCCCGCTTTGGGTTTGCCCCTTCAAGAACGATCATCGGGTTTTTGCCGCCAAGCTCAAGTGAATAGCCAATCAATCTGGCCGCCGCACGTTGGGCCACCTTGCGCCCGGTGGCTGTTGATCCGGTGAATGCAACGTAATCGACCTGATCGACCAAAGCGTTTCCGACAACTTCGCCATCACCGGTGACGATGGTCCAGGCAGACTCATCTAGCCCAGCCTCGATGGCTAAGTGTCTTGCAAACAGTGCAGTTAATGCGGTCTGGTTATCAATCTTTTGAACCACCGTGTTACCGGCGGCTAGGGCTGGCACAACGTCGAGCATGGTTAGTGCCAAAGGGTAGTTCCAAGGGGTCACCACACCAACTACGCCCAATGGAACATGATCTACATAGGTCTTGGTTAGAACCGGAACTCCGGCTTTGCTGCGTTTGCGGGCTAGGGTTTTGGCAGCAATTTTGCCGTAGTAACCCGGCGCCGCAATGGCGCCAACTACCTCTTCAAAGGCATGAGCGTGTGACTTTCCGGTTTCAAGTTGCACCAGGTCGAGCAACTTTGATTCATCGGCCAACATCAGGTCGTGAAGCCTCAGCAAGATTGCCTGTCGGTCATGAACTGAGACCTTGGCCCAGATTGGCTGGTAATCGCGGGCGGCTGCCACGGCACTGGTGACCTGCTCGGCTGTCAACTGCGGCAAGTCATAAATTTTCTTACCGGTAGCCGGGTTTAGTACCGCAACCTGAGTTGGTGCCGTTGGTAGGTGGCTCACTAAAGAGCTAATGCTGGTTTCACTCACAGGCTAACTCTAAGCAGTTTGCCGGCCAGTCCAATCTTGTCTTGCGTGATTTTCACAGCAATTTCACGGATGCTGCGGGCCGCAGGGTCATCGGGGTGGTTTTGCACCACCGGAAGACCGGCATCAGAACCCTCGCGAAGGGTGACGCTAATTGGAATCTGCCCCAGGAGCGGAACCTGTGCACCAGCTAGCTGAGCTAGGCGGTCGGCAACCGCAATACCGCCACCCTGGCCAAAGATTTCCAGTTTGGTGCCGTCAGCTTGCTCGAGCCAACTCATATTCTCGATGACTCCAAATACCGGCTGACCAGTCTGTAGCCCAACCGAGCCAGACCGTTCGGCAACCTCCGCCGCTGCGGCTTGAGGGGTGGTTACCACAATGCTCTTTGCTGTCGGCAGGAGTTGGCCGAGGCTAATGGCAATATCGCCGGTGCCGGGTGGCAGGTCAACCAGCAAGAAATCTAGGTCGCCCCAAAATACGTCACACAAGAACTGTTCAACCGCTCGGTGCAGCATGGGTCCGCGCCAAGCAACCGGCTTGTTGTCATCTAGGAACATTCCAATTGAAATGACCTTTACGCCCCAAGGTCCGGCCTGTGCCACCGGCGGCAAGATCAGCTCGTCTACGCGCGTTGGTTTGTCGGTGATGCCAAGCTGTCCGGGAATGCTGAAACCAAAAATATCGGCATCAATCAGGCCCACGCGGTGGCCGAGCTCAGCCAGGGCTACCGCCAGGTTCGTGGTAACTGAAGACTTGCCAACCCCGCCCTTGCCAGAGCCCACTAGGTATACCCGGGTTAGGGTGTCTTTGCCAAAGGGGTTGGTGCGCGGAGGCTTGCCGTCACGAAGTTTTTCCTTTAGAACATTGCGCTCAGCCTGGCTCATGACTGACATTTGCACATCGACGCCAAACGGCGCAACCGCCGCTTTTACCTCGGACTCAATTTTCACGGCGGCAGGGCAGCCGGCCACCGTAAGCTTCACTGTGACAGACCCTTCATGGATCTCAACCATGTCAAGCTCGGTCAGCGGCAACCTGAGTTCTGGGTCAATAACAGTTGCCAGCGCACGCTCAATCGCGCTTGCGCTCATCAAGAATCTCTTTCAGCAGGTCGCGCAATTCGTCGCGCACAAAGTCTTTGGTGGCAAGATCATCCATGGCCAAACGCAAAGCCACAACCTCGCGGGCTAGGTACTCGGTGTCGGCTAGGTTGCGCTCGGCACGCTGGCGGTCTTGCTCAAATTTAACGCGATCGCGGTCATCCTGGCGGTTTTGAGCCAACAAGATCAGCGGCGCAGCATAAGAGGCCTGCATCGACAAAATCAAAGTCATCAGGGTGAAGTTTGTTGCCCTTGGGTCAAACTGCATCGACTCTGGTGCCAGAGTGTTCCAGGTTAGCCAGACGGCAACCACAATCGACATACCAATTAGGAACGCACCGGTTCCCATGGCGCGAGCAAATGACTCCGAGGCGCGTCCAAAGGCGTCGCCATCCACGGTAAATTTCGGAACCAGTCGGCGGCTTGCGCGTAGCGGGGCATCGAGTGAGTTTTTAGCCACGGTTGCCCTCCTCTGATTCGGTGCGCCAGTCATCTGGCAGCAGGTGGTCTAGTACGTCATCAACGGTAACCACACCAATCAGGCGTGCTTCATCGTCAACTACCGGCAAGGCCACCAAGTTGTAGTTGGCCAAGGTTCGGTGAATTACAGAAATGTGGGTGTCAGCTTTTACCGCTTCTAGCTCGGTGTCAAGCAGATTGCCCAAGCGCTCGTGCGGTGGGTAACGCAGCATTCGCTGAAAGTGCACTACGCCAAGGTAACGGCCGGTGGCCACCTCGTAAGGTGGCAAAGTTACAAACACCGATGCCGCCAGCGCAGGCGCTACCTCAACGCGACGAATCAACGCCATGGCCTCGGCTACGGTTGCATCGGCGGCGCAAATGATTGGCTCAGTAGTCATCAGACCACCGGCTGTGAACTCGTCAAACTGCATCAACATACGAATGTCGTCAGCTTCTTCTTCATCCATAAGGTCAAGAATTGCCTCGGTGCGTGCCTCAGGCAGGTTAGCCATCAGGTCGGCAGCGTCGTCTGGTTCCATAAGGTCTAGAACCTCAGCCGCACGCTCATCGTCAAGCTCGGTGATGATGTCGATCTGCTCTTCTTCAGGCAGCTCTTCAAGCACGTCGGCTAGGCGCTCATCGTCGAGTTCCTCAGCAACCTCGATCATGCGCTCGTCAGGTAGGTCTAGCAAGGCGCTCGCCAAGTCGGCTGGGCGCAGCTCTGAATAGGTGGCAATCAGCTGCTGAGCGCTCTGGCTCTCAGTGCCCTTGGCCTCTTCGGTTACTTGCTCCCAGGCCGAAAATAGCGTGGCACCGCGAGCAAAAGGTGAAGCCGATGTCTTTGGTCGGCGCAAGAACAGTTCGCTAACTGTCCAGTCCTTTTGCTTGCCTTGCTCAATGGCCAAGTCTTCGATCGTCGCGGCCCCGCTGCCATCAAGTAGGCGCACCTTGCGGCCAAGAATTTCGGCAATAACTCGAACCTCTTGCCCGCGCTGGGTGAATCGGCGCAGGTCGATTAGACCGGTAGTGATTACCTGGCCCGGAGAAATTGCGGTTACTCGGGTGATTGGCACAAATACGCGTCGACGGCCACTGATTTCAACCAGCATGCCGGTGGCCTTAGGTGAGCCCGATTTGCGGTAGGCCACAAGAACGTCGATGACTTTACCAACGCGGTCACCCGCTGGGTCAAAGACGCCACATCCGGCCAATCTGGCTACAAATACTCTGGTCGCGCTCACTCTTCTAACCTTAGACGAGAGGTTGAAGGCGTGCCAGAATAGTGCTGTGAACAATAAGCGAACTTCCCGGGCCCAGACAGCTGCAATTCCTCAGGGAGAGGTAATTGCAGAGTTCAAAACTCATGCTGAAGCTGCAGAGTTGGTTACCCGTCTCATCGATGGCAAGTTTCCGGCTGGTTCAATTGCGGTGGTTGGCAAAGATTTGCGCACCGTTGAGCGGGTTCGTGGCAAGTTGAGTAATGCACGAGTGGCCCTTGGGGGTGCCACCACCGGTTCATGGCTTGGGCTCATCTGGGGGCTGATTTTTGGAGCCAGCGCAGAAACCACCACGACTCAAGAGGCTTTTGCTCCAGTAGTCTCAGCAATCTTTATTGGTGCCGGTATTGGCATGCTGATCAACATTCTGAGATTTGCGTTTGCCAAGAACAAGCCTGGGTTCATCAGCCAGTCAACTGTGGTTGCGTCAAAGTACCAGGTTCAGGTGCCTAGCCAGCTTGCCGATCAGGCGGCCGCAATCATGGCAACCAAAACCATTTAGTGCTTAGCTAGGCCCCTAAGCCAAGCTTCAACCTCTCGAGAACCTCTTGGAAGGGCTGCGCTCAGGTTCTCGGCGCCGGTTTCGGTAATCAAAATATCGTCTTCGATGCGCACGCCTATTCCCCTAAATTCCTCGGGAACCAGTAGGTCATCGCGGTGAAAATAGAGCCCGGGCTCAATGGTGAAGATCATGCCCGGTTGAATCTCGGCATCCAGGTACATTTCGCGTCTAGCCTGCGCGCAGTCGTGCACATCAAGGCCGAGGTGGTGGCTCGTGCCGTGAATCATCCAGCGGCGGTGAAATTGATTTTCAGGTTTTAGCGATTCTTCAGCAGAGACCGGAAGAAAGCCCCACTCTGCAGTTTTGGCCGCAATAACCTTCATTGCTGCCGCATGAACATCTCTGAATTTGTTGCCCGGCTTGGCAACGGCAAAGGCCGCGTCGGCTGCCTCGCGCACGGCCTCGTAAACCCGCCGCTGAACCTCGGAATACTCGCCTGAGTTTGGGAGGGTGCGGGTGATATCGGCGGTGTAAAGGCTGTCGACCTCGACTCCAGCATCAACCAAAATGAGGTCGCCATCTAGGACTGGGCCATCATTATTTACCCAGTGCAAAATGCAGGCGTGTGGTCCCGATGCGGCGATGGTTTCGTAGCCGAGGTAGTTGCCCTCAATGCGGGCCTGTGAGTAAAACGCAGTTTCAACAATCCGCTCGCCGCGCGGGTGCCCCTTCGCCTTAGTTAAGTTGCGCGCAACCTCTTCAAACCCTTTGACTGAGGCAGCCACTGCCTTGCGCATTTCGGAAATCTCAAATTCGTCTTTGATAAGCCTCAGTTCAGAGGCAAACTGGGCCAACTCAGTATTTTTCGACATCGTAATCAGCTGCTCTTTGCTTACCGACTTCTTGAAAATCTTGAACTCCGACAGGGCAGCGGTGGCAACCCCGAGGAGTTCAGCGACTTGTTCCAGCGATGGTCGCTGGCCTACCCAGAACTCACCAATTGCTGAGTTGGCAAAGAACTCATCGGTGTCCCGGCCCGCGGTTTCGCGAAAATACAGTGTGCTAACCGCTTTGGGTTTTCTGGCGTCGATCACCAAGATTGAGTCGGGTACTGCTGCCGAACCCCAACCGGTTAGGTGGCTAAAAGCAGAATGCGGACGATAGAGGTAATCAGTGTCGTTGGAACGAGTCTGGGCAGGGCCGGCCTCGAAAACCAAGACTTTGCCTTGGAATGCAGCCGCAACTTTTTCTCGTCTGGCAGCGGCATAAGGCGCGGCCGGATTAGCCGCGGGCAAAGAACTGTCTGACTCAGCCCAGTTTGAACCGATGTAGGTCATGAATTTCTTGCTGTGCGGGGTGCGGCTCCTCATGCCTTTATTCTGGCACTATGGCAATCATTGATTTGCACAGTCACTCAACTCGGTCAGATGGTAAAGAAAGCCCTACCGAGGTTTTTGAGCACGCTGCCGCAGCCGGGGTTGAAGTTTTAGCGCTAACCGACCACGACACCAACAGCGGGTGGGCTGAGGCGGCTGAGGCGGCTCAGCGTCTTGGGTTGGGCTTTGTTCCGGGCATTGAGGTAACCACGCGTGCTGAAGTTAAGGTGACTGGCCGCCGCAGATTTATCAGTGTTCACATGCTGGCCTATCTGCCAGACCCAAATCACAAGGCGTTGAGTCAAGAGCTTTTGACCACCGTAAATTCTCGAGAAAACCGGGCCATGCTAATGGTCGACCGGCTTGCTGCGGACTACGACATCACTTGGGATTTGGTTTTAGAAATGCTTGAGGAGGGGGCAACCATTGGCCGCCCGGCTATTGCTGATGCCCTGGTTCATTTAGGTTTATTTGCTGACCGCGGCGAGGTCTTCAATGGCCCGCTAAATAGCCATGGTAAGTACTACGTTCCGACCAAAACCGTAGACACTTTTGATGCCATCCAACTGATTCGTGCGGCTGGGGGAGTGCCGGTAATTGCGCACCCGCTGACAGACATCTCGCCAAACGCCTCGCGCGGTGACCTACCCGAAGATCATTTTGAACAGTTGATTGATGCAGGTCTCGCAGGCTTTGAGGTTTATCACCGCGAAGTTCCTGAAAATGCCCGAGATTGGCTGCTGGCGCTGGCCGCTAAGCGCCAGCTAATAGTCACCGGCTCTAGCGATTATCACGGGGTTTACGGCAAACCAAACCGGCTTGGTGAGAACACGACTGCGCCAGAAATGCTGGAGCGAATCTTGGCTGCCGCAACCGGTTGTGCCCCTGTTTTTTAGTCTCATCGCTAAGTAGAAACCCTCGTACAAACCTGAGTTTGGCCGAGGGTTCTTCACTTCTCTTGACTAAAAGAGCTAGGCGATTGGGTTGCCGCCGCGGGTGCGGGTTCGAGTGCGGTTGCGAGGCGGGCGAGGGTGTTCGTGACCGCCGTGGGTCTCAGCCTTGGAACCGGAATCGCTGGCGGTTGAACCCTGAGACTTGTGCGGCTTGTCGCCGTGCGGCCTGCGATCTTTATCGCCGCGAGTGGCGCCATCTTTATGATTGCGGCCAGAGTGACCACCGGCACGGCCAGAGTTTGAACGACCACCACGAGGCTTCTCGTCATCTCCAGGCTTCCAACCTTCTGGTCGCTTAGTCTTGGCGATTCGGCCTTTGGTTCCCGCAGCAATCTCGAGGTCAGCAAATAAGTGTGCCGAGCTTGAATAAGTCTCGGTTGGCTCAGGCTGACCAAACTCTAGGGCGGTGTTGATGTGCCCCCAGCGTGCAAGGTCTTCCCAGTCAACAAAGGTCACAGCAATGCCGGTGCGTCCAGCGCGGCCGGTGCGGCCAACGCGGTGTAGGTAAGCCTTCTCGTCTTCAGGAATCGTGTAGTTGATTACGTGAGTAACGTCGTCGACGTCAATCCCTCGGGCTGCGACCTCGGTGGCCACCAAGATGTCGCGCTTACCTGAGCGGAATGCCGCCATCGACTTTTCGCGAGCTTCTTGGGTCATGTCGCCGTGCAGTGCCGTAGCGTTAAAGCCGCGGTCTACTAGCTCTTCAGAAACCTTCGAGGCCTGACGCTTGGTCTTGGTAAAGATTACGGTTTTGCCGCGACCTTCGGCCTGAAGAATTCGGCCAACAACCTCGTCTTTGTCTAGCGCGTGGGCGCGGTAGATGAACTGCTTGATGTCTGACTTGGTCTGGCCTTCGTCAGGGTCGTTGGTGCGAATGTGCACCGGGCGGTTCTGGTACTTGCGGGCCATGGTCACGATGGTGCCCGGCATGGTTGCCGAGAACAGCATGGTTTGGCGGCCATCTGGCGTGTAGGCAAAAAGCTTCTCAACGTCAGGCAAGAAACCAAGGTCAAGCATTTCATCGGCCTCATCAAGAACCATGAAACGAATGTTTGCAAGGTCAAGCAGCTTCTGCTTCGAAAGGTCAATCAAGCGGCCCGGGGTTCCCACGATCACCTGCGCACCGGCATTGATCTCGGCAACCTGCTCGTCGTATGCCTTGCCACCGTAAATTGCAGCAACCATGGTTGAACGGTTGGCTGAGGCCAATTTGAGGTCGTCGGCAACCTGGATGGCAAGCTCACGGGTCGGAACCACCACAAGCGCCTTGGCGCCTGGTTCTGGGTTCTTGCCCAAGCTCTGCAGAAGTGGCAAGCCAAAGCCCAGGGTTTTTCCGGTTCCGGTTTTTGCCTGACCAATAACGTCTTGACCGGTTAGTGCAACCGGAATAGCTTCTTCCTGGATTGGGAATGGGCTGGTAATGCCTCGCAGGGCGAGGGCTTCAACGATGTCTTCATCGATGCCTAATTCGGCGAAATTCAATAGTTCTCCTATGTCATCTTCAGTCTACTCGGGGTGCTATGACACCGGTAGGGATGATGAGTATCCTTGTGAATGTGTTTGATTGGTTTAAGAAAATTCGTACCAGCGCCCGCAAGCTGGCTCTGCCGCCTCGCGAAGAGCGAGCTGCTCGCAACACCGGCGAGGTAAACCTAAAACCGTACACCCCAGATGCCAAGGCTTTTCTTGGGCAATTGGCCTATTTGCAGCTGAGCCAGTTTGAGATTCTCACCAGTGAGCTCAAGTATTCACCAAACACTCAGTACAAGGCAGAGCTTGGTGAGGCTGCTGCCAAGAGCTTTGAAAAATATCGCAGCATTGCCAAAAAAATTGCCGCCCAGGGCATTGATCCAACAGACGCCATGGATCCTTTCGTTGAGCGCATCGAGATGTTTCACTCCCGCACCAACGGTCTTGACTGGTACGAGAGTGTGATCAAGGTTTACTTGGTCTCTGGCCTGCTCGATGATTTTTACCGCAGGTTGGCCGTTGGTCTGGACCCGCTTCTGCGTGCCGACGTTGAGAAGGCGCTCAGCGATAAAAAGTTTGAGCAGTTTGCCAAGCGCGTGCTGCTTGAGTCAATGCAGAAAGACCCAACCCTCGCTTCAAGGCTGGCTCTTTGGGGCCGCCGCCTGATGGGAGATGTATTGCTCGAACTTCGTGCAGCTTTTGACAATCGCAAGTTAGCTGGCATCTCAAAGTCAAAGAAATTGACCATCGATGAAGAGCGTGCAGTTAACCTTGCTTCTTATTCCAAGTTGGAGCCGCTGGTTACCGAACTAATTGGCGCACACACTATTCGAATGGATGCGCTGGGCCTGACGGCCTAATTTGCCTAATAGCAGGCTCGGTAGTTTGAAAAGTCTTTGCCGCTAGTCGCGAGTTTTTGCGATTTGCTTGCCACCAAAGAACATGGCAACCGGCATGGTCAACATAACAATCAGCCAAATCCAAGGCTGGTCATAAGGCATTCCTGCCCAAGTCAAAATTGCCCAAAGCACACTGCCCGAGACAATAGCAAGCCCGGTTGGCACCAAGGAGCCAACCGCTTCATGGCTAAGGTTCACGTATGGGGCAACTAGTCCAAGTATTAGGCCGTAAACCACAATGAAGGCAACGCACAGAAGAGTAATTGGATCCATTAGGCAATGAACCCAACTCGACGAGTTTCTTCGGCACCGATCTCAACGTAGGCCAGGGCCTCGGCAGGAACCACAAACTTGCGGCCCTTGTTGTCGGTCAAGCTCAGAACTTTTGCGCCAGATTCTAGACAGGCTGAAACTAGTGCTTCAACCTCTGAGGCTGACTGTGCTGATTCAAAGCTGAGTTCGCGCGGGCTGTGCTTGATGCCAATTCGAATGTCCATTGATGACCTTTCATCTACTCCAATTAGATTACGACAACTCAGCGACAATCCTGCTGAGGGCTCCGGTTTATGAGTCAATGTCAGCGGGTAGAGGTAGTTTTGACTTCGTGAAAGTATCCACTGTCTTCGGTTCGCCTGGTTCGGGCAAAACCGCTGCAGTCCAGGCAGAGTTTCTGGCCGCCCTTCAAAGTGGGCTAAAGCCAAGCCAAATTTTGGTGCTTTCTGCTACTAGAGAATCTGCAAACTCCCTCAGAGACTCGCTCGCATTGGCCATGCAGGGTGCGGCACCCTCGGCTTTGGCGCGCACGATTAGCTCTTTTGGTTTTTCCATTATTCGCCACCGGGCACTTGCAGCCGGTGAGCATTTGCCAGAGCTCATTAGCGGCAGTGAACAAGACCGCATTTTGGCTGAACTAATCTCAGAACACCTTGAAGCAGGTGACCTTGAAATGTGGCCAAAGCACATTAATTCAACGGTAATTTCACTTGCCGGTTTCCGCACTGAGCTTCGCGACTTGATTACGGTTTGCCTAGAACACGGATTGTCGTTTGAGCAACTGAACGAACTATCGGTGAGGTATTCAAAACCGGTTTGGTCTGGGGCTGCCCAGATTTACGCACGCTACCTCGAGGTGGTCAATGGGCCCCAGCATCGGGAGCGGTATGACCCTTCCCAGATTCTTCGTGAAGCAGCAGAGGTCCTGGGTGCTCAGCTATGGCCTCAAGAGGTGGCCGATATTCAGTTGATTCTCGTTGACGATGCTCAAGAACTAACTCCCGCTGCCAGCAATCTCATTCGTGTAGCGGCAAGCCGAGGCGCCAGGCTATGCCTATTTGGCGACCCCGACGCCTCGACGCTGGGGTTTCGTTCTGCCGACCCTCGAGCTATGAGTGACCTGGCCAACCTTGTAGCCTCAGATAACGCAACTGCCGTCGAAACCAGATTTCTGGGTAAAGGCGGCCATCCAAGTGAAATCAGGGCAAAGCTGGCCAAGGTTGCTGCGCAAATTGAGACTGCCCTGGCTGGTCGGCAGCGAAAGGCCTTGTTTTTGCCTGATTCGGCCGCGAGCACCCTTATTGAAGCGCAAAGTGACACTTCAGTAGAGCCGGTGAAGCCGGCAGTTGAGGCAATGGTTTTGGTTCAGCCTCAAGCAGAGCTAGCTTGGTTGGCCCGCAGGCTTCGAGAGCTGCATTTGTATCAAGAAATCCCTTGGTCACAAATGGCGGTGGTGGCCCGAAGCCAAAGCAACCTTCAGCAATTGTCGGCAGCACTGTCCCACGAGGGCGTTCCGGTGCGGTTAGACACCCAGAGCCCGCTTCGCGATGAGTTTGCTACCAGGGCGCTACTTAGGGTTTGTTGGCTGGTTTTGAACAAGCCTGAGTTGACCATCGATGTTGCGATTGAGGCTCTAACTTCACCGCTTTGTGGGCTTGATGCGCTGGGCCTAAGAAGGCTTCGAAGGGCTCTTCGCCGACAAGAACTTCTTGCCGATGGACCGGCAAATAGCAACGAGCTATTAGTCAATCTATTTTCTGACCAAACACTGCTCGATGACCTGCGAGGGCCGGAGGTGAGGTCAGCCAGGCGGTTCTTGATTACCTATTTCAAGGCCCTCGAAATGGCTAAGCTGCCGGCCGTGAGTGTCGAGGACCTCCTCTGGCTCTTTTGGTCTGAATCAGGCCTCGATAAATCTTGGCAGGCTCTGTCCCGTGGAGTAGGTGAAGTTGCAGTTCAGGCAAACAAAAACCTTGATGCCGTGGTTGCCCTATTCGCCGCTGCAAATCGCTATGTTGAGAGGCACCCCGGTGCTAACGCGGCCACCTTTATTGAACAGCAACTCGCGCTGGGTCTTCCAGAAGACACCTTGGCGCCAAACGAGCTAAATGCAGAGAAAGTTAGCCTGCTAACCCCTGCCGCACTTATTTCAAGAACTTTCACGGTGGTGGCCCTTCCTGGTCTGATCGAGGGCGTCTGGCCTAACCTGAGGCCTCGGTCGTCTCTGCTCGGCGCAGCGGCACTCGATTCGCTATTGGCTGGCCGCCTCGATGACCCAAACGCTGCCCAAAAGTCCGAGCTGCCTGGTGAGCTTCGCATGCTCTATAAGGCAATCGGTGCCTGCTACGGCCACCTGCTGATTTCGGCAACTGAGGCCGAAGAAACGCAGGTTTCCCAGTTCGTGCGGCTTTTAGTTGGTGAGGTTCCAAAAACTACAAACTATGCCGCAACGCCACTTTCATTGCGTGGCATAGTGGGCAATCTGCGCCGACAACTTGCCAGCCTTCCGGTATCTGCCGAGTCAGAACGGTCGCAGGCGGCGCTGGGCCTGGCCCGCCTGGCCAATGCGGGTATTGCCGGTGCTTCCCCCGATAGTTGGTACGGTTTGGCACCAGTTTCAACGATCGAGCCACTAGTTGACCTTTCCAATCCTGATGCTCAGGTTTTTGTGCGCCCATCGCAGCTGGAGAACTTCATAAAGTGCCCGCTGCACTGGTTTCTCAACGCTCATGGCGGTTCTGATTCAACCTTCTCGGCAAACTTAGGGTCGCTGCTGCATGAGGCATTTGAGCTAGCCTCCGAGGTGTCTGACCAAGCAATTTGGGGCTTAGTTGAGTCCAAATGGCACACCTTGGAGTTCGAATCCCTTTGGCTTGAGCAGGCCGCCGAACGCAAGGCCAAGCGGATGATTTCCAATCTGGTGCAATACCTTCAGGGCTTTCAAAAAGAAGGTGGAACCGTACTCGGCTCTGAGGTTGATTTTGCGTTTGACTTTGGGCGGGCCCATGTTCGTGGGCAGGTGGACCGCATCGAGAAACTTGCTGACGGCAGGGTAATGATCGTTGACTTGAAAACTGGGTCAAAGCAATTTTCTGCAGCAGATGCTATTCATCACGCCCAACTCGGCGTTTATCAATTAGCCTTCGAACATTCTGCCTTCGAAGGGGTCCCGGCTGAGTCCGATTTTGCCGGGGCAAAACTCCTTTTGGTTAGTGGCTCCAAGCCAACCGAACGTGCGCAACCGAGCTTGTTAGAAAATCCAGCTCTCAAGATCGAATTCGAGCAAATCTTGAATCAGGCCACCAATGGCATGGCGATGGCCAACAAGGTGTTTCTGGCCGAGGTCGGTTCGCACTGCTACAACTCAAATGAGTTTGGCTCGTGCAGCATACACCTGACTAAGGCGGTGTCTTTCGTTGGTTGAGATCAAATTTTCCGCGAATCAGGTCTATTCGGTAATCAAGCCTTATACATTGACGCCAGAACAGGCTGCGGCCGTAGAACAAGCCAGCTTCACCTCACCGGCTTTGGTGGTAGCTGGGGCTGGTTCCGGAAAAACCGAGCTCATGGCAGTGCGCGTACTTTGGCTCGTTGCCAATCAAATTGCGCGTCCTGAAGAGATCCTCGGGCTTACCTTCACTCGCAAGGCAGCAGCTGAACTGAGCAAACGAGTATACGAAAGCCTTCTTAGGTTGCGGGATACACCCATGTGGCCAGAGGGCCTCGAGTACGACTTTTCTCGGCCTAACATCTCTACCTACAACGCCTATGCCAATAACCTCTTTCGAGACAATTCCTTGGCAATCGGCTATGAGTCAGACGCGGTTTTGTTGTCCGACGCCGCCGCATTTCAACTGGCCCGTGAGGTCGTGCTGACCCACGGCTCTGATGCCGACCTCCGGCTGAGTGAACTTGATCAAAATTTGAATAGCTTGGTCGAGTCGGTCTTAGCCTTGGCCCAGTCCATGAATGACAACCTTGTGACTGCAGTGCAGGTTGAGGCAGAGGTTCAGCAAGTTGCTCAAGTTTTAGCCGAATTGCCCCGCAAGGCAGGTTCAGCCGATACCACCCCGTTCGCTTACATGCAGGGGTTGGTTCAGCCGGTCATGGCAACACCAATCATCGCCAAGCTTGCAGAGGCCTACGCCCTTGAAAAACAGCGCCAGGGCTTCGTTGACTACTCAGACCAAGTTGCGCTTGCCGAAAAGGCAGCCCGAGAGGTGCCTGGAGTTGCCGACCTTGAGCGTGCCAAGTATCGGCAGGTACTACTCGATGAGTATCAGGACACGTCATTTTTGCAGACCCGCCTGCTTCAGCATCTTTTTGCTCAGACTTCAGTATTCGCGGTCGGTGACCCAAACCAAGCCATTTACGGTTGGCGCGGTGCCAGTGCCTCGAATTTGGCCAACTTCTATCAGGATTTTTCGGCTCCAGCCGACGCAAATTCATATAGCCTTTCCACTTCTTGGAGAAATCCAAAGAAGGTGCTAGACCTCGCTAATCGACTAATTGGAGACCTAAAGGCGGTCGAGTTGGTGCCGGCACCAACGGCACAGTTGGGTCAGATCGATGTGCGCTTTGAAGACACCATAAAGGCAGAAGCGCAATCGGTGGCTAAGTGGTTCAAAGCCAAAGACTTGAGTCAAGAAACTTCGGCCCTGCTCATGCGCAAACGGAGTCAGATGCCCCTATTTGTTGAGGCTCTAGAGGCGCAGGGCATTGAGGTAGAAGTGGTTGGTTTGGGTGGCCTTCTCGAAATGCCAGAGATTGTAGATCTGGTTTCTGCGCTTCGGGTGATTCATAATCCACAGGCGGGGTCGCAGTTGATTCGTTTGCTGTCTGGTCCGCGTTGGCGCATTGGGCCAAAAGATCTAGAAAGGCTCCATCGCTACGCCACCAAGGTGGCTCGTTTCGAAGACACCATCCGTGCCAAGCAGCAGGAGGGATTATCGGCTGAAGATTCCATCTCCATAGTTGATGCACTCGATGCGCTCCTGGAAGAGAAGCACCCAGAGAAATTCGGTTTTTCCGAAATTGGCCTGCCGAGGCTTTTGAACGCAGCGCAGTTGCTCAGAAGCATGAGGCGTCAAACCGGTTTGTCTCTCACCGAATATGTTCGTGCCGTTGAGCAAGAACTATGGCTCGACATCGAGGTTTCGGCAAATCCGCGTAGAAAAAACCCGTTGTCTCA
>JBEEOK010000018.1:0-4020 GCA_041191645.1 Actinomycetota bacterium | reverse complement strand
TGGCTTTGTGTTCATTGCGACTCCTTTGTCTGTTGGGTGGCTAACCACACCGATGCATTTGCCTCAGTGCAAATTGCATTTGTTATTACATTTTACCGGTTGTCGACCGTGGCACCAAGGTTGGTTCGACATACTCGGTAATCAACTTTGAGTGTTCGCCGCTCATTCGCTTGTTGGCAACCTCGGCGGCAAGCCTGCCCAGCTCATAACCATGAATATCAACGGTGCTCATAGCGGCGAGCGGTGACTGGCTTAGCGAGCTGTTGTCATACCCCATCACCGATACATCTTTGCCGGGCTTGAGTCCCAGGGTCACCACGGCGTCCATCACGCCGAGTGCAGCTTGGTCGTTGTGGGCGAATATTGCGGTTGGGCGGATTTTACTGGCAAGAATTTGGGTGGCAATTTCTTGCACTTCCTTGCGCGAATATGAGCCCTCGTAGGTTCTCGGGCTAAGCCCAGCTGACTGCATGGCTGATTCATAGCCCTTAAGGCGATCTCCATATCCGTCAGATATTGGGTTCGAAATAAACGCAATATTTCGGTGACCAAGACTAATCAAGTGCTCGGTTGCTTTGGTGGCACCGGCCAAGTTATTCGAGTAAACGTTGTCGGCCTTTTTCACAATGCGGGCAACGCTCACCATGTTCACCTTGGAGGTGTACTTGGCTAAATCTTTGTCAGAAATCATTAGACCCGCGGCAATCACAACGTCTACGCGGCTTTCCAGCAGAGTCTCCAATGCCTGCACGTCGCGCGAGCCATCGGTGTTTCCGATTGCCAAAACTAAATGTCTGCCCAGTGGGTCAGTCACCTCACGAATGCCGTCGTAGATGTCGGCAAAGAAGTCGTTGTGAAGATCTTGCAGGTAGACGCCAATCGCGCCGTTAGATTTGCCGGCCAGTAGTGAGGCAATGCGGTTTGGGCGGTACCCCAGCTTTTTACCAACCGCCAAAATGTGTTCGCGCACATCTGGCTTAATTCCATAGGCATCGCGGTATGCCAAAGACACGTGTGACCTAGAGACACCCGCAGCCTTGGCTACATCTTCCATCGTGACGTTATTCATTGACACTTCCTATCTAACCGTATACTCTTTTTCAAGAGCGCTCTTGAAATGGTGCAAGGCGCAGGTGAACCAGTGAATACAAAGGAGTATTTTGATGAGCAATAACCTTGGCCCAAAGGTTGGTATTGCACCAGACTCATGGGGAGTCTGGAACCCGGTAGACCCTGCCCAACCAGGCCCAGATCAGTACCTGCGCGAGGTTCAAGAAGCTGGTTTTCACTTCACCGAAATTGGCCCATACGGTTACTTGTCTACCGACGCTGCGCAGCTGCAATCAGACCTAGATGCACACGACCTGAGCGTTTCGGCCGGAACAGTTTTCACCGGTTTGCACCGCGGTGGCGACGCAGTTGAGGTTGCCTGGAATGAGGTCTCAAAGGTTGCCTCGATAGTAAAAGCTGTGGGTGGCGAGCACCTAATTGTGATTCCAGAAATGTGGCAGCGAGATCTTGAGGGTGACGTTTCATCACCACGCCAATTCACCACCGATGAGTGGAACAACCTGTGCACTGGCCACAATGTTTTGGGCAAGCGCTTGCTCGAAGAGTTTGGGCTAAAGCAGCAGTTTCACTCACACGCTGAAACCCCGGTTGGCTCTGAGCTCGAGGTAGTGCGCCTGCTTGAAGGCACCGACGAACAGCTCATGAACCTTTGCCTAGACACTGGCCACTACGCCTACTACTTTGGCAACAGCGTTGAGTTGATCGAGCGCTTTCCGACCCGAATTGGCTACCTGCACTTAAAGCAGGTTGACCCGGTCATGCTGGCTCACGCTCTAAAGAACGAGATCTCATTTGTTGAGGCAGTGCAGCTTGGCGTCATGGTCACCCCACCACAGGGCGTTCCACCTTATGACCCAATTCTTGAGGCTGCCCAAAAGGTCAACCCGGGCATTTTTGCCATCATCGAGCAAGACATGTACCCAGTAAGCGACTTTGCTCGACCGCTACAGATTGCCAAAAAGACTCACGAGTACATTGCCAACTGCGGTGTGCCGGTGCAGTTCAAGTAGTTTTCCAAACCAAACAAATTGAGCAACAGAACTCAGGAGAAGAAATGTCAAAGACACTAAAGGTTGCCGTTATCGGTGCCGGAATGGCTGGCCAGGCTCACGCTTTTGGCTACCGCAATGCATCAATGGCGGGTGCCGGCGAGCTGCAGGTTGAGCTTTGGGCTATTGCCGACCCAAACCTTGGCCTAGCCCAGACCGTGGCCAAGCGCTACGGTTTTGCCGAGGCAATTGCCAACATTGACGACGTGATCAACAGCGATTGCGACATCATCAGCGTTGCACTGCCAAACTTTTTGCACGCCGAAGTTTTGCCTAAGGTCTTGGCCTCAGGCAAGCACGTTTTTGCCGAGAAGCCGATTGGCCGCACTCTGGCTGAGTCTGCAGACCTTCGCAAGCAGGCCGATGCCAGCCCTGGTGTAGCCGGTGTGGGTTTCTCATTCCGCCGCCTTCCAGGTTTGGCCGCTCTAGCCCAGGCCGTTGAACAGGGTCTAATTGGTGAGGTTCACACCGTTCGCGCCTGGTACAACGCCGACTATGCATCAAACCCAAAGGGCGCTTTGTCTTGGCGCTTTGCCCAAGATCAGGCCGGTGCCGGTGCCCTGCTAGACATTGGTGCGCACGCAATTGATGCCATGCACTTTGTTGCCGGTGACACCAAGAAGGTTCTTAACTCAACCCTTCGCACTGTCATCAAGGAGCGCCCGGTTGCCGCCGCCGGCGCAATTGGTCACGGCGCATCAACCTCGGCAGAGACCGGCTTAGTAACCAATGACGACGTTGCGCTGCTAACCGTTGAGCTTGAATCAGGCGCAATTGGTCATGTCTCAATGAGCCGCATTGCCCACGGAATTCCAAACTCACTTGGTGTTGAAGTTCACGGCACCCTGGGTTCAGGCAGCTTTGACTCAATATCTGCTGGTGAGTTCCACGTTTTCCAGGCTTCTGCCGACGGCGTATTCAATGGAACCCGCAAGATCATCACCGGCCCTGAGCACCCTTACTTTAAAGACGTTGCGGCCATGCCGGGCGCGGGTGTTGGCACCGGTTATGCAGAGGCATTCACTGCAGAAATTCAGGAGTTTGTGCGCTGCATTCAAGCTGGAGTTGCCATGGACACCAACTTTGAAACGGCCGAAACCATGATGAAGGTTGTTGAGGCCGCGTTGACCTCAGCTAAGTCAGGTGCAGCAATCGAGTTGTAAGCGATCGCCAGAGAGCCCCTGCCCAAGAAATTTGAGTGGGGGTTTTCCATTTAACGAATTTTGACAAAAAATCTTGGAACGGTCCATTTTTAGTGTAGATTTTTATCGCAACCGGCTAATCCGGTGCAAAAACTTCAATCAAAAACCACGGCGGCGACAAAGGAGTCACTAATGAGCAACAAAGTACGCATCGGCCTTATTGGAACCGGCCGCATTGGTCAGGTTCACGCAGCAACAGTGGCCGCTTCGGCTAATGCAGAGCTCACCTGGGTTTGCGATGTTTTTCTAGAGGGCGCCGAGAAGACCGCGGCACAGTATGGCGGCAAGCCCACCAACGATCCAGCCGCAGTTTTTGCCTCAGGTGAGGTTGACGCCGTTATCGTTGCTGCCCCAACCTCAACCCACATTGATCTAATCAACGCAGCGATTGACGCCGGTGTTCACGTGCTTTGCGAGAAGCCGATTGACCTAGACATCAACCGCGTTGACGGTCTGCGCGCCAAGGCAAACGCCGCCAACATCAAGATTGCATTGGGATTCAACCGCCGCTTTGACCAGCAGTTCAGCGAGATTCAGTCACGCGTTGCCGCCGGTGACATTGGCAAGCTCGAGCAGTTGACCATCATCAGCCGCGACCCAGCCCCAGCCCCAAAGGCTTACCTTGAGGTTTCGGGCGGCATCTTTAGAGACATGACCATTCACGACTTTGACATGGCCCGTTTCTTTGTGCCAAACAT
>JBEEOK010000017.1:0-19686 GCA_041191645.1 Actinomycetota bacterium | reverse complement strand
GGGTGAAGATTGGTTCTGGCAAGCGGCCACCAAAAGTTAGGCCCTCTGGCAGTTGCACGCCGCAGATACTGCCGTTTGCCTGGTAGTCCTTCCAGCCTGAACCGCTGATGTAACCGCGAACTACGCACTCGATTGGGAACATCTCGAGCTTCCTGGCAACGGTGGCGCGGCCGGCAACTTCGGCTGGCACAGCCACGCTGCTGCTCAAGTGATTTGGCACATCAAGGCGGTCAAACCACCAGTTGGTTAGGGCGGTTAGGTGCTTGCCCTTGCCGGTGATAGCTGGTTCGAGTACGTGGTCAAAGGCGCTAACGCGGTCTGAGGCAACAACCAAAATCACATCGCTAAGTGTTGGGTCTTGTGACTCATAAAGGTCGCGAACCTTGCCGCTGTAAACGTGGTTCCAGCCGGCAATCTCAACGGCCGCCATTAGTTGGCAACCTTTGCTGCAATGTCGGTGCGGTAGTGGCTGCCCTCAAGGTGAATCTCTTTGAGGCCGTCATATGCCTGGGTGCGCGCACCGGCAAAGTCTGGGCCAGTGGCAACTACTGAAAGAACGCGACCACCAGTGGCAACCAAGGTTTCTTCGCCATCTTTGGTCTCTTGAAAAGCGGTGGCTGCGTGGCAAACTTCAACGCCCTTGGCCTCGGCTGCACTGATTCCATAAATCGGGCGGTTTGGTGCAGAGGTTTCTGGGTAGCCCTCGCTGGCCAAAACCACGGTGATGGCAACGTCTTTGCTGAACTCTGGCTGCGGTGCTGACTCAAGGTGGCCGGTTGCAGCCTTGTAAAGCAGAGTGCTAAGAGGGGTGATCAAGCGGCGCAAAACCACCTGAGTTTCTGGGTCACCAAAGCGGGCGTTGAACTCGATAACGCGGGTGCCGCGCTCGGTCAAAATTAATCCACAGTAAAGCAAGCCAACAAATGGTGCGCCTAGGCGAGCCATCTCTTGCACGGTTGGCAAAGCCACCTGCTGCTCGACCTCTTCAATGAAGCCCGCCGGCAACCAAGGCAGTGGGCTGTAGGCACCCATGCCGCCGGTGTTTGGGCCTTCATCGTTGTTGAACGCGCGCTTAAAGTCTTGAGCTGGGCTTAGTGGCAGAACGGTCTTGCCATCACTCAAGAAGAACAGGCTCACCTCTTGGCCGGCTAGGAACTCCTCGACCAAGATGCCCATGTCAATGAACTTGGCGGCGTGCTCAAGGGCAGCAGCGCGGTCACTGGTGACAATTACGCCCTTGCCGGCAGCCAGGCCATCGGCCTTAATTACGTATGGTGCGCCAAAGTCGTCCATTGCGTCTTCTACCTGCTGCATGGTGTCGCACTCGCGGGCCATGCCGGTTGGAACACCGGCTGCAGACATTACTTCTTTAGCAAAACTCTTTGAGCCCTCAAGTTGAGCGGCTTCTTGTGAAGGGCCAAACACGGCAATTCCCTGCTCGCGAAGGGCGTCTGAAACACCAGCGATCAGCGGCGCTTCTGGGCCAATAATTGCCAGCTCGGTGCCGTGCTGCAGGGCAAACTTGGTGACCGCTAGAGGGTCATTTGGGTTTAGTTCAGGCTCACAATGGGCGTCAAGCGCAATGCCGGCGTTGCCTGGCGCAACAATAATGTCTGCCTTTGGGGTGCCGGTGCGGATTAGTGCTTTAACAATTGCGTGCTCACGGGCGCCCTGGCCCAACAAAAGAATCTTCACCCCGTAAGTTTACCGGACTAGGGGTTTGTTGGCCGGTGCGATGTTTGAGGGCTGAGCTGCGCTGTGTTTCAGCGATGCTCGGACCGGCGAGAATAGAGGGTATGAAGTTATCTATTTTTTCCGCAGCCGCCGGTGCTGCGATGGTTGGCGCTTTGGTATTGACCGGATGTGCTTCAGGTCCTGTTGCGTCACCAAGTCCTTCAGCGAGTGCCAGCGTGAGCCCAAGCACCGAGCCGATTGACGAGCGTGGCGCTGACGCATTGGCTGAGTTTGAGGCGGGTGCCACTGCAAGTTGCGACAAAGCAATGGCTGAGGGTGTTGTTGAGACAGTGGCGGCTGGAGACAAGCTGGCCCAGCCAGAGTGGTGGTTGCTTATGGTTCCAAAGTCAAAGGCAATTGAGGGTTTCTCGGCTGCCCGTTACAGTTCTGCCACCGATAGCGCCGAGGTTGTTTACGAAACCTACGAGTTTGACACTTGTTACTTTGCTACCCAGTTTGCATTGGCTCGCGAAGGAGGGATCGACATCAACAAGGTCATGCACGTGACCTACGACAAGATGATGCGCTCTTACGTTGCCGTTGGTCTCCAGGGTGAGGGTGGCGCTGCGGTTACCTTCTTTTTCCTAAACGATGCTGGTCTCATTGAAAAGGTTCAGTATCCGGGTGCCGAGGTTGGCGAGATCGCTTTCGAGCGTGCTATTCGCTACGGCGCACTGACCGCAGAAGAGCAGGGTTGGTTGGAATCAGCGGTAGCGAAGGTCAACTAGTCGCTGTTCGGTGAATGAGTCGATAAATGGCTAGGCGAAGAATTAAACCCGAGCAGGGGTGGCAGGCCGTTGCTGACGTTTCGGCCTCGGCTGCCGCCGCCTCTGGTGGTGCTGAAATCGTGCCCGGGGTAACAGCGTCGGCCTCAATCGAAACTCACCCGGCTTTTGCCACCGCTGTGCGCTTTCTGCTCGAAGAATTGGCGGATGTAGCACCGGGCAATTCGGTTGAAGTTCGGGTTCCTCCGCTGGGGGCAACCCAATGCATTGAGGGGCCCCGGCATACGCGAGGAACTCCGCCAAACACGGTTGAGATGAGCCCCGAGGTTTGGTTTGCGCTGGCAACTGGCAGGCTTGATTGGCAGAGTGCGCTCGCCGAAAATAGTGTTTCGGCATCGGGAACCCGTGCGGATCTATCCGAGGTTCTCCCGCTAGTTCGGTCGATTGCGTAGAAGTTGACTGGGTCGATTTCTAAGTCTTGTCCGCTGTGTTCAGCGAACCGCCTTAAAACAAGGCCAATCTGAGTAGGTTCCTGCTCATCAAGCTGCTCAAAATGCTCAATTGTGATTGAGCAAATATTTAGATAATTCAGCGGACGAGCCCCTGCCCTCACCCCGGTGAAGGGCGCATTGCTACTCGCCCAACAATCCAAATATCTGCATAGGCAAATGCTCGGGAAATTGGCTATGTTGAGGGCCATTAAGGTGCTCAGATTCTGCCCAAGTGCCTACCTTCGCTGAATACTCCGAACCACATACCTTCTACCACCCCGCCCGCTGTTAGATCTAGCCAACTGATCGATCTATCCCACAGCTAGATCTAACCCGCTGATCGATCTATCCCGCCGCACCCCCCCACAGAACCAGCGGAAGATTTGCCCCGGCAATGCGGTTGAATTGAAGCATGGCTGAAAACACTGAAAACTCACCACGCAAGATTGCAAAAATCGAACAGGTTTCGATCCGACGCACGCCAAAGTATTTGCAGTTTCTGCTGACTGGCGGAATCCTAGGAATCATCATCGCCCTGATTGTTGGTGCCAGCATTCCAGAATCACAGCGCACTGCTGAGCCATTGGTCACCTACTTGGTGGCATTCTTCGCAGCGATCGGTGTGGGAGCGGGTATTGTTGCCGCGCTTATTGTTGACCGCATTTTTGCCACTCGTTCAAAGACCCTCGAAGCCACTAAACTAGAGGGGTAAGCGCCGCCTAACACCGGCAAACGCCCCACCTCTAACGACAGGAAACTGCCTTGCTTCGTGGCGACGGAAACCTAAATCTGGACATTGCTGTAAGCAATGACGACAAGGCACCTCAAGACCAATGTGGCGTTTTTGGAGTGTGGGCACCTGGTGAAGAAGTTGCAAAACTAACCTTCTTTGGCCTTTATGCACTTCAGCACCGCGGCCAAGAATCAGCCGGTATTGCCACCTCTGACGGCAAGAAAATTCTGGTTTACAAAGACATGGGCCTGGTCTCACAAGTCTTCTCAGAAACCGCACTTGAATCTCTAGTTGGCCACATTGCAGTTGGCCACAACCGCTACTCAACCACCGGTGCATCACACTGGCGCAACGCCCAGCCAACCCTAGGCCGCACCTCTGCCGGCACCGTGGCCCTGGCCCACAACGGCAACCTGACCAACACCGCAGACCTGCTTGACCTACTCACCGAGCGCTACCCAGACCAAGGTGCCAACGAGATCACCGGCGGAAACACCACCGACACCGCCGTGCTCACCGCACTGATGGCCGGCGACCTAGACCACACCCTTGAGGCAACCGCACTAGAGCTATTGCCAAAAGTCAAGGGTGCGTTCTGCCTGGTATTCATGGACGAAACCACCATGTATGCAGCGCGCGACCCACAGGGTGTGCGCCCACTAGTTCTTGGCCGCCTCGAGCGTGGCTGGGTTGTGGCCTCTGAGACCGCAGCTCTTGACATTGTTGGTGCCAGCTTTGTTCGCGAAGTTGAGCCGGGCGAGCTAATTGCAATTGACGAAAACGGCCTGCGTTCAACCCGCTTTGCTGAGACCAAACGTGCTGGTTGCGTATTTGAATACGTTTACCTAGCCCGCCCTGACACATCAATCAACGGCAAAAACGTTTATGACGCCCGCGTTGAAATGGGCCGCGTTTTGGCTCGTGAATACCCGGTCGAGGCAGACTTGGTCATTCCAACGCCAGAATCTGGCACCCCGGCGGCTATTGGTTATTCGCAAGAATCAGGCATTCCTTTCGGCCACGGCCTTGTCAAAAATGCATACGTTGGCCGCACCTTTATTCAGCCATCGCAGACCATTCGCCAGCGCGGAATTCGCCTAAAGCTAAACCCACTCAAGGGTGTAATCGCGGGCAAGCGCATTGTGGTTATTGACGACTCAATCGTTCGCGGCAACACCCAGCGAGCCTTGGTTCAAATGCTTCGTGAGGCTGGCGCTGCCGAAATTCACGTGCGCATTTCATCGCCACCGATCACTTGGCCGTGCTTCTACGGCATCGACTTTGCTACCCGCGCCGAACTAATCGCCACCGGTCTTGGTGTCGACGAGGTGCGCACATCTATCGGTGCTGACTCACTCGGCTACCTCACCAAAGAGGGCATGATCTATGCGACCGATCAAGAAGAGAGCAAACTTTGCACCGCTTGCTTCACCGGCAAGTACCCAATTGAACTTCCGACCGCCGAGCGCCTGGGTAAGAACCTGCTTGAGCGCAACGACGAGGCGGCCTGCAACCCAGGCCCAGACAGCGAACTCGACGCACTTTCGCGCGAGCAACAGGAGACTTTGAATGACTAATTCTGGCGGCCACTCAAGTGCCTATGCGGCATCTGGCGTTGACACAGAAGCCGGCGATCTTGCCGTAGAACTTATGAAGCGTGCCGTTGGCGCAACTCACAATGACCTAGTCATGGGTGGCCTCGGTGGCTTCGCCGGCATGATGGACGTCTCGTTTCTCAAGGCCTATGACCGCCCACTTTTGGCAACCTCGACAGACGGCGTTGGCACCAAGGTGGCTATTGCCCAGGCCATCGATAAGCACGACACGATTGGCCAAGACCTAGTTGGAATGGTTGTTGACGACATTGTTGTGGTGGGCGCAAAGAGCCTGTTCATGACCGACTACATTGCCTGCGGAAAAGTTGTTCCAGAGCGTATTGCCGACATTGTTCGCGGAATTGCCGAGGCTTGTTCATCGGTTGGCGTTGCCCTCGTTGGTGGCGAGACCGCAGAGCACCCAGGTTTGCTTGGCGTTGACGATTACGACGTTGCCGGCGCTGCCGTTGGTGTTGTTGATGCAGCCAAATTGCTTGGCCCGCAGAATGTGCGCGTTGGCGATGTGGTGTTGGGCATGGCTTCTTCTGGTCTGCACTCAAACGGTTATTCGCTAGTGCGCAAGATTGTGCGTGACAAGGGCTTTGATTACACCGATGCCGTGGCAGAGTTTCCGGGTATGAGCCTTGGTGAAAAGCTGCTTGAGCCAACCGCGCTTTACACCGGTGTTTTGAACTCACTACTTGAGAGCGAGCTTGGATCAGCCGTTCACGCCATGAGCCACATTACCGGTGGTGGAATTGCCGCCAACATTGCACGTGTGCTGCCACAGGGTGTTGCCCTTGATGTTCACCGCGCTACTTGGACTCCACAGGATGTCTTCCAGGTTCTTGCTGGTTGGGGCGGTTTTAGCCTTGAGTCAGTTGAGGGCACCTGGAACCTGGGACTTGGCCAGGCAGTTGTAGTTGAGGCTGACAAGGCCGATGAAGTTGCAGCTACTCTGACCAAGCTGGGTGTTCACACCTGGAACCTTGGCGAGATCGAGGCTGCACCTGCAGATTTGTCCAGCTACGTGCAGGGCGCCAAGGGTGTTGACGGCGGTGCCGTGCGCCTGGTTGGCGAATACAAATAAACCAGCTAGTTGGCGTAAAAGTTCACTGAACCGCGAACCCAAACAGTCACGCGCATTCCGATTTCTGGCGCAAACGGACCATTGGCTCGAGCCCTAATTAGTGCACCCGGCAACTTGACCTCAACCAGAGCATCGTGCCCAAAGAACTGCCTACCAACAACCTCGCCGGTGCCCTTGGCGTCTGGCTGCAGATAAAAACTTTCAGGGCGAATAGCCACTCGGCCACGAGCGCCCTCGACCACCTTGTTTAGTGGGGTCAGTGAGCCAAGAGCTGTGGTGATTTTTCCGTCGGTAACTACGCCATCAATGACCACCGAGTCACCAAGGAAGGTAGCCATCTCGATGTCGGCCGGGGCCTGGTAAATCTCGCGCGGGTTACCCACCTGCGCAAACTCGCCATCGCGCAAAACTGCAACGCGGTCGGCCATCGATAGAGCTTCCTCTTGATCGTGAGTCACCAAGATTGCAGTGGTGCCGGTGGTGCGCAAAACCTGGCGAACATCGTCACGCAAGCGGCCCCGCAGTTCGGCATCGAGTGCCGAGAAAGGCTCGTCGAGCAGAATTAGATCGGGGTTGGGTGCCAACGCTCTGGCCAGCGCAACACGGTGGCGTTGACCACCAGAAAGTTCGTGGGGCATGCGCTCGTCAAAGCCGATGAGGTCAACCAGTTTTAGCAACTCGGCCACGCGCACCGATCGCTCCGGCTTACTCAAATCTTTGAGGCCAAAAGAAATGTTGTCGGCAACGCTCAGGTGCGGAAACAAAGCCGCATCTTGAGGAACAAAACCCACTCGGCGCTGTTCGGCCGGCACAAATTTTTGCCCCCCGGCAACCTGGCGGCCACCAATAAAGACCTCGCCGGTGTCTGGTGAATCAAACCCGGTAATCAACCTGAGCAGGGTGGTTTTGCCTGAGCCACTGCTGCCGAGTACGGCAATAAATTCGTGTGTAGCCACATCAAGATTCAAGCCTTTTAGAACCGCGTGCCCGCCAAATTTTTTGCTGACCGAATGCAGTTGTAATGCAAAAGTCATTACTCACGCTCCAAAATGCGGTCGATGTCGGCTTGGTTATAAAGTGACTGCCTGACCTGACGGTTTAACAACCACGCCGGAATACCGGCAACCAGTACCAAAAGTAATGCATAAGGCGCAGCCGCCGCGAAAGATGAAACTGAGGTCTCGTTCCACAGTCTGGTGGCCAAGGTCTCAACCCCGGTTTCGCGCAGCATTAGGGTTGCCGGCAATTCTTTTAGCACCGATAGTGAAACCAGTGCAGCACCCGCCAAGATTCCCGGGCCGGCAATCGGCAACACCACGCGCTTGAGAGTTTCAAGGCGCGAGGCACCAAGGCTAGCCGCAACTTCATCGAGGGCTTTTGGCGCCTGAGCGATTGGTGTTTGCATGGCTGCGATGGCGTTTGGTAAGAACAGAATTAGGTAGGCAATAATTACCAACGCGCTAGTTTGGTAGAGCTGTGGCACAAGCCGGTTGCTCACAAAAACTAGCGAAAGCGCAACCACGATACCTGGCACCGCGTGGGTGAGCCAGATGGTTTTGTCGAGCAGAACTGTTGCCTTGGAGCGGTACCGCACCACCAAAACTGAGACCGCGATCCCGAATATTGCAGCAATGACTCCACCGGCTAGTGCATAACTAATCGAGTTAGCCAGCGCCCTAAACAACTCCCCGGTGTCGGCTTGCGAAAGTCCGATGAAGTTCCAGCGGATCAAGCTGATCGTTGGGAGCGCAATGCTGATGCCGGCCCAGATCAGAACCAGGGCGGCGGCAATCGGGCCGAACCAACCAAGGTGAATGTGCGAGGTCTTTCGAACCCGGGAATCGGTTGGCACCAGACGCCCGCGCAACCATGGTTCGGCCACCAGCAGAACGATGGTTATGGCAACAAGAATTGCAGCCAAACTTGCTGCAGCTGAGCGGTCAAAGCTTGAGCGGTACGCGTTATAAATTGCACGGGTAAAGGTGTCGAAACTCAGAATAGAAACAGCGCCAAAATCGCTTAGTGTGTAAAGCGCCGATAGCATGGCGCCGGCAACGGCAGCGGGTCTAATAGCTGGCCAGGTGACTCTTCTAAAGACGTTCCAGCGGCCAAGACCCAGCGATCTAGCCACCTCCTCGGTGGCAGCATCCGATCTAACCAGCGCAGCCGAAACTGCCAGATAAACGTAAGGCGCGGTGCCAATAGTCAGCACCAGCCAGGCTGCCCAAAAGCCTTTGAATCCCGGCAAAAGGGCAGCAAACGCGTAGGCGGCAACATAACTTGGCATAGCCAGCGGTAGGGCAGCCAAAATTGCAAAGACACTGCGGCCACGAACAGAAGTTCTAACTGTTAGCCAAGCTTGAAAACTACCGATCAAGATCGAGGCTGCGGCCACGGCCAAAGTTAGTACTACCGAGTTGGCCAGGAGTTCAAAACTGCGGGCGCGAAGGGTTTGGGTCAGCACCTTTTCGATGCCGAACTCATTAAGGCGAACACCCAGGTAAACCAGTGGTGCCAGTGAAGTCAAAACGGCAACAACCGCCAATCCCCCTATGAGGACTGGCGGCCGCTGCCGTAGTGAATTTTTCAGTGGGTAACCTTAGTCAGTCAATCCGGCGTTGCGAATGAGTTCTAACGTCTCTGCCAAAGGAGCCAAGGCACTCAAGTCAATTTCTGGTGACTCAATGCTGGCAAGGGCAGGCAAGCCGGTGCGCTGAGGCAAACCGATAAGTGAGTACTCGGCGGTCTTCTCAACAAAGAAGGTTTGTGCGGTCTGGCCCAATAGCCACTTCACAAAGGTTGCTGCTTCAGGCTTTTCGGTCAGCACGCCGGCTCCGGCAACGTTGACTAGGTTGCCAACATCTCCGGCTTCAAACCAAGCCATCTTTGACTTCATGTTTTCTTCGCCAACTTCGGCAGCGCGCTCGTACCAGTAGTAGTGGTTGATCAAACCAGCCGAGATTTCGCCGGCCTCAATTGCCTCAAGAATCTGACCGTTCTTTTCGTAGATCACGGCGTTTTCTTTAAGAGCGGTTAGCCAGGCGGTGGTGGCAGCCTCGCCCTCGATCACGCGCATTGCGGTTACGAATGACTGGAATGATGCGTTGCTTGGTGCAATACCGATCTTGCCCTTCCAAGCTGAGTCGGCAAGGTCAAATACTGACTGCGGAATATCTGCAGCTGCCACTAGGTCTGGGTTGTAAGAAAACACGCGGCTACGGCCAGAAACGCCCACCCAGGTGTTGTCGGTTGCACGGTACTTGGCTTCAACCAAGTCGGTGATGTCTGAGCTCAAGGTCTTGAAAACTCCGGCCTCGGTCAGCGCACCAAGTGCACCTGCGTCTTGTGAGAAAAATACGTCAGCTTGAACGTTCGAGCCCTCTTCAAGAATCTGGGCGGCAAGTTCGGCAGAACCTGCGTAACGAACCTCGATCTGAATGCCGGTCTCGTCAGTGAACTGCTCAAGTAGCGGAGCAATCAGGTCCTCAGAGCGGCCGGAGTAAATGGTGATGCTTTGCTCTGTTGGGGTTGGTTCGGTTTCTTTTGCGCAGCCGGTAAGTGCGGTCGCGGCGGTAATGGTTGCAATAAGCGCGGCGCCAATTTTCAGGCCACGTTTCAGGGTGTTATTCAATTAGTTTCCTTCAGTTGCGCTCTGGATGGTTATTCCAGTCGTCTGGGTTAGGCCAAGCGGCCTATGAACTAACTTAGGGTACCCTTACCAAATCTGCAAGGGTTATTTTCAAAGCCGGCACGCAGGATTCAGAGTCAAATAACAATTTGGAATAAACCATTCAGGCAATAGGTTTTGGCGATACAGTATTTACACCTTTCATAAACCGACTCGCGCAAGGAACCTAATGACCGACCTAACTAACCGCATTGATGAGCTAACTTCGCGGCTGACACTTGAAGAAAAAGTGTCGTTGCTGACCGGTCGTGACTTCTGGAACACTGTTCCGCTGGAGTCAATTGGCCTTCGCAACATGCTGCTTTCCGATGGGCCTGCTGGTGTGCGCGGTGAGTTCTGGGACGAGCGCGACAATTCACTAAACCTGCCGTCGGGCACTGCACTCGGTTCATCTTGGAGCCCAACCTTGGCCGCGGAGTACGGCCGGACCTTGGGCAGCGAAGCGCACCGCAAGGGTGTTGATGTGGTGCTCGGCCCAACCATTAACCTGCACCGATCACCTTACGGCGGCCGCCACTTTGAATGCCTAAGTGAAGATGCAATGCTGACCGGAGCCCTGGCAACGTCGTTCACGAAAGGCATTCAGTCAACCGGAATTGGCGCTTGCCCTAAGCATTATGTGGCAAACGATTTTGAAACCGAACGTTTCACTGCCAACGTGACCGTAGACGAGCGCACTTTGCGGGAGCTGTACCTGCGCCCATTCGAAGACACTGTGGTTGATGGCAAGGCCTGGACCATCATGAGTGCCTACAACAGCGTCAACGGCAAGACCATGACTGAGAACGAGCTGCTGCAAGACCCGCTTCGTAGCGAATGGGGTTTTGACGGCGTTGTAATCAGTGACTGGACTGCAGTTCGAACACTCGACTCTGCGAATTATGAGCAGGATCTTGAGATGCCTGGACCAACCGAGTTCTGGTCGCAAAATCTAATTAATGCAGTGCGCAACGGTGAGATTCCGGAAAGCACGGTTGATCGCAAGGTCAAGCGTCTGATTCTGTTGGCAATTCGAGTGGGCGCAATTGGCGCAGACGGCACTGTGCCAGAGGCAAAACCAAGACACAACAACATTGCGGCACAAGATGTGGCCTTTGCTCGCAAGGCTGCTGTGCAGACATCGGTGCTACTCAAGAATGATGCACAAACCCTGCCGCTAGACCTGAGCAAGGTTGGCAAGGTTGCCCTGATCGGCAACAACGCCTCAGTAGCAAGAACTCAGGGTGGCGGTTCGGCCACGGTTATGCCAAAGACTGTGGTCACTCCGCTTGAGGCGCTAAAGGGTTTGCTTGGCGACAAGCTAAAGTACTCAATTGGCGCTGTGGTTCAGCACGGCTTGGCTGAGTTGCCAAAGCAAGAACTGCGCGACCCGATTACTGGCTCCCAGGGTGCCTACGTTGAGTTGCTTGGTGAAGACGGTGCACCGATTTTCACTGAGACCCGCGGCGGCAGCAACCTAATGTGGCTGGGTTCTGGCTCACCAATTGCTGCGGCTCACGGCCTGCGATTCACCACAGATTTCACTCCAAGTGAAACTCGCACCGAGTTGATGGGTGTGGCGAACACCCGGTACAACAAGGTGATGGTTGACGGCGAAGTGCTGATTGATCAGCTAATTCCTCGCACCAGTGACGACCCGTTCTCTGACCTTATGGACCCTCCGTATGTAACCAAACCGGTTGACTTTGTGGCCGGAAAAACCGTGCGAATCGTGGTTGAAGTAGACCTAAAGAACCGGGTGGGCATTGAGGTCGCAGCTTTTGCTTTTGTTTTGGGTTTTGAACCCAACAAGGCACTGGGTGACGCAATGATCGCCGAAGCGGTTGAAAACGCCAAAAACTCCGATCTGGCAATTGTGGTGGTTGGCACCAACTCAGCGGTTGAATCTGAGGGTATTGACCGCAAGTCTTTGGCATTGCCTGGCCGCCAGGATGAACTGGTTGAGGCAGTGCTTGCTGTTAACCCAAACACCGTGGTGATTGTCAACTCAGGTTCGCCGGTGCTCTTGCCGTGGCGCGACCGCGTGAAGGCAATTTTGTTGACCTACTTTGCTGGCCAAGAAATGGGTAATGCATTGGTAGATATGCTGACCGGCGCTCAAGAGCCAGGCGGTCGCCTACCTACCACCTGGCCTATTGACGAGGACTCACTGCCGGTTTCAAACTGCACCCCGGTAGATGGTCAGGTGGTTTACGAAGAAGGAATTCACATTGGCTACCGAGCCTGGCTAAAAGCCGGTGCCAAGACCGCTTATGACTTTGGCTTTGGTCTGGGATACACCACCTGGAGCCTAGGGGCAGTCTCGGTGCCAGCAGCGCTTGACTCGGGTGAGGACTTTGAAGTTGCAGTCTCGGTCACTAACACCGGTTCTCGTCGCGGCAAGCAAGTAGTTCAGGTTTACGCTGAGCGCAACGACAGCAAGATTGAACGCCCGGTTCGCTGGCTGGTTGGCTTTGCCGAGGTTCACGCCGACGCCGGCGAGACCAAGGCGGTCAAGGTTGCAATTCGTGGCCGTGAATTTGCACACTGGGACCGCGAATGGAACTACGAAGCTGGAACCTTCAACCTGCTAGTGGGCACCAGCGTGGTGAACATTCTCGAAAGCGTAGCGGTAACCATTGGTTAGGCGTTCAAAACGCGCGCCCATTAACCACTAAACGAATCAGCGACAACGGAGTCAACGTGAACCAACTGCCTTACCAAGATTCAACTCTGCCTGTAGCCGAGCGCGTGGCTGACCTTTTGCCACGGCTTTCGCTCGAGGACAAGGCGGGGCTAATGTTTCACGAGATTGCCCCGATGCTGCCTGGGGGCGAGCTGCTCCCGGCAGGCACGCCATGGGGTGCAGCTACCGAGGAGTTGCTTCGCGAGAAGCGCATCACGCACTTTAACGTGCACGGCGTGCCAACGTCTGGAAGCGAGATGGCGCGTTGGCACAACAAGCTTCAGGCAATTGCTGCCGAAGTTGGTTTGGGCGTGCCGGTAACAATCTCGACCGATCCGCGTCACGCGTTTGCAACCAATCAGGGTGCTCTCTTTAGCGCCGGTGCGTTTTCGCAGTGGCCAGAATCATTGGCGTTCAGTGCCATTGGTGACCTGAATATGGTTGAGCAGTTTGGCGATATTGCACGTCAGGAATATCGTGCTGTTGGAATTCATGCCGCTTTGCACCCGCAAATTGACTTGGCCACAGAACCTCGTTGGGCAAGAGCAGGCATGACCTTTGGTGAAGACGCCAAGCAATCAGGTGAGGTTGGCGCCGCTTACATTCGGGGTTTTCAGGGCAAGGTCTTTGGCAAGGCATCAGTCTCGACCATGACCAAGCATTTTCCCGGTGGCGGGCCGCAGCTTGATGGCGAAGACCCGCACTTCGAATATGGCAAAGAGCAGGTGTACCCGGGCAATAATTTTGACTATCACGTTGAGCCATTCAAGGCGGCCATTGCTGCCGGGACCCGCCAAATGATGCCCTATTACGGCCAGCCGATTGGCACCAAGTATGAAGAAGTTGGATTTGGTTTCAACAAAGGCGTGCTGACCAATTTGCTCAAGGGCGAGTTGGGTTTTGAGGGAATTATTTGCACCGACTGGGGTCTGATCACAGACGCCAACATTTTGGGTCAGAACATGCCTGCGCGTGCCTGGGGTGTCGAGCACCTCACCAGAAGCGAACGTGTTGAAAAGGCAATCAACGCAGGTGCCGACCAATTTGGCGGCGAATCCTGCCCCGACCTTGTCGTCGAGTTGGTGCGCTCCGGTCGGATCTCTGAAGAGCGAATCGACTACTCGGCAGCCAAGCTTTTGACCGAGAAATTCTTGCTGGGGCTTTTTGATGAACAGCGATTTGTCGACGAGGCGGCCGCTGATGAGATTGTTGGCAAACCAGAATTTAAGGCTGCCGGTGAGGTTGCCCAACGTGCGTCTTTTGTGCTGCTTAAACTTGCCCAAACCGGTGCTGCGCGATTGCCTTTGGCCAGCAGTCTTAAAATTTACATCGAGGGTATCGATGCTGATCAAGCAGCTGTACTTGGCGAAATCGTAGCCTCGCCTGCCGATGCAGATGTTGCCATTATTCGAAAGCATGCACACTTTGACCCGCGCCCAGGTGGGTTTGAAGCACTCTTTCACGCCGGTTCTCTTGAGTACCCTGCTGATGAGGTTGCACGGATTGTGGCTATCTGCGAGCAGGTGCCAACTATCTTCGACATCTACCTAGATCGGGCAGCAATTTTTCCTGAAATTGCTCAGGCTGCCGCTACGGTTACTGCAAACTTCGGCTCGAGCACGCAGGCTTTCGTTGATGTGATGCAGAAGCCAAGCTTGGCAAAAGGCCGCCTGCCTATCGAACTTCCGTCATCAACCGCTGCAGTTGTCGCCAGCAAGTCAGATGTTCCGTTTGACACAGAAGCGCCAACTTTTGCCTACGGGGCAGGCCTGTCGGTTCAGTAAACCTTTGGTTTGCATTTAGCGGCAAGGGCTGGCGCAACCAGCGGCGCAACCAACCCAAGGCTGACCTCGCAACCCAGATAAGCAGCCCGTGGTTTTTGGGTTCTGCTCTAGGCTGGCGGCAGTGAACCGGTCAATTACAACATCGACCAATTGCTGTGGTGTTGGAGCTTGAAAAACCAAAAGCGGTTCGGTGACCAGGTGGGCGCCACATTTTTTGGTGACCCCGGAAAAGTAGCCATCGGCAAGCAGGTAGGTGGCAACCACAACGCGCTGGCGCGGATTTTGAAACTTAAGTTTTGGCACTAGGTCTTTAAGTTTTGGTTCGGCGGATGACAAAAATGCCAACTCAACTTTTTTGCCCAACGAGTCTTCGAGCATCAGCTGAACCAACTGGCTCTCGGCTTGGGCTCGCCGGTCGCTAGAACCGGCTACCGTCAAAACCACAATGTCACCCGGCTCGTGGCCAATCTCGTTTAGGCGCTCAACGAGCACCTCAACCAATCGCGGGTCTGGGCCCAGCGCCGGTGAGATTTGAGTGTGAGCACCCGCGGCAAAAGCGGCATCGGCAATGTCTTGGCGCACGTGGTAGCCAGTTGCCAACAGCAGTGGGACCACAATGGCCGGCTCGTCGCTGGTTGCGGTTGCTAAAACCGCAGCAACATCTGGCTCTTGAACATCAACAAATGCTTCAAAGACTTGGGTAGCCGCAAGCGATTTTTGCACGGCGCTGACCAACTGGGAGATGGCAGCGGCACCCTTCGCATTATCGGTTCCGTGTGAAGCCGCAATCAGAGTTGCCATGGTGTCCTCAGTAACTAGAAGGGGTTCCGGTAAGTCTACCCAAAAGGTAGGAATTCAAGCCTTGGTTACGAGGCTACTTTGGCTCTGTGACGCGGAAGTTGGTTGTTACTCAATGTTTCAGCCATCAAAATTGCAGCACCTAAAGTTGAAACAGTCAAGGGGAAATCATCCCGGTTATTTAAGGACATTCAATGAGCGAAAACACACCGGCAGGCGGCACTCACGCTGCAGCCAGGCCACCGCGCGAGGGGCGTTCAAACGGTCAGTGGAAAGTTGATGGCACCACTCCACTAAACGAGAACGAGCAGTGGAAGCAAGATGACGGCGGGCTCTCAGTTCGCGAGCGCATCGAGAATGTTTACTCAAAAGAAGGCTTTGACTCGATCGATGAAACAGACCTGCACGGCCGTTTTCGTTGGTGGGGTCTTTACACCCAGCGCAAGCCGGGCATTGATGGTGGCCGCACCGCTCAACTAGAGGCGCACGAGCTTGAAGACAAATACTTCATGTTGCGAGTTCGCATTGACTCAGGTCAGCTAACCACCGAGCAGCTGCGTGTAATTGCCGGCATCAGTAAAGAGTTTGGTCGCGACACCGCAGATGTCACCGACCGCCAGAACTTTCAATTGCACTGGATTGAAGTTGAGGCCGTGCCAGAAATTTGGCGCCGTCTCGAAGCGGTTGGTCTAGAGACCACCGAGGCCTGTGGCGATGTTCCAAGAATTATTCTTGGCTCGCCGGTTGCCGGCATTTCGGCAGATGAGCTAATTGACCCAACCCCAATCATTCGTGAGATTGTCAAGAAGTACATTGGTGACCCGGAGTTGGCTAACCTGCCACGCAAGTTCAAGTCGGCAATTACCGGCCACCCAAGCCAAGACGTGGTTCACGAGATTAACGACCTTGCATTTGTGGCGGTAGAGCACCCTGAGTACGGAGTGGGTTTTGACCTTTGGGTTGGTGGTGGCTTGTCTACTGCCCCGCGCTTAGCCGAGCGCTTGGGCGCCTGGGTTCCTGCCGATCGCGTGGCCGATGTTTGGTACGGGGTTTGTGCGCTGTTCCGCGACTATGGTTTCCGCCGCCTGCGCAACAAGGCACGCCTCAAGTTTTTGATGGCTGATTGGGGTCCTGAAAAGTTCCGTCAGATTCTAGAGACCGAGTACCTAGATGCGCCGCTACTTGATGGCCCGTCTATCCCAACGCCAAAGATCGTTGGCGACCACATTGGTGTGCACAAGCAAAAGGACGGCAAGTTCTACATTGGTGTTGCACCGGTGGTTGGCCGCGTTTCTGGAACCGTTTTGGGCCAACTGGCTGACCTGCTCGAGAAGTATGGGTCAACCCGTTTGCGCACCACTGCACACCAAAAATTGGTACTGCTAGACATTGAAGAAAAAGATGTCGAGGCAATCATTGTTGAGTTAAACGAGCTTGGGCTGCAGGCCAGACCAAGTGAGTTCCGCCGTGCGACCATTGCCTGCACCGGCATCGAGTACTGCAAATTGGCAATTGTTGACACCAAGAACACTGCAACCAAGGCGGTCAACACCCTTGAGAAGAAGCTGGTTGACCTTGAGCTAAAGCGCCCAATCAGCCTGCACATCAACGGCTGCCCAAACTCATGCGCCCGCATTCAGGTTGCCGACATTGGTCTAAAGGGTCAGCTTTTGCCAGACGGCAACGGTGGCATGGAGCCTGGCTTCCAGGTGCACCTTGGTGGAGGGCTGGCTTGGGCTGATCGTGAAGAAGCTGGCTTGGGCCGAACAGTTCGCGGTTTGAAAGTTACTGCTGCCAACCTTGACGAATACGTAGAGCGAGTGGTTCGCCGCTACGACGAAGACTCGTTCGACGACGAGACCTTTGCTGAGTGGGCACACCGCGCAGATGAAGAGGCCCTGAAGTGAGTTTGACTACTGAACAGCGCAGAAGCGTTGAAGAACTAAAAGAACTCGTGGCTCAGGGTAATTCCGAGTTTGAAGAGTTGGCTGCGGCTGGCCAAGAGGCAACCGCAGAGCAGGTAATTGCTTGGGTTGCCAAGAACTTTTCTGCCGATGCAATAGCGGTTGCATGTTCAATGGCCGATTCCGTTCTGCCGCACATTGTCTCGGTTCAAATTCCAAACGTAGACGTGCTATTTCTTGACACCGGTTACCACTTTGCCGAAACCGTGGTCACTCGCGATGAGGTTGCCCGCGCGCTACCTATCCGTGTTGTAGACGTCAAGCCAAAGCAGACTGTTGCCGAGCAAGATGCCCAATACGGCGAGAAGCTGTGGTCACGGGACCCAAACCTTTGCTGCCAGATGCGCAAGGTTGACCCGCTACACAACAGCCTTAAGAGCTACGAGCTTTGGTTCACCGGTGTTCGCCGCGACGAGGCACCAACTCGCGCCAACACTCCGCTGCTTGTCTGGGATGACAAGAACGGTCTGGTGAAGGTCAACCCATTGGCAGCCTGGACCTTCGATCAACTAATTGACTACGCCACCGAACACAAAGTTCCGGTAAACCTTTTGCTTTCAAACGGATATCCATCAATCGGCTGCGAACCATGCACCAAGCCAGTTGCCGCGGGTGAAGACCCTCGCTCTGGCCGCTGGGCCGGCGCCAACAAGACTGAATGTGGGCTACACATATGAGTCAGAAACTTTCTGAACACCGCCTTGACCTGCTAGACACACTCGAGAGCGAGGCCATTCACATTATTCGTGAGGTGGTCGCCGAGTTTGAGCGCCCAGTACTTTTGTTCTCTGGCGGTAAAGACTCAGTTGTGGTGCTGCACCTAGTCACCAAGGCTTTCTGGCCTGGCAAGGTTCCGTTCCCAGTGCTGCACGTCGACACCGGCCACAACTTTCCAGAGGTCATCGAGTTTCGTGACCGCACAGTAGAAAAGCTGGGTCTTCGCCTAGAAGTTGCCAGCGTGCAAGATTACATCGATCGCGGTGTGCTGCAAGAGCGCCCGGACGGCACTCGCAACCCGTTGCAAACTTTGCCGCTGCTCGACGCAATTGCTGCAGGAAAGCACGATGCAGTTTTTGGTGGCGCTCGCCGCGATGAAGACAAGGCCCGTGCCAAAGAGCGCATCATCAGCTTGCGCGATGAGTTTGGCCAGTGGGATCCACGTAACCAGCGCCCTGAACTTTGGAACCTTTACAACGGCCGCCACCTACCTGGTCAACACGTACGCGCGTTCCCGATTTCAAACTGGACCGAGCTAGACATTTGGCGCTACATCGAGCGCGAAGGTATTGAGTTGCCACCGCTTTACTATGCCCACGAACGCGAGGTTTACCAGCGTGATGGCATGTGGCGCGCAGTTGGCCCAGTGTCTGAGCCAACCCCAGAAGAAACCGTTGAAACCCGATTGGTTCGCTACCGCACCGTAGGTGACATGAGCTGCACCGGTGCCGTTGAATCGCCGGCCCGCACCATCTCAGAGGTTGTAATCGAGGTTGCTGCGTCAACCTTGACCGAGCGCGGCGCGACCCGTGCCGATGACCGCATCTCAGAAGCAGCCATGGAAGACCGTAAGAAAGAGGGCTACTTCTAATGCCAGAAATTACTCAGACTTTGGCCCAGGCCCGCACCCTATTGAGATTTGCAACTGCCGGTTCGGTAGATGACGGCAAGTCAACCTTGGTGGGCCGTTTGCTACATGACAGCAAGGCGGTTTTAGTTGACCAGCTTGAGGCTGTGGCTCGCACCTCGGCCGAGCGCGGTTTTGGCGGAGACGCCGGAGGTCTTGACCTTGCGCTGCTAACCGACGGTCTTCGTGCCGAGCGTGAGCAGGGCATCACGATTGACGTGGCTTACCGTTACTTTTCAACCAGCGAACGCTCATTCATTTTGGCCGACTGCCCAGGTCACGTGCAGTACACCCGCAACATGGTTACCGGTGCCGCTACCGCCGATGCAGTTGTGGTCTTGATCGATGCCCGAAAGGGTGTGCTCGAACAGACTCGCCGCCACCTATCGGTGGTTGCCTTGCTGCGCGTGCCAAACGTGATTGTTGCCGTAAACAAGATTGACCTAGTTGATTTTGACGAGCAGGTTTACACCGACATTGTTGCCGACCTCAGCCGCCTAACCAACGGCATGCGCCTTGACCAGGTTCACGTAATTCCGGTCTCGGCACTCGAGGGTGACAACGTTGTTGAGCGTTCAGCCAAGACCCCTTGGTATGACGGCCCAACCCTGATCGAATTGCTTGAGCAGTTGCCTGCCATCGATGAACTTGAGTCAGAAAACGAGGCTTTCCGTTTTCCAGTGCAGTTGGTGATTCGCCCACAGGGTGGGTTGGCCAATGGCATCGATGCCGATCAATACCGTGATTACCGCGGATACGCTGGCCAAATCTCTTCTGGTGTGGTCAAGGTTGGCG
>JBEEOK010000016.1:0-15912 GCA_041191645.1 Actinomycetota bacterium | reverse complement strand
TTTAGGTGCTGGCGTCGATGACCCACGGGTAATTTCGCGACAAGATTGTTCGATCTGCCGTAAGAAATTGCAGATTTCTATTCTTGGCCTGTGCAAGCAGCAATAGATCGAATGGGTCATGACCAACGAGTTCAGGTAACTGCTTAATAGTGGCGGCATCGGCACCCGAAATTGGAATCTCAACGAAACCAAGACGAGTGAATTCATCGGCCAAATTTTGCGGCATCAGCCCCATTTTTGAACGCTTCAGTTCCATTTCAAAAATCGAGGCGGCCGAGTAATTCACGACTTCAGACGAGTCGATGATGTCATGGGCCACTTTGCCTAAACGCCGGTTACGCTGCGCCCACCAAACGCAGACGTGAGTGTCAAGCAGAAGCATTGGAAACGTTCCAATCCTCGCCGTAGAACATTCTTTGAATGTCTTCATCGATGCCCATTAGTTCATCGGCATCAATACTGGCAAATTCAGCTTCAAGTAGGCCAAATGTAGAACGCTGTGGTGAATATGAAACCAGCTTCATGAATGGCTTGCCTGCTCTGGCAATGATTACCTCTTCACCCGCCTGGACCGACTCGGCTAAGCGAGAGAAATTGGTCTTTGCCTCGTGCATGTTTACGATTTTGGTCATGCTCAAACTTTAGTTAGTCCACCCTAGTCCAGTCAATAGACTTTTAGACATGAAGGTTTTAGTTACCGGCGGCGCCGGATACATTGGCTCACACGTTGTTCGACTGCTGCAGCAGCGCGGTGACGAGGTTGTTGTTATTGACGACATGAGCGCCGGCGTGATTGAGCGCCTTGGCGGTGCCAAACTATTGCCGCTGGACCTAGCTGCACCAGAGGCACAGGTATTGCTAACCGAGATGTTCAAGCTAGAGAAGATCGATGCCGTGATTCACTTGGCCGCCCGCAAAAAGGTTGGCGAGTCAGTCGAGGTGCCGGAGTGGTACTACGAGCAGAACATCAGCGGCATGGCCCACCTGCTGGGCGCAATGCGCACCGCGGGAGTAACCAAGCTGGTCTTCTCTTCTTCGGCTGCAACATACGGCATGCCAGATGTTCCGGCGGTTTCAGAAGACCTAGAGTGCAAGCCGATTAACCCGTATGGCGAGACCAAACTAATTGGTGAGTGGATGGTGGCCAACGCTGCCCGCGCCTGGGGTTTGCGTGGCGCGAACCTGCGCTACTTTAACGTGGCCGGTGCCGGCTGGCCAGACCTCGCTGACACCGCTGTGGCCAACCTGGTGCCGATTGTTTTTGCCGCCCTGCGCTCAGGTATAGACCCTGTGGTTTTTGGTGATGACTACCCAACCCCAGACGGCAGCTGCGTGCGCGATTATGTTCACGTGCACGACCTTGCCGAGGCGCACCTAAGTGCCCTTGATTACCTTGAGCGCGATGACCGCCCGCACGCCACGTTTAACGTAGGCACCGGTGCTGGGTCGAGTGTGTTTGAAGTTCTTGATGAGATCAAGAAGGTTTCTGGCATTGATTTCAAAATTGATGTTCAACCACGCCGAGCTGGTGACCCGCCATATTTGGCAGCCGATGTTTCACGCATTCGCGAAACTTTGGGCTGGAGCGCAAAGCGCAACCTGCACGACATTATTGAAAGCGCCTGGAACGCCTAAACAGCGATTGTTTGTGGCAGTAGCCGCCACCAAGACAGCTACTAGATAACTTCGTTAGCGCGCTCTAGGTCTTCGGCAAAGTCAACTTCTACTGCGTAGAGGTCACTGATGTCTACGGCCTGAAACTTGAGGCCATCTTTCTCGATAGCCAACTCGATTCCGCGCTCAAAATAATCGGTGTCGTCAACCTGCATTAGGCGCTGAATCAGGGCCGCCTTGTCTTGAGCAGCTACATAGTTGATACCAACAGCCTCACCCAAACCGCCAACTACCTGCTTGGAGAGCTGGGCAATCAGGCCATCTGCGTCGAGTGTGTATTTAACCTCTTCGTCGCTGACCTTGGCGGTGTTGACCACCACAAAACTCTGGTTGGCATTCATGAGCGGGGTGACGCGCACCAAAACCTGAGGGTCAAAAACCACGTCTCCGTTGAGCCAAAGCACTCCGCCATCACCAGATGCACGCAACGCCTTTAGCAGGCTCTTCGAGGTGTTGGTTTGGTCGTAAAACTCGTTGTAAACAAAGGTTGCCTCAGGAAACCTCTCGATGATTGCCTCGAGCTTGAAACCCACCACGATCATCACGCGGCTGGTCTCGCCAAAGGCGGCATCGATGTTGTCAAACTGCTGCTTCATGATTGAGCGGCCATCGCGCAGCTGAGTTAGCGGCTTTGGCAGCGGGCGAGCAAGTCGGGTGCCCATGCCGGCAGCGAGAATTACAACCTGTTTTGACATGCGTTCAAGACTACTTTGCAAAGACCGTCTGAACCACTCTGGCGGCTGCCTTGCCGTCTTCGAGTGAGTTGAACTTTTGCTGCCACTGCTGGTAACGACTGGTGTATTCGCGGGCACCGCCGGCCTTGACCGCCTCTAGCGCACTCAGCAACTCTTCTACCGTGCTGCATACCGGCCCCGGCGCCTCGGCTCTGAAATCAAAATAGAAACCGCGCTCGGCCTCGTAGCGCTCAAGGTCTGGCACCAAGAAAAACACCGGTTTTCCGGTCACGGTGAAATCAAACATCACCGATGAATAGTCAGTGACCAGAGCGTCGGCGGCCAGGTAGAGCTCGGCGACATCGGGGTAATTAGTCACATCAATAGCTTTGCCAGCTACTGCAGAATTGTGAGCGCCGTGGGTGAGGTGGTGGCCACGGAACATCATGCGCACCCCGGCCGGCATTGGGGTGTCTTTGCCCAGGTAGTTAACTGCTTGCCAGTTGCCAGTGGCACTCACCTTGTAGTCGCGCCAAGTTGGGGCATAGAGCACCAACCACTCGGCCGGGTCTGTCACGCCAAGCTGCTGGCGCACTCGCTCGCGCACGCCTTCAGGCTGCAATGCTAGGCGGTCGTTGCGAGGGTATCCAGCCTCAAGAATGTTGCCCGAGTAGTTGAACGCGCTCGGAAAAATCTGGGTGCAATATGGGCTCGGCGAAATCAGGTAATCCCATGCCGCCGCCTCGCGATCCATGGTGGCTAGGTAGTTCTTTGACGGCCCGTTGCCCTGAATATCGCGGCCCAGCCGCTTGAGCGGGGTGCCGTGCCAGGTCTGCAAATAAACCTGGCCAGAGACCTTGCGAAAGTACCAAGGAAAGTTGTTGTTATTCACCAAATACTTGGCGGTGGCCAAAACCTTGAGCCACTGCGGTGAACCCCAAACCACCCCGATACTCCCCTGCGGCGCTTGGGTCTTTCCCTTGCGAATGGTCCAGTAAAACTTGAGTTCTGGGCGCGTGCGCTTTAGTTCATTGAAAATATCTAGCGGGCTGTCGCTGACTGACTCACCCTGAAAAGACTCGAACAAAACCGCATCAAGCAACTGGCGGGTGTCTTGCGGCCGGTAGATGGCTTTTCTAAATAGATCGGCCCGGCGGCGATTTAGTGCCCCAATAATTCGGGCCGGCGAGTACCCCTGAAGCAACGCGCTCATTTGCTGGCTCTGCTCTTGTCGATGTTGGGGGCACCGGCAACACGGCTCTTATCGATCGTTTGACCAGCGCCCTTAAAGAAGCCAACCCAGAAACCCCAACCCCAGCTGAAGTGAATGGTTGGCAACACAATCAGCAGGGCCACTCGTGACTTTAGGCTCAGCCCTTTGGCAGTTGCGGCTAGACCGGCGGCGCCCATTAGGTAGCCAGCCAGAGGCAAGATGCCAATCAGCCAGCCGGCAAGAACCAACCACAGGCCAGCAATGACAGCAGCCACCAAAACCGGTGGTGCAAAGTAGCGGATAGGCGCGTTTTTGAGATCACGCTTGGTGAGGTCTCCGCGCCAAACCCCGGTTGAATAAAACTGTTTGACCAGGCGGTCAAAGCGGCCGCGTGGCCAATAGACCACTCGCAGCTCAGGGCTAAACCAGACCAATCCCCCGGTGGCCTTAATGCGCTGGGCTAGCTCCCAGTCTTCACCGCGAATAATGGTTTCGTCGTAGCCACCAACCCTGGTGAGCGCCGACTTTTGAAAGATGCCCAGGTATGCGCTTTCGGCTTCGCCAGCCTGGCCACCCACGTGAAAGTTAGCGCCGCCTATTCCAAATCGGCTGGTGTAAGCCCAGGCTGTGGCTTTTTGAAAAGCACTGCGCCCGCGGGCATCCATGATGCCACCCAAAAGGTCGGCTTTTTGCTCAATCAAAATGCGCACGCCGTTGGCAAAATACCCCTCGGCTGGCTCTGAGTGGGCATCAATGCGAATGATGATGTCAAAGCGGCTCTGGCGAATGGCCTCGTTCAATCCAACCGTAGTTAGCCCCCGAGGGTTATCAATTAGACGAATTCGAGAATCGGCCGCCGCCAATTCGGCCGCAATCAGATTTGTGCCATCAGTCGAAGGACCAAGCGCCAAAAGTAGTTCGAGTTCACCGACGTAATTTTGTGCGAGAACACTTTGCACTGCATCGGCAAGGTGCCCGGCCTCATTCAAGACCGGCATGATCACCGAGATAGGTTGTACTGCCAAGGGTGATGCCCCGCCTGGCTTCGCTGCCTTGCCCGCCACGATTAATCGACCGTGGTTGAGCCGTTTGCCGCGTTGTAGGCCGCAACCACTTCTTCTGGGTTGCCGTCCATGCGCAGCACACCCTTTTCAAGCCAAATCACGCGGGTGCAAGTGTCAATGATCGACTTCATGCTGTGACTCACCAAAAACACGGTTCCGGCGCTGTCTTTCATTTCGCGCATGCGGGCCTCTGAGCGGTTTCTGAACGCCTGGTCACCCACGGCCAAAGCCTCGTCAATAATCAAAATGTCGTGATCGCGGTGGGCAGCAATCGCAAAGCGTAAACGCGCTGACATGCCAGAAGAATACGTGCGCATTGGCAGCTCGATGAACTGCTCAAGGCCGGCAAACTCGGTAATTGCATCAACTGAGGCATCGGCCTCTTTGCGGTCAAGACCCATGGCCATTCCACCGAGCAAGATGTTTTTCTCGCCCGAAAGATTAGGCAAGAGAGCCGCACCCACACCCAAAAGAGTTGGGCGGGCCGAGGCGTAAATGTTGCCTTGGTCGATTGGGGTTAGGCCAGAAACCGCGCGCATCAATGACGACTTGCCCGAGCCATTGCTGCCGATTAGGCCAACCGACTCACCCTCGTAAACCACAAAGCTAACGCCCTTGACCGCGTGAACCTCGCGCAATTGGGTCTTCTTTTTGAGCAGGCCATTGCGGCCGTTCTCGCCAACGGCACGCTTGCCCGAGGCATAGACCTTATAAATAATGTGAACGTCGTCAACTATGACCACAGGCTTGCGGCCATCAACCGGCTTAATCTCGGCCATAACGTTCCTCGGCTTTCCAGAAGTAAACGGTGCCCAAGATGAACAGGCCAAATGCCCACACCGATGCCCCGATCCACAGCTGAGGTTCCATGCTGTGGCCTGTGACCAATGCGCCACGGCCTAGCTCAATGAAGTCATAGACCGGGTTCCACTTCATGATGGCCATCAAGGTTGGGTACTCATCGAGCAGGCTATCGATGCTGAAGAAAATGCCGCTGGTGTAGAACATGATGCGGGTGATAAAAGGAATGAGGTTTGAGAAGTCACGAACCTGAGTGGTTAGGCGGGCAGAGACCATGGCTAGGCCGGCGCTAAACACAATCATCAGAAGCACTACCGGAATCAGACCAAACCAACTCCAGGTGACCTGGCGCTGAATGATGACTACAAGCACGAGCAAAACCGCGATCTGCGGCAGCAGGTTAATCAGCTGGCGAATAACCGCCGAGATTGGCAACAGAATGCGCGGAAAGCTGAGGCTCTTGACCAACCCGTTGTTGCTGGTCAGTGAGCTAGCACCAGTTGAAAAGCTGGATGAAAAGAACGAGAACAAAAATACGCCGGTAAACAGGAACGGCAAGAAATTGTCAGGGCGGTTGTCACCCAAGATGATGCCGAAGATTAGGCCGTAGGTTGTGGCCTGAATGGTTGGCAACAGAACCATCCACCAGCGGCCAAGGCGGTTGCGCGCATTTAGGGCATCGTTGGTGAATTTTGAAAGCGCGATGGCAAAGTCGCGGCGGGCCCAGGCATCTTTTAGATAGGTGCCAAAAGGCGGGCGTGCACCCATGCGCTTTAGCCCATGCTGCGCTGCATATTCTGCGATTTCCATGTGGTTCACCTGCCCAAGTTTATGGCAAAAGGGCCCAGCATTTCTGCTGAGCCCTTTCGCGTTGATACCTAAAAGGTAACTGTCTTTCGACTAGTCCTTCTTTGCGCCGATACCCTTGGCAACTACTACTGCAAGAGCAGTAACAGCGGTACCAATAAGGATTGCTAGCACGTAGGTTAGAGCGTTGCTCACTAGTGGGAATACGAAGATACCACCGTGAGGAGCGCGTAGCTCGTTGCCGAATACTGCAACTAGAGCACCGGTTACACCAGAACCAAGCATGATTGATGGAATAACGCGTAGTGGGTCAGCAGCAGCGAATGGGATTGCACCTTCAGAGATGAATGATGCACCTAGTAGCCATGCAGCCTTACCGTTTTCACGCTCTGACTCGGTGAATAGGCTCTTGCGAAGAGTGGTTGCAAGTGCAAGACCTAGTGGAGGAGTCATACCTGCAGCCATAACGATAGCCATAACCTGGAACTCGGTTGCTGAAGCAACTGCACCAGCAGCAGCAAGACCGGTTACACCGAAGGTGTAAGCAACCTTGTTAACTGGGCCACCCATGTCGAATGCCATCATTAGACCGATAACGATACCTAGAACAACTAGACCTGCAGTTGAGATGCCGTTTAGCCACTCGGTTAGACCGGTAACAAGAGCACCAATTGGGGTCTTTAGAACTAGAACCATTGCAACACCGGCAATGATCGAAGCTAGTAGAGGAATAACAACTACTGGCATAACTGGCTTGATCCAGTTAGCTACTGGCCAACGGCTGATCCATAGAGCAGCAAAACCAGCGATGAAACCACCAGCGATTGCGCCAAGGAAGCCGGTGCCGGTACCCAATGGGTTGCCGTCTAGACCGGTTGCAAGTGCACCAGCAACGAAGCCAGGTGCGATACCAGGACGGTCAGCAATTGCGAATGCAATGTAACCAGCTAGTACTGGCACGAAGAATGCGAATGCAGCCTTACCTAGCCAGAAGATGATGAATGCCCAGTTACCTACGTTTAGCAGGTCAAATCCGGTTACTGCTCCACCCTCGTTGGTTGGAACACCCATCTTTGCTGCGTCGTAGGCGTGGATACCATCGGTACCTGCAGCAGCTGCTCCAAGAAGGAAGCCAAGAGCGATCAAAATACCGCCGGCTGCTACGAAAGGAATCATGTATGAAACACCGGTCATCAGCCACTGGCGGATGCGGGTTCCGATTGATGCGTTACTCACTATGAGTCTCCTATTAGCTCTCTAGTTTGAGGTTTGGGCCCACGGGGCGTGGTCCCAAATTTTTTGTTTACTTACTTCTTGCCGAAGAGGCCTCCGAGGAAGCCGCCCTTCTTCTCTGAAGATGGCTTCTCTGCCGCCTTCTCCTTCTCTGCTGGTTGAGCAGCAGAAACTTCATTGCCAACACGCTTGGCGGTTCCGTTGGCAGCAGCCTCTAGAACCTCGGTGATTAGCGCAGTTGCACCGCGCATGGCCTTGGCCACTGGAACCTCTACGTATGGCTTGCCGTTGAAACGCTCGCGGCCAACAACCTCTAGGTCAACACCAAAGATCACTGCGTCTGCAGAATCAATGACGTCTTGCTTTAGCGGGTTTGAACCTGCTGAACCCTGGGTCTCAACGATTACCTCGTGACCTAGCTTCTTGCCAGCCTGCTCTAGAGCCTCGGCTGCCATGTAGGTGTGGGCAATGCCGGTGATGCATGATGTGACACAAACGATTTTTGCCATGATTACTGAACCTCTCGGGTAACGGTCTCTGCGATTGACGCAGCACTCTTGTCGGCGCGCAGTGCGTCGCGGAATTCTTCGTGCATGACTTTACGTGCAAGCGAAGCAAGGATTGATAGGTGTGCGCTGTCGCCAGAAGCTGGTGCAGCGATCAAGAAGATAAGGTGCGACAAGCCGTCCTCGGCTCCAAAGTCGATTCCCTTTTCGGTGGTTGCAACAGCAACAGAAGGGGTGACTACAAGGTCGCTCTGTGCGTGAGGAATAGCAATGCCACCCTCGATGCCAGTTGGGAAGTGTTCTTCGCGCTTTGCGACTGCTTCGAGGTAACCCTCGATCTCGGTGATGCGACCTGCAGCTAGCAAACGCTCAGCAAGAAGACGGGTTGCCTCTTCTTTCGTGCTTGCTTCGATATCGATGATGACGATGTCTGCAGTGGTAATAGCTGTACTCAAATTGCTTGCTCCTTTGGAAGCTTTGTTGTTACTAACCCGTGATAACCATACTGAGCATCGCTGTAAGCGCTTGCCCAAAAGTGTTAAAAGATGCGAGAAAGTAACAATTTGTTTTTGTAGAAAAGATACAAATGAAGACTAGCCCCAAAATTGTCCATTTAGACGGATAACTGCGGTGTTGTATCCGTGAGTAAATGTGTGGGAAACTGTACGTTCACCCCACTCACTTATATAAAAACGGAGTATTCAATGTCTGTTATCGCTCTAGAGGTTGAGGTTCTTGACCCAATTGGTCTGCACGCTCGCCCAGCTAGCCAGATTGTGAAGCTAGTAAAAGAGTCAGGCTTGACCATCACCATCGGTCGCCCAGGCGAAGAATTCGTTAAGGCAAACTCAGCGCTAATGCTGATGTCATTGAAGATCAAAACCGGCGAGAAGCTGACCCTTCAGTTTGAGACCGAAGACTCTGCTGTTGCAGCTGACCTGCACAGCCAGATTCAAGAGTTCTTGAAGGGCTAGTAACTTGTCTCTAGCTCAGGGCACCGTTCTATCTGGCCTAGGTGTCGGCCTTAACTCTGCCGTTGGCGAAGTTCACGTTGTAAAGGCTCAGGCACCACTGCCTGAGTGGAGCAAGTCATCTAAGTCTGCCGACGAAGAAAAGGCTGCCCTGAAGCAAGCGATTGCCAACGTTTCAAACACTCTTGACACCCTCGGCGAGCGCGCTGGCGGAACCACCGCCGAGATCTTTGAAGCGCTGAAGTTCTTGCTAGAAGACGAAGAGCTTTTCGAGCTGGCCGAATCAAACATTGAAGACGGCTGGACTGCAGGTGCTGCCTACGGCAAGTCTGTAGACACCTTTGCCGAACTACTTGGCGGCGACCCTGACTTTGACGAGCGCGTAAAGGACCTTCAAGACCTTTCAAAGCGTGTGCAGGCTGACCTTGCCGGCATTGAGATGGCATTGATCTTGCCTGAAACTGGCCGCATTGTGCTGGTTGGCGACGACTTCAGCCCAGCTGACACCGCTCAGTTCACGAAGGCCGTGGTTGGTGTAATCACCATGAAGGGTGGGCCAACCAGCCACACCGCTATCATCTGCCGCTCACGCAGCATTCCAGCTGTGGTTTCTTGTGCAGCTGCCGCCGATCTTGTTAACGGCGACACCGTATTGGTTGACCCTGTTGGCGACCGCGTGGTGACCACAGCAGACGAAAGCTTGGCCACCAAGGCTATTGAGTTTGTTGCTCTAAACGAGAACCCGGTCATTCCGGTTCGCGCGAACATTGGAACCTTGGCCGATGCCCAGGGCGCTGCAGCAGACACTCTTGCCGAGGGTGTTGGCCTTTTCCGCACCGAGTTGCTTTATCTTTCGGCTAACACTGCCCCGAGCATTGACCAGCAGGTTGCCAGCTACAGCGAGATCTTGGCTGCCGCACCTGAGGGCCCAATCGTGGTTCGCACCATTGATGCCGGTTCAGACAAGCCAGTTCCTTTCTTGCACATGCCTCACGAAGAGAACCCATCGCTGGGTGTTCGTGGCTTCCGCTTGATTCAAGACCACCGCCAGTTCATTGAGGATCAGCTGACCAGCCTTGAGGCTGCACGTTTAGCAACTGGTCGCGAGGTTTGGGTTATGGCCCCGATGATCGCTACCGTTCAAGAAGCCAAGCAGTTTGCAGACCTAGCCCGCAGCATTGGTGGCTACAGGGTTGGCGTAATGGTCGAGACCCCATCGATCGCTGCCATGGTCGACCAGCTTGAAGGCATTGTTGACTTTGTGAGCATTGGCACCAACGACTTGTCTCAGTACCTATTTGCCGCTGACCGCATGAACCCATCGCTGGGTGCACTGCTAAACCACTGGCAGCCTGGCTTGATCAGAACCCTGGCCCGCGTTGCCGACGGTGGCAAGAAGGCAGGAATCTCTGTGGGTGTTTGCGGCGAGAGCGCATCTGACCCAGCATTTGCTGTGGTGCTAGCCGGTTTGGGTATTACCTCGGTGAGCGTTTCAAAGTCTCAGGTGACCGTGGTGCGCAACGCACTGGCCTCACTAGACCTAGCCGACTGCAAAGAGGTTGCCAACAAGGTTTTGGCCGCTACCTCGGCAGAAGAAGCCAAGGCTGCAGCACTTAATGCACTAGCCAAGGTCTAAAATGCACTTGCGCGGCTCCAAGGTATCGGTGATTGGTGCCGGGTCTGTTGGCGCTTCTTTGGCCTACGCCATGCTCATTCGTGAATCTGCGCGTGAGGTGGTTTTGTATGACATCAACGAGGCCAAGGTAACCGCTGAGGTTCTTGACCTAGCTCACGGCACCCAGTTCACCGGCGCCTCGTCAATTAGCGGCGGCACTGACATTGCCCTGACCGAAAACTCAGACGTAATTGTGATTACCGCGGGAGCCAAGCAAAACCCTGGGCAAACTCGTTTGGAATTGGCCGGAGTGAACTTTGGCATTCTCGAGGGCATGCTGCCAAAGCTACTCGAACACTCACCTCACGCAATTATTCTGCTGGTAACTAACCCGTGTGATGTGTTGGCTACTGCTGCGCTCAAGCTGACTGGTTTGCCGTCTAATCGAGTGTTTTCATCTGGCACTGTGCTTGACTCGTCACGCCTGCGCTGGTTGCTGGGTTCAAAGCTTGGCGTGAGCACCGACAGCATTCACGCTCTGATTATTGGCGAGCACGGCGACAGCGAATTTGCACTGTGGAGCCAGGCTCACATTGGTCCGGTTCCTTTGGACAAGTGGATTACCGACACCGGTTCTTCGCTGACCCGCACTGACCTTGATGAGTTGGCGCACTCAGTGAAAACCGCCGCCTACCGAGTGATCGAAGGCAAGGGTGCCACCAACTACGCTATTGGTTTGTCTGGAGCTCGAATTGTCGAGGCAATTATTCGTGATGAGAACGCGATCATTCCGGTTAGTGCTGTGCTCGAGAACTATCGGGGTGTCAGCGGCATTGCCATGTCGGTGCCGACTTTGGTGAACCGCCAGGGTGCCGTCAAGGCGATTGATGTGCCAATGGATGCGTCTGAGCAGCTGCTATTTGAGACTTCGGCGAGCGCAATTGCGCACTCTTTGGCCCAGCTAAAACTCTGAATTTTATGTGGTGGCTTTAGCCGGACTGTCTTAGGCGGCAATGCCACGAGCCGACATGGCATCGGCCAGATCATCAGCATGCTTTAGAGAGAGAACCAATACCGGCAACGCCATTCGCATAACTCTTGGGCGTGCTCCTCTGGCAATTTGCGCCTCGCGCACGTTCTTAACAAAGCCAGCCAAAATTGGAATCGTCGTGATTGTGATTGCTAGCAGCAGGCCCAGCCACTCTGGCGCCCATGGTTTGCGACCCAATTTGAAGAGCGCATCGAGCGAGTCAAGAATGTCTGAAGTTCTGGTGGTTAGTGAGAGCAGCGTGCCAAACAGCACGGCCAGCAGAACACGACCGGTGTTAATCAGGGTTAGCTCTGGCGTCAGAAATATCAACTGTGGAATAACCATGAAGAGCACGAGGTAGCGGGTGTGCCAGACATCACCGATTAGGTTCTTGAGGCTGAACCCGGCAAGCAGGTAGACGGCCACGAAAACTGCAGAGCCAATGGCCAAGGCCACTGGGTTTCTAACGACCAACGTAATGGCAAAAACAAACACCATAAATGCCAAAAGTTTGGCACCGGTTGGAATTCGGTGAATCAGGCTATTACCCGCTCGATAAACACTGATCATGGATGTTTAGACCGCGGCCAAGTAGTTGGCAATAACCCGGTCAGGCTCACCAATCTCTTCAAGTCGGCCATTTTCAAAACGCAAGACCACGTCGCAGCGAGCAGCCAAAGACATGTCGTGGGTAACCAGGACCACCTGTTGCTCAAGTTCATCAAGCAGCAGGTTTGCTACTTGGCGGGCGTTGTAGGCATCTAGCAGAGCGGTTGGCTCATCGGCAACAATTAGCCCTGGGTTTGCGACCCAGATTGCGCAAATAGCTAAGAGTTGCTTTTGGCCACCGCTTAACGAGTGGGCTGGATCTTCGGCAACCTCAAGCAAGCCAAACTTAATCAGAGCTGCACGGGTGCGCTCTTTGATCTGCTCTTTGCTTAGACCACTGTGACGCAGCGAAAACTTTACGTCTTCAAACACGGTCGGCATGATGATCTGCAGGTCTGGGTTGCTAAAGATAAAGCCAACCTCTTGGCGGGCAGCCTTTGGGTCTTTTGCAGGGTCAATGCCGTGAACCAGCACCTGGCCCTCGCTGACCTTGACAATGCCGTTGAGCAACCGGACCGCCGTAGACTTGCCCGATGCGTTGAGGCCAATCACGCCTATCTTGCGCTGATTGACCGAAAAATTCAGGTTGCGCAAAACCGTCTTTGAGCCGTATTTGACCCAAACCTGGTTGAAGCTGATGGTGTTATTTGACCCCATGCTTAGTTACTGAATGCCTTTGGATAGGCGCGGTAAAGCGCAAGTGTTACAACCGTTGCTACAACGACTTTAATGCCGTCGCCAATCAAGAATACTGATGCCCCTACCAAAGCCTCGGTAAGCGAAATGCCCAAAATCAAAGACATGAATGGAATTCCGAAGGCGTAGATTGCCACGATTCCGCCAAGTACAAAACCGATTACTGAGCGGATAACACCCGGCTTGCGAACGTGGGCCTGAACAACGATACCGATCACGATGACACCAACTACCCAGCCGATTAGGAAACCAACGGTTGGGCCAACAAATACACCGGCACCCCCGCGGCCACCAGCAAGCAGCGGCAAACCAGCCAAGACAAGAAGCTCAAAAACTACAATGGTGATGGCACCTCGCCATGGGCCAAGCACTGCACCGGCCAGCATTACGCCAAGAGTCTGTGCCGAAATTGGAACCGAGCCACCAAACAGTGGAATGGTGCCAGGTAGGCCAAGCACAGCAATCAAGGCTGCAAATACGGCAATACGGGAAAGGTCACGGGCTTGTAGCGGGGTGCGCTTTGACATGGTTGGGGCTCCTTAGGTTGTCAGGCTAGGGGAAACCTGAACACTGTTCAAGAGCATAGTAGACTGATTTAGAAATGAGCAACTTTAACGAATCGGCCGGCAAAACTTTGCGCCACTCACGCGGTGATGTGCTGGCTGCGGCCATGAATATTCTTGATGAATATGGCCTGCCAGACCTAACCATGCGCAGGCTGGCCGCCACCCTTGATGTTCAGCCGAGCGCCTTGTATTGGCACTTTGTAAATAAGCAGACCCTGTTGGCCACGATTGCCGACGAGATCATTGACCGCGCCCGAGAGGTGCCGGCTGACCTCAGCTGGAAGAGCGCGACACGCGCCGAGGCCGAGGCCCTGCGAGATGCACTATTGGCTTTTCGCGATGGCGCCGAGGTGGTTAGCAGCACCTTGGCATTGGGCTTAGGCGCCAATCAGGCTCAAGGGCGTTTGGCCAGGGCCTTGCAATTGGGTGATTTTGAACCGGCAACGGCAGAGACTGCAGCAGCAGCAATTTTGCACCTAATTTTGGGTCAGGTTTGGCACGAACAACAGCGCATTCAAGCCGATAGCCTTGGAGTCGTTAGCGGTGACGCGACAGCAACGCCAGAGCAGGTCAGCAACGGTTTACCTAGCAATCAGGCGTTTGAACTTGGAATTACGTTGTTACTCGAAGGCCTCGAGCAACTTGCGAACACGAGGAATAACCTCGGTACCGTAAAGCTCGATTGACTTCATTAGACGCTCGTGCGGCATTGGCCCATTGGCGTACTTGAGGTCAAAGCGGGTTGCCCCAACCGAGGTAACGGCGTGAACAATCTTCTTGGCCACGGTCTCTGGTGAGCCGGCATAAACTGACCCATGAATAACCTCACTCATAAAGTGCTGTGGAGTCGGCGGAGCCCATCCGCGTTCTTGACCAATACGGCCAAAGCCAGCTAGGTATGCCGGCCAAAGTTCATTAGCCGCCTGCTCGTCGTCAAGAGCAATGTGCCCAGGTGAGTGAATCGAGATCGGTAACTGCTCTTTACCCATCTCGGCCAATTGCTGACGGTAAAGGTTAGCGAACGGGGCAAACCGGGCTGGGTCGCCGCCGATGATAGCCAACGCCAACGGCAAACCCAAGCGGGCAGCGCGCATAACTGACTCTGGGCTACCACCCACACCAACACGAATGCCCATGCGGCCACGCTCTGTCTTTGGGTAAATCTCTTGATTGGTCAACGAGCTGCGGGTGGTGCCAGACCAAGTGATGGCCTTCTCGCCCCATAGCTGCACCAGCAGTTCTAACTTCTCTTCGAACAGAACGTTGTAGTCACTGAGGTTATAGCCAAAGAGCGGAAAAGACTCGGTGAATGACCCGCGGCCAGCAGTGATCTCGACTCGGCCATTAGATAACGCGTCAATTGTGGCAAAACGCTGGTAAACCCGCACTGGGTCCTCGCTCGATAGCACGGTAACCCCGGTGCCCAAGGTGATGTTCTTGGTCACGGTCGCGATGCCGGCCAGCATTGTGTCTGGAGCCGAGACCGCAAAGTCATCGCGGTGGTGTTCACCCACGTTGAATGCGTCAATGCCCAGCTCATCGGCCAACTTTGCCTGCTCAACCACGTTGCGCAAAACAACTCCTGCTGGCTGAGGGTTGCCCTGCAGATCATTGGTCATATCACCAAAGGTGTCTAGGCCAAATTTGATGTCTTTTGAAATACTCACAAGATAAGTAAACCACCACTTGACAAAATTTTGTTCCCGCTTCTTATCTATCCATGGATTAGGTTTTGAGTGTGTCGAAAATAACCCCAGAGCAGTGGTCAGAATTTGCCGCATCACGCCGCAGCACCAGAGATTTCTTACCCACGCCGGTACCGCCCGAGATTATTGACGCCCTGCTGACCGACGCCCTGACCGCACCAAGCTGGTCAAACACGCGCCCGTTTTTGGTGGCAGTAGCCAGTGGTGAAACCCGTGACCGAATCAGTGCCGAGTTTTTGAGCCGTTGGGCTGCGCTCTCAGCTGCCCGCATTGGCGGTTTTTGGCCCAAGCTGAAGTTAGCGGTGACCCGATACGGCCTACCAACCAGCAACCGCATGATTGCCAAGCCCTACCCCGCCGAACTAAAAGGCCGTGCCGCACGAGTTGGCAAAGAGCTTTACGCAGCCCTTGGGGTTGAACGCGGTGACAAAGCTGGGCGCGATGCCCAGTGGGCCAAAAACTACGAATTCTTTGGTGCACCCACCGAACTATTTGTGTTTGTGCACAGTAGCCTGGACATTTTTTCAGCCTCAGACGCCGGCCTGTTTATGCAAAACCTAATGCTTGGCGCGCACGCTCGCGGCCTAGGCACCTGCGCACAAGGTGCGGTTGCCATCTGGAGTGATGTGGTGCGTGGCGAATTTGAGGTTCCGCGGCAGTATCGGTTGCTTTGTGGGGTGGCAATTGGCTACCCGTCAGAGGCCTCGGTGAACCAATTTAAAGCACACCGATTGGGTGTTTCAGAGA
>JBEEOK010000015.1:0-4399 GCA_041191645.1 Actinomycetota bacterium | reverse complement strand
CGAGCGCTCTCAAGAGGTAAGAAATCTGACGCTGGGCCGATTCTAAAGACCCGCTAAATGGGCAGTCCGATGACCCCAGACAATCAACCAAATAATTCTTTAGCGCCTGATCAAAGCCAATAAGTTGCCCAATGCTCTGTTCTTCGTCACTAAGGGTTGGGTCAATGGCCCCGTCAAGAACCATGCGCCCCACTCTGCTTGGGTAAAGCTCTGCGTAGGTGGCGCCCAAAAAGGTGCCATAGCTGAAGCCCAGGTAATTGATTTGCTCTTCACCAAAGACGGAACGCAAGACATCCATGTCTCGAGCCGCCGATACGGTATCGATGTAGCTCAAGTTTGGTCCGGTGTTTTCGAGGCACGCTTGCGCAAAGTTTTTGTATGTCTCACGCGTGGCAGCAATATCTGCAGCACTATTCAGCGGCGCTGAGCTCTGACCGTAGAGCAGATTGTCAGTGCCCTGGTTATCTAGGCAAACCACCTTTGGCTCACTGGCCCCAACGCCACGAGGATCAAAACCCACGAGGTTGTAATTGGCGCGCAAATCTGCTGTGCCTAATTGGTCGGCAGACTCTGTGATCCAGGTGTAACCCGAGCCACCTGGCCCACCTGGGTTGAAAATAATAGAGCCCAGAGAATCTGAGTTATCAGCCTTGCGGAATGCTACCGCGAGGGTAAGTTCGCCAGCCGAAGGCTTCTGCCAATCCAGCGGAACCTGAACCTCACCGCAGTAGGTTTGCTCGCCACCGCAGGCTGACCAATCCACATTTTGCGTATAAAACGACTGCAATTCAGCCGGAATCGAAGAATCTGAAATAGATTTTGGACCATCAATGACCTGGGTGCAACCGGTGAAAAATAACACCCCGGTGACGGCTATCGCCAGCGCCCTAAACCAAGCAGTCATTAGAGGCTCTTTTTTCTCAGGGCAACGGCCAGAGCTTCAAGAGCCATCAGGTCACGCACGTTTGAATCAATACGAATTCGTGCCACGGCAATGGCATCGAGCTTTTTTAGGGTTTCGGCGCTGGTTGAAGACTGCGCCAACTCGGTGATGCCCGATCGAAGGTCCTCGTTGACCAACGGCACCTGAGCAGCAAGTTGCACAGTCAGCACATCACGGTACAGCGACAACAAGTCAACCAAAATGCGGTCTAGCCCATCGCGCACGCTTCTGGTGGCACGGCGTTTTTGCCCCTCTTCCATGGCACGAAGCTCAGACTTGAGATTATTTGGAACGGCTTCACCTGGCTGAATTCCCATAGATTTGAGCATCGCCGCCTTCTCCTCGGCATCGCGCTCAAGGGTGAGAGCCTCGGCATCTTTTTTGGCAATGTCCAACCAACGCTCAGCAGTGTTAACTGCAGAGGTGACTCCGGTGATGGCAAGAGCCGCCATCAAGGTTTCACGCCGGCGGCTTCTGGCCTCAGAACTCGTTGCCAAACGCCTGGCCATGCCGATGTGACTTTGTGATTCTGCAGCCACCTGAAGAGCCAGCTTGGGCTCAATTCCATCGCGCTCCACAAGCAGTCTGGCAACCTCTTGCACGGCGGGCACCTTCAGACCAACGCGGCGAACACGTGACCTAATAGTCGGCAACATATCGGCTTCAGAGGGTGCACAAAGCAACCAAATTGTGCCGGCCGGCGGCTCTTCGAGCGCCTTCAAAAGAACGTTTGATGAGCGTTCCTGCATGCGGTCGGCATCCTCAATCAACATGATTCGCAGCTTTCCCAGCGAGCCACCAAACTGCGAGCTGGCCACAAGGTCACGAACTTCGTCGATAGAAATAACCACTCGTTCGGTGGACAACACAGATATGTCTGGGTGACTGCCCGCAGCCGCCATAATGCAGCTCTTGCATTCACCGCAGCCATTCTCTGGGCAAAGCAGTGCAGCGGCAAATGCATGCGCCAGGTTTGAGCGGCCAGACCCCGGCGGGCCAGTCATCAACCAAGCATGGTGCACGCCCTGATCTTTGTGCTGCACAGCCTGTTGCAGCTGACTTACCGCCTCTGGCTGCCCCAAGAGACCGCTCCAGACGGGCTTGAAATCTAGCGCCTCAGACATTACTTGGCCAATAGTTGATCAACTCGGGCACGAATACTCTGTTGCATTTGCTCTACCGAAGTGCCGGCATCAACAACAAAGAAACGGTTAGGCTCTGCTGCTGCCAGGTCTAAGAATGTTTGGCGCACGGTTTCAAAGAAGTCAATTTTTTCGCGCTCTAGGCGGTCTGGCTCCTGACCAGTTTGATTACGCCGAGCAGCAGCTGCAGCGGCATCTAGATCAAGCAATATCGTGAGGTGAGGAAGGAGGTTATCGGTGGCAAAAAGAGAAAGATCGCGAATCTGCTGAGGCTTGAGATCGCGGCCGCCACCCTGATAAGCAATAGACGAATCTAGGTACCGGTCGGTCAAGACAACCTGCCCCGCCTCGAGTGCTGGGCGAACTTTCGTTGCCACGTGATGGGCGCGGTCAGCCGCGTAAAGCAGGGCTTCTGCGCGCGGAGCGACATCGCCTTTGCGGTGCAGCAGCAGATGACGGATCTCCTGACCAAGTTCTGTGCCGCCTGGCTCAAAGGTGCGAACCACAGTCTCACCAAGGTCAGTTAGATACTGCTCTAGAAGGTCAGCCTGGGTGGACTTGCCTACGCCATCAATACCTTCAAACGATATAAACCAACCGGCCACTACTTCTTCTTTCGTGTTCCGGCCTTTACCACCTTGGTAGTGGTGGCAACCTTCTTCTTTGGTTTGCCGGCCTTGGCTGGGGCCTCCCCCGGCTCAAGACCAAGTTTTTCTCGACGTATGGCCAGCAGCTCAAACGCAGTGTCGGGTGACATCTCTTCGAGATTCTCGTCTTTTGGCACGGTGGCATTAACAGCACCATCGGTTACGTAAAGACCAAACTGGCCGGTCTTGGCAACTACCGGTAGACCTGAAGCTGGGTCCTCACCGAACTCCTTCAGCGGAGTAGCAGCGGTGCGGCGGCCTCCGTACTTGGGCTGAGCAAAAATCTCAAGCGCACCAGCTAGATCAAGTGAAAACAACTGATCCTCTGAAGCCAACGAACGCGAGTCTTTGCCCTTCGTCAGATACGGGCCGAATTTGCCATTCTGTGCGGTGATTGGAGTTCCCGACTCTGGGTCAACGCCAACTACCCGCGGCAGCGACAACAAGGCAATTGCATCTTCGAGGGTCAGGCTTTCTGGACTCATGGTCTTGAACAGAGACGCGGTCTTTGGCTTGGCGGCGTGCTCATCATCTAGCGTCACGTATGGGCCGTAGCGGCCGTCCTTGAAAAGGATGTTGAACCCAGTAGCTGGGTCCACGCCAAGCACGCGATCGGTGATTACCGGTGCATCGATAAGCTGCTGAGCCTTTTCTGGGGTCAGCTCATCTGGCGCCAAACCTTCAGGAATATTGACAATTCGGCGGCCGTTTTCGTCGGCACCTTCGGCTTCTGGTGATCCCATAACCTCGATGTATGGCCCGTACTTTCCAGTCCTAAGAGTGATATCCGGGGCAATCGCAATTGAGTTGATGGCACGAGGGTCGCTATCCCCCAAGTTTTCAACTGTTGGTCGCAGACCCTCAGCAGAGCCGCCACCAAAGTAGAACTGCTTTAGCCAAGTACTTCGATCAAGTTCACCTGATGCAATTCGGTCCAGGTCCTCTTCCATCTGGGCGGTGAAGGCATAGTCAACTAGTTTGCCAAAGTTTTCTTCAAGAAAGCGGGTAACCGTAAAAGCAATCCACTCTGGCACTAGGGCCTGACCACGCTTTGAGACATAACCCTTGTTGATGATGGTCGACAGGATAGCCGCATAAGTTGAAGGTCGGCCAATGCCGTCTTCTTCTAGCGCCTTGACCAGAGATGCCTCGGTATAGCGTGGCGGAGGTGTGGTCTGGTGATCCTTGGCGACTACCTCGATGGCCTTAAGCGATTGACCCACGGTCAGGTTCGGTAGCTTGGATTCTTTTTCATCGTTGTCAGAGTCACGAGATTCATCTTGACTCTCTTCGTAGGCAGCCATGAAACCACGGAATAGAACCACGGTTCCAGACGCGGTGAACTCTGCTGCCTTGCCACCCGAAATTGGTGAGACCGAAATTTTGGCGGTGGTGGTCGACACCTTGGCGTCTTGCATTTGCGAGGCCACAGTGCGCTTCCAAATTAGGTCGTAGAGCTCTAATGCACGGCCACTTAGCACGCTGGCAAGTTCAGAAGGGTGCTTGAAAACCTCACCGGCTGGTCGAATAGCCTCGTGGGCTTCTTGAGCGTTCTTAGATTTGCCCTGGTAAACACGTGGTGAATCCGGCACAAATTCGGCACCGAACATTTTGCTGGCCTGGTTGCGTGCCGCGGCAATTGCCTGACTCGAAAGAGTCGGCGAATC
>JBEEOK010000014.1:0-9199 GCA_041191645.1 Actinomycetota bacterium | reverse complement strand
AGGTTCTCAACTGCAGAGTGTGAGTTGGCAACTACGGCAACTCGTTTTCCGTTAGCAACCAGGTGAGCAATGGCTCTTGAGCCAAGGTAGGTTTTGCCTGACCCAGGTGGCCCCTGAATGGCCAATAGCGATTTATCTAGGCGGTCAACCGCATCGATAACCGCGGGCAGAAAGTCAGCATCTCTCACTTGCTGCAGAGGTTTGCGATCAGTAGTTCTTGGCGCCCGGCGCATAAGCAAGTCGAGCACCGGGTGGCCCTGGGGCGCCTCGTTCAGCGGCGAAACCCATTCGGCAGCCAACGCAAGTGCGTAATCGCGCACTGAGTCATTCTTGGCACCAGCCCTCACTAGGTCGTTGCTGAAGATTGCGTTGGGAGAAAACTTTAAGTTCTGCACCTTGGTGACGCGTTCAAAAACGATTTGGTCTTCATCAACCTCGAGCAAGGTGCCATAGTCTCGATCCTGCTGGTTTGAGCCAAAGTCGTACCGGACAAAAATGGTGTCGCCTGCCTTGAGGTGAATGGCTTGACCTGGCTCAAGGTGATAGCTGTATAGAGCTTTGACTCTCTGGGTTGGGTCAGTGAGTTCGTAAATTTGGTCGTCGCTTATGAGTCGGCAGCCATCAACCACCAAAGCCTTGCGGTCTTTGGCAAGGGCCTCGCGGGTGGCCTCAACTCTCAAGTGGGTGTCTCGCCAAAAGACCACCTCTTCGCGTTTGTAATAAAGCACCGAGTGCATAAGCGCTTGCCAAATGGTTGCCCGGTAGTCCGCCTCTGCAGAGACACCATAGTTGAATGTTTCCAGGGCCGCGGCCATGTGTTTGGTGGCGCGCTGAAGTTCCAATAGCTCGGCCTCGGCCTTTGATCCCGCGCCATCTTGGCTCTCTTCAGCAGCGCGCTCAGATTTTTTTCTATCAATTGCCGATCGATGCTCGCGGTACTTTGTTCCAGCCTGAGGCATGGCCGCCAGCCAGTCATAAAGGGCCATCGTAGAGACGCAATCATCCTGGTTGTAATCGGCGATGTTTTGAAGCAGCTGCTGGGCATCGGGAGATCCCTCAGTAATAGCTCGGCGATAGCTGTCGTACTCTTCAATACTTGAGGCAGCGTCTTCTACCTGACCATCGCGGCCAAAGCCATACAACGGCTCAAGCTTTTTAATCGAGTAGCTCGGCTGGCTCACCATAATTGAGTTTCTGACCACCTTATAAAGGTCAATCAGTTTGCCTTCAGTGATTAGCCAATCAACCTGGGCCTCCATAATTCCATGGCGGCTGGCCAGGCGGTTGAGCGCCGACACCTCATAGGGTGCGTAGTGATAGATGTGGGCGCTAGGGTCGGCCTGCAGTTTGGCGTAGGCAAACTCAACGAAACCGGCAAAAGCTTGAGCCTCTTGATTGCGGTCATGAGCAAACCAAGAGTGAAAGACCCGGTCGCGGGTGACGGCACCGAACAGATACTCGAGCCCACCTTTTTCTTCGAAGTATGGAAAACCCTCCATATCAAAGAAGATGTCATTCGCTGAGGCTGGCGGCAGCACCGCAATCTCTGGGTCAGCAAGCACAATGTGACGGTGTTGACCGGTTTCGTTGTAGCCGGTCTGAAGGCTGGCCTGCTGGCGCAGTTTTTCAAAAGTTTGCGGCACAAAATCGGCTGGGCGCTGAGCATCGGTGGCTTCGGCCAGCTGGGTCATGGTGGCAATGCCGCTAGCCTTCAGCTTTTCAATCTGGCTCTTATTGATGCCGGCAACTTGCACCAGGTGATCCACGTCTTTGCGGTTCTTTTTGCAAAGGTCTGGGTATTCACAAATCTTGCAGTTGCTCTCTGATTCGCAGTGCAGGGCAAGGTTGGCAAGCTCAAATTTTTGCGTTTGACCAGCTGCCACAAGAGCATAGGTGTCTTCAAGAATCTGCCGCGCGCGCCGCATGGCCGGCACCATTTCAGACTCTTCAAAAAGCTCTACAGTTCGGCTACCGAGCACCAAGCCGTGCAAGCCGCCCTGGGCCTTAAGCTCAAGCGCACCTAGGGCATCAACGTAAATAGCCAACTGCAATAGGTAGTGCGGTTTGGCTGCGCGCGCCAGTTTGGCATCCCAGGCTAAATAACCTGATTGCCCGATTAGCTCTGGGTTCTGGTTGGCAACCAACCGGCCTTCAACAAACGAAAGTTCGTAGTCGGCACGCACCAAGAAATCGGGGCGGCCGCGAAACTCAGACAACTCAGCCCGGTGCTGAAGCTCACCCTGATAGATCACCGGCACGCCCTGTTGCATCAGCGCAACAGTCTCGGCAAATTTATCGGTGCCCTCTGGGCGCCTAAAGTGCTCGTCGCCCAAGTAGTCGCGAAGTTCAGATTCCACCTCAGCCTCGAACTTGTCGCCATAGGCCATGGCTAAGTTCTTGGTAGTAACAGCAAATGGGTCCACCAGATCGGCAACGCCAGGCAAATTGAGTGCGCGGGCCACGGCAAGGTTTACGCAGTGATCGCAGGCGGCGGCTCGCATTAAATCGCGGGTATTAAATGCCCAAACGGGTCCGGCAGAATTGCTGCCATCCACTACGTACATAAATTAGAGAGTTGCCAAAACAGCATTGAGGTCAGTCAATGTTGGTGGCTCGGCTCCGGCGCGTTCGCAGGTGATAGAAGCTGCAATTCCGGCGGTGTAGACAAAGTCGCGCAGAATGTCTTCACTCAGGTTCTGCAAGCGGTCAAATGGGTCGGTGCCCAACGCGTCAACGTCAGATAGCTGGCCCAACAGGTTGGCGCAGAAGGTATCGCCAGCACCAACAGTGTCAACAACATTTATCTTGCGTGATGGCACATCAAATCGGGTGCGTGAGCCATCGGCTGCCAAACGGTAAACCGAGACACCCTCGCTGCCGCGAGTCACAAATACATGGCGGGCAGAATCGCCAATCCACTTCCAGACAATCTTGTCGATATCAGAACCTGGCTCTAGGTCGTACAGCCACTCGATGTCTTCGTCAGAGGCCTTGATCAGGTGCGAAATGTCATTGATGCGTTCTACGCGAAGGCGTTCGTGGTTGCGCTCAAAACCCAGGGCTGGGCGCATGTTGATGTCGTGGCTAATGGTCACCGACTTTTGCTTGTAGTGCTCGCGGGCCCAGTCTTCAATGACCAGGTTTCCCGGGCCCATGGCCATGCCCAAGCAGCCAAACTGAATTGCTGTGGCGCCAAGGTTGTCTAGGTCGGCGTCGGTCGGTAGCTCTGCCGGGGTCCAACCCCAGTCAGCGGTGCCATTCACATAAAACGAGTAAGAAGGAACGCCTTGCGAATCAATCGAAACTGTCACCAATGTGGTCTGCTCAGTTGCGCTGATGGCGTGGTCAAGGCCCACATTATTGGCCTCAAGCTTGGCGCGAATCAGCTGACCAAAACCGTCTTGAGACAGGCGGGCAAGAAACTGCTGCGGGGTTCCGCGACGAGCCAAAGCAATTGACACGTTAGCGTTTGCACCGCCAACAATGGCGTTAAATGCTCCCGGCTGGTAACGGTTTTCGATTAGGTCAATTAGGGCTTCGCCAATTACAAGGATCATGAAAAAAGTTTAGAGGTCTAGAGTGATTGTTATGAGAAGAATTCCTCTTGAGAACCGTGCTGTTGCACTACCGTTACTGGGCCTAGTTGTTGCCTGGGCCCTGTTCATGGCCGCTGCCTACGCTGACCTATTGAACAACTACGACTACTACGCCTACGCTCCGGTTGGTGAAGACGGTTACGTTCAGCCGGGCGAGAAATTCAAGGTCTCTGTCTACCTAAACTTTTTGGGCATCACAATTGGCTCAGTTGCCTCACTAATTGGGCAGAACTGGGCAATCAAGGCTCGCCAGGCCAAAGGTGAAGACCACAAAATGTCGCGTGCCGCTCACCGCTTCACCACACTGGCGGTGATTTTGTCACTGGCTATCGGTGCAATTTTTGCAATTAGCACCTTCTTGGCATCTTTCAACAGCTACTACGGCCAGGGTTCAGACCTGGGCATTCACTTCTTGAATGTCTACCTGCCAATTTTCTTGGCTACCGGCTTGGTGGTCACTGTTTTGCTACGCGCCTTTGTTTTTAGAGCAGACTCAATTGAAACCACCGATGAAGGCAAGCCAAAGATGTCTGAAGCCCAAAAGGCTTTGGGGCTTGGCTACGCGGTGCCTATTTTGGCTGCAGCCTTTGCCATGATTTTTGGTCTTGTGGTTTACCAGGTGACCCGCACTGACCTTCAAGTTTGGGTTTGGGTGATCATTCAAGTGATTATTGCCCTTGGCATCATTGCCGGAACCCGCTTTGCGTCAAAGGCGCGGTTGGCCCGCACCGAAGTACCAAAGCCTCGCAAGCCAATGGCGGCGGTTGGTGCTGCCAACCTTAACTTTGTACTTTCTATTGTTTTTGGCGCTGTGGTTTCGGTAATGGCTTTCACTTTTGGCCAGATGGCAATTCAAAAGTTGCAGGTATGGCCAGAGGTTCCGGCAGACTGTAAAGACCAAGAATGCTACGCCGAGCCAACAGTCACCGCACCGTCACTTGAGTGGTTGTTTGAAGACCTATTGCCGGCCAAGGTCTTGTTGATTCTTGCTGTGGTGGGTATTTACCTAACCATCACCGAGCGCAACCGCGAGAAGCAGCAGGCGTAATTGAAGTTTTTTGCATCCGCACTGCTTTTTGACAACGATGGCGTGCTGGTTGACTCGCATGCCGCAGCTATTGCCGCGTGGGCCACGTGGGCTAGCGAGTACGCACCCAATTGGAATTGGGATAGTGCTGAAAATGCTGGGGTAAGAGCCGAAGACATGGTTCGCCAGCAGGTGCCGCCTAACCTTTTTGAGGAGGCCAACAACCGAATTAATCAGCTTGAGCAAGACACTGCAGGTCAAACGGTTGCCCTAGGTGGTGCCTTTGAGCTGTTGCATTCGCTTAAGCCAGGCACGTGGACTGTTTGCACCTCAGCGAATGTAAACCTAGGCCGGGCCCGGCTCGAAGCGGCCAGGCTGCCGGTGCCGGCTGAGTTGGTCTCGGGTAATGATGTGGCTAGAGGCAAGCCCTTTCCTGACCCTTACCTTTTGGGTGCAGAACGCCTGGGCTTCAGCATTCACGACTGTGTGGTTTTTGAAGATGCAATAGCCGGGGTTGAAGCTGCCATCGAGGCAGAGGCTGGCCTAATTGTGGGTGTTTCTGAGCGCGCATTGCTGAGCGATGCCGACATAGTGGTCAAGGATCTTTCGGGAATAACCTTCGACGGCGAAACCCTTGTAATACCTGATAGCAACAGATTGAGATAGAGGAACAAATGGCTCAGGTTACTTACTACGGTGCGGACTGGTGTGTGGACTGCCGCAGGTCAAAGGCTTTGCTCAACAAGCTGGAGGTTGCCTATGAAACTAAAGATGTTTCTGAGAGCGCCGAGCTGGCTGCCGAGGCTGAAGCCGTGTCTGGCCGCAAGAACATTCCGGTGATTCTTTTTGAAGACGGAAATTTCTTGGTTGAGCCTAGCGATGCTGACCTGCAAGCTGCACTGGCTGATCGAAAACTGATTTAGTCTTAAGTTCTACTTGAGCCGGTTCATTTTGAGCCGGATAGATTTGGGGACCAGTGTTCAACAGAAATGTGATCATCGTTGAAGATGAGGCACTTCTTCGCGACCTTGTGGCCAAGTCTCTTGGTGCTGCCGGGTTCAACGTGGCGGTTGCTGCAAATGCTGCCGAAGCTAAAGCTCAGTTCAAAGATTTTGACCCAGATGCTGTTGTTCTGGACATTGAACTTGGTGCCGGCCCTAACGGTTTTGACTTTGCTCAGTGGGTGCAGTCAACCTCCCCAGAGGTGGGCATCGTTTTTTTGACCAACCTTCCTGACGCCCGTTTTGCAGGACTTGACCCACAGGGGCTGCCACGCGGAGTCTCGTATTTGCGTAAATCTCAGTTGATTGACTCCAATGAGTTGATTAGTGCACTTGAGGCTGTTCTTCACGACTCGGTAACCCCGCAAATGCGCCACGATCTAAACCCAGAGCGCCCCCTGGCTCAGCTGTCCAAGAAGCAGATTGAGGTGCTGCAGCTAATGGCAGCCGGCTACTCAAATGCACAGATCGCTGAGAAGCGCGAGACCTCTGTTCGTGCGGTTGAAGGCATTGTTTCTCGAGTCTTTGTTGCTTTGGGCCTAGACATTGATGCTGGTGGAAACGCGCGTGTTGAAGCTGCAGCCAAGTACCTCAAGGCCTCCGGAACCTCGATCAACGATTAGCCATGCCGGCTGAATTTCAAACGCCACGAATCAGCGTCAGAGAAGCCGTTTTCAACGCCTCTAGCCCGGCCGCATTGAACAACCGAAACTTGCTGCAGTTTGCCATTCCATCTTTTGCCATCGTGCTGGTCAGTAACCCAGGTCGCCTCGGCGGATCTTTTTTGGAATGGATATTCATTGCGGTCGCAGCCTATGTAGCAACAGTGGCCGTGCTCATTCTGTCTCGCGAAACTTTCTTGGCTGGCGAAAACCGCGGCTCTAAACCGTGGCTAACGACTGGCGCGCTTCTGGCTGCCGGTCTAGTGCGCGGGTTTGCAATCTGGGCTGTTGGTTCTTCTTATGGGCTGATCTCGCCAAGTGAACTGGTATTTAGGCTTTATGCCAGCCCGATCTTTGTTCTGGGTGCGGTGGCAACCCTGGCTATCTACAACGCTTCGGTCGATAGGCACAACACGGTTGTGGCTGACCTCGAGCGCGAGAAGACCCTGCTCGAGACAATGCGTTCGAGCATTCGAGAGCGCGTTGCTCAGCAGCAGGAAGAGCTACTTCAGCGCGTGAAAGATATCTTGAACCCAGTTCTTGAGCAACTTAGGCGTGAGCTTCAGGGCTCGGATGTCTCTAAGCTCGCCCCAAAACTTCAGGCAACTATCGAGAATGTGGTTCGCCCACTGAGTCACGAGATTGGCAAGGTGACCCAAGAAACCGAGCACGCAATTGAAGGTGTCACAAAAACATTTGCCGTGCGCTCTCGCGGTCGGTTTCCAACTAAGGTCTCGGCTGGGCAAATGATCGTGCCCTCGCTAACCACTTTCGGGTCTGCGTCGGTTAGCTTGGCAGCAGCTGCAACGCTTTCAACTCGAAACCCCGCCTTGGCGGGGCTGGTCACCGTTGCCTTGTGCTGGTTGTTTACCCGCACGGCCCAACGTGCACTGAAAAATTGGTGGGTAACTCCGGTTAGCGCCGTGTTCGTGGTTACTGCAGTCATGGCAATTGGCACGGTGCTCACTGGTCTGGTGCTCGCGGCGCTCCAGCAATCGGTGCCGGTTTCAACTTTTGTGCAGTACTTCACCATGCTCTTAGGTCTTGGTGGTGTGGGCATGGCCATGCAGATTGCTCGCACCCAGCGAAACGACGCCGAGGTGCAAATGACCAAGGTGCTGGGCGAGCTCAACCTGCTCACCGCGCAACTTAGGCAAGAGCTTTGGCTGAACCGCCGCCGTATTGCCACTGTTATTCACGGGCCAATTCAATCTGCGCTGTATGCATCGGCTATTCGGCTGAGCCAAGAAGAATTCAAATCGGCAAAGTACCTAAAGGCTATTGAGGCCGACGTTCGAGGCGCGCTGCAAAAACTAGAGGTTATCGAAGAAACCGAATCATTCGATGAGGTTTTGGGGCAGATCAAGAGCATGTGGGAGGGCGTTATTGCGCTTGAATTACCACCTATTGATGAGCCGTGGGCAAACCAGATTCGCGAAAACCAAGTGGCTGCTGCGTGCTTTACCAGCGTCATTCGCGAGGCGGTCAGCAACGCGGCCAAACACGGTAAAGCCAGCAAGGTGAGGGTTTCGGTTGAGCTGGCTGAGCCAAACCTGCTCAATGTAGAGATTGTCAACGACGGTCTGCCACTTGCTGAGGCAGCTATTCCGGGCTTTGGGTCGTCGATCCTTGATGAAGTTGCCTTGGATTGGAGCCTCACCAAAGCGCCGCAGGGCACACTTTTGAAGTTGAGCCTGCCAATCTAGGTTTTGCTCTAGCCAAAAGCCCAACCTTCAAGTAGTCTAAGAACGTTACGAATTCGTGACAGTAGTCGTTTGCAGTACATCGTTTTGAATCACGTGGCCACCTAAGTGCCACCTCTGAGATGTACCAGTCTTTTCCTCTAATTGAGAATCCGCCGTATTGCGGATGTTCTTCTCGTGTGTGGGTTTAGCGCTGTTCGACTAGCCCATCGGCCCAGACGCAGCTACTCCCTGCCAAGGCCAACACAACTGAAGAGGAATCTACAACTATGCCTGGATTTGGCAAATCACCGTCGCGCGCGCCTAAGGGCGCCAAGGGCGGAAACAACTTTAAGCCTCGTGAAGATGGCCGTGGCGGTCGCGCACCTCACCGTGCAGCAGACGGCACTGGCCCATCACGTGCACCTCGCGCTAAGGGCGCCTTCTTTGAGAATGGCCCAAAAAAGACTTATGGTGACGCACCTCGTGGCGAGCGCTCTGCTTACGGCAACGACCGTAACTCGCGCCCAGCAGCAGGCCGCACTTCACCACGCGAAATGAACGGTGGCCGCGAAGACCGCGGCCGTGACTGGACACCACGCAACGGCGAGGGCACCGGTGCACCGGCACGCAAGCCTCGTTACAACGCAGATGACCGCGCAGCCCGCGATGGCCGCCCTTCATACGGCAACGACCGCCCGTCTTACGGCAACCGCGAAGACCGTTCACCTCGCCGCGACTATGACGACCGCGGCTCACGCCCGTCTTATGGCAACCGCGATGACCGTGCTCCACGTCGTGACTTTGGTGACCGCGATTCACGCCCTTCATTTGGCAACGACCGCCCACGTTTTGGTGGTTCAGATGACCGCCGCGGTGGCGAGCGTTCATGGGGTAACCGTGACGACCGTGCTCCTCGCCGCGATTTTGGTGACCGCGCTCAGCGCCCAGCTGGTGGCATGTCAAACCGCCCATGGGAGGACCGCAACGAGTCGCGCCGAGACTTTGCCTCACGCGATGACCGTGGCCCACGCCGCAACTTCTCTGAAGACCGCAACCCAAACCGCCCAGACCGTGCCGCCCGCGATGACTCACGTGAGTCAACCTTCCGCGGTGCACGCGACTCGAACCCAAACAAGAAGGCTTTCTTCGAAGACAAGGTTCTTGAGCGTCTAGAGGCAGTTGAACAGTCAGAGGCAATTACCACCGATAGCTTCGAGGACATGGGTCT
>JBEEOK010000013.1:0-11671 GCA_041191645.1 Actinomycetota bacterium | reverse complement strand
TGCGGGGTTTACCTGCGTGTAGTCCGGCAAAATCGGTCCAAACCAAAATCTGCCCGTCAACATCTGGACCAGCACCGATTCCGATTGTTGGAATCGAAAGTCGAGAGCTAATCTCGGCGGCGAGTTCAGCTGGGACTAGCTCAAGAACTACAGCAAATGCCCCAGCAGCCTCAACAGCGAGTGCATCAGCTAGCAGTTGTTGTGCTCCATCGCCACGGCCCTGTACCTTAAATCCACCAAGGCCGTTCACCGATTGAGGCGTAAAGCCAATGTGCGCCATTACGGGAATACCAGCCTCAACAATTGCTTGGATTTGAGTGGCGCTGCGGGCGCCACCTTCAAGCTTGACGGCGTCGGCCCCGGTTGGCTTGATTAGCGCTAGAGCGTTAACCAGCGCGTCCTTTGCGCCCGTCTCATAGGAGCCGAAAGGCATGTCCACTACTACCAAAGCGCGGCCTACTGATGAAGCAACCGCGCGTCCGAATGTAGCTAGCTCTGCGACGGTGATAGGCAAGGTCGACTTGTAACCCAAGGCATTGTCAGCGGCCGAATCTCCAACTAGAAGTACGTCGATTCCTGCGCTGTCAAAGATTCCAGCCGTCAATGAGTCGTAAGACGTAAGGCAACTAAATTTGCGACCCGCATCTTTGAACTCTTTGAGGTGAGTTGCCCGCACCTTTTTAGGGGAAAAATTCATTAGCTACGCTTCCAGGCGTCCACTTCAATCTCAACGAGCATGTTTGGGTTGATGAACTGAATGCCAGCCAGCATTGTCAGTGCAGGGCGAATCTCGCCGAATACTTCACCGTGAGCCTTACCGGCTGCATCCATGTCGGAACCATTAGCCAGATATACCCGTGAACGTACGACATCTTCAACACCGTATCCGACCTGAGCCAATGCCTTGGCGATGACTTCTAGAGCTACCTTGGTCTGCCCGTAAGCATCGCCCTCGTGCTGCAACTCTCCGTCTACGGTGGCGGTCGAGCCAGAAACATGAACATAGTCACCGGCAACTACTGCGCGTGAATAACCAAGGACTGACTCCCATGGGCCGCCACTTGAGATTAGTTTGTCTGCTGCCATGATCTAGCTCTTTCCTTCTGATGATCTATTGGTGATTGGAAGCCTGCGATCTCTTCCGAATGCCACAGGTGAAATTTTTGGACCTATTGCGCCTTGGCGTCGTTTCCATTCTGCCCTGTCGACCAGTCCAATTATTCTGTCAACGACTATTGGGTCAAATCCCTCGGCAACTATTTCGTCTCGGCCCAAGGCTTTTTCTACATAGAGCTTCAGTAGGCGGTCCAATAGGTGATACTCCGGGAGGCTGTCCTGATCCACCTGGCCTGGACGCAATTCGGCAGAAGGGGGCTTCGTAATTGAATTTTCTGGAATCGGGGGAGTCTGACCCAAAGACACAGCCAGGCTGTTTCGCCATTCTGCGATCCGCCAGACGAGAGTCTTTTCAACGTCTTTGATGGGCGCGAATCCTCCGACTGAATCTCCATAGATTGTGCTGTAGCCAACGGCTAGCTCGGTTTTGTTGCCCGTTGTCAGGGTGAGGTGTCCATGTTCGTTAGACAACGACATGAGGATTAGTCCTCGAACCCTAGCCTGAAGGTTTTCACCGGCAACTCCAGTTAGCGAAATCTGCTCTTCGAACTTCGAAACAACGTTTCCGATCGGTTGGATTTGGGAATCGATTCCAAGTCGTTGAGCCAGATCCTGAGCGTCGGATATCGAGTGATCAGAAGAATACTCACTCGGCATCAAGACACCGAAAACGTTCTGTGGCCCGATTGCGTCAGTCGCGATAGCGGCACAAACGGCAGAATCAATGCCGCCGGAGAGGCCCAAGACCGTGCTTTTGAATCCATTCTTGGCCATGTAGTCGCGCAGGCCTAATACCAGAGTGTTCCAAACCTGTTCTTCGATAACAGGTCGCTCTCGCTGGGGCTCAATCTTGATGGCCTGTCGCCCATCCAAGTCAACATAGGTTAGGTCAGTTTCAAACTGCTTTGAGCGAGCAGCCAGCTGGGCATCGGCATTGACGAACAAACTGTCCCCGTCGAACACCAGGTCGTCTTGCCCGCCAACTAGGTTCACGTATGCCACGGCGCAATTATGTGACTTGGCAAGATCTTGAACTAGAGTGAGCCTTCGATCGCCTTTATCAACCTCGAAAGGTGAGCCATTTAGAACTAGGGCCACATCTGTTTCATGAGCAGATATTTGCGCAACCGGGCCACCGTTTTGCCAGATGTCCTCGCAGATGAGGGTGGAAAACCTCAGGCCAAGGTGCTCAAAGGTCAGTAAATTCTCGCCCGGAACGAACACCCGGTACTCGTCGAATACAGAATAGTTCGGCAGGTGGTACTTGTCGTAGGTGCCGATCACTCTGCCATCACGGAGCACCGAAGCGCTGTTGTGCGCAATAGCCCAACGCGATTCTTCAGCCAGTCGTGGGTGCCCAATCACAACGGCAATGTGTCCGAACCCAAGGGCTTCGAGTTTGGTCGCTAAATTGCTAACTTCCTTCTGGGCCTGCTCAACGAATGAGTGCCGTATGGCCAGATCCTCGATTGGATAGCCAGTAAGCGTCATTTCACCGAAGACCACAAGGTTGGCCCCGTTTTTAGCTGCAGTTTCAATGGCAGTCAGACATTGGGTAACATTTCCAGAAATGTCACCCACAATTGGGTTTGTCTGGGCCATAACTAAGCGAACAATCGGCATAACCATTAGCCTAGTAGCAGGTAGAGATAGGAACATTCGATGGACAAGCAGACAGATTTCGTTCTTCGCACAATCGAGGAGCGTGGCGTTAAATTTATCCGCCTATGGTTCACGGATGTTGCCGGCACTTTGAAGTCTGTGGCCATCGCCCCAGCTGAGGTTGAGGGCGCCTTCGCTGAAGGTCTGGGCTTTGATGGCTCAGCAATCGAAGGGCTTGCGAGAACCTATGAAGCTGACATGCTTGCACAACCGGACCCAAGCACTTTCCAGATTCTTCCGTGGCGTGGCGAGATCGACCCAACCGCCCGCATGTTTTGCGACATTCAGACGCCTGACGGCCTTCCTGCCGCGGCCGACCCTAGAAATGTTCTGCGCCGTGCACTAGCGAAAGCTTCGGATCTTGGCTTTTCTTTCTACATTCATCCAGAAATCGAGTTTTACCTGCTGAAGTCGACTCAGCTAGACGCCAACGGCGAGCCGGTTCCGGTGGACAACGCCGGTTACTTTGACAATGTTCCAGGTGGAACTGCCCATGATTTCCGCCGTCGTGCCGTGTCAATGCTCGAGCAGCTTGGCATTTCGGTTGAGTTCAGCCACCACGAAGGCGGGCCAGGTCAGAACGAGATTGACCTGCGCTACGCAGATGCCTTGACCATGGCCGACAACATCATGACATTCCGCACAGTCATCAAAGAGGTGGCAATTGAACAGGGCGTTTACGCAACGTTTATGCCGAAACCGTTCACCCAGCACCCAGGCTCGGGTATGCACACCCACATGTCTTTGTTCGAGGGCGACACCAACGCGTTCTTTGACCCGAGTGCTCAGTACCACCTTTCGAAAACTGCAAAGCACTTTATTGCGGGCCTATTGCGACACGCTCCTGAAATTACCGCTGTTACTAACCAGTACGTCAACTCGTATAAGCGTCTTTGGGGTGGAGGCGAGGCCCCAAGCTTTGTATGTTGGGGTCATAACAACCGCTCAGCTTTGATTCGCGTTCCGCTGTACAAGCCAGACAAGGGCAACTCATCTCGTATCGAGTACCGAGCTATCGACTCAGCAGCAAACCCGTACCTAGCCTACGCATTGCTTTTGAACGCGGGCCTCAAGGGAATTCAAGAGGAATACCCGCTTCCTGCCGAAACTGAAGACAACGTTTGGTCGCTAAACGACGCCGAACGTCGCGCGATGGGAATTCAGCCTCTTCCGCAGAGCCTCGATCACGCAATTCGCAAGCTAGAGGAGTCTGAGCTAGTCGCAGAGACTCTTGGTGAAGAGGTATTCAGCTACGTGCTAGCCAATAAACGCCGCGAGTGGGCTGCTTACCGTTCACAGGTAACTCCTTTTGAACTAAAGCAAAATCTAGAAACTCTCTAGGCGCAAGCATGGCCGATAACAATCGGGGCATGGGGCTATCTGAGCTAGCTCGTTATGGCTTTGCCGATTTGAGCTCAACCATGGGCAAGTTGGATCAACTCGTCAGGCTCGTGGGTGACTCAGGGCGTTCAGCATTGGCCGATCTCGCCTTGAGTGCCGACCCGGATCAGGCGCTGAATTCACTGCTATTTCTTGCCGAATCGCAGGCAAAAGAAGTTAAGGCCCTTCTTAGAAAGCCAGAGTCTTCCAGGCGTCTATGCCTTCTACTTGGTGCTTCTTCTGCGTTGGGTGACTTCGTGAAACGAAACCCTGCCGCGCTGAAGTCGTTTGAGAATGCGCCCATCCAATTGCCAACGCAGGCTCTTGCGACTGAGTTCTTCCGAGCAAGGGTGGCGCTTGGCAGTCAGCCATTTGATGCTCAACGGTGTTGGACTTCTTTGCGCCTTGCCTACCGTGAGTTACTGCTCCAAACAGCAATCTTTGACCTGACGATGGCTGATGTTCAGCTTGGCCTACCTCAAGTGGCAGCAGCACTTGCGGACTTGGCTGGAGCGGCTCTTGAGATAGCAATAGAGATCGCCAGAGTTGAATTGCTGGCTAGTAATGAACATGGTGTGTTCAGCGCCGCGGAACTTGCTGACACTCGGTTCGCGATCATCGCGATGGGTAAATGTGGCGCAAGAGAACTCAATTACATTAGTGACGTCGATGTTATCTACGTTGCCGGTAGCTCCTCGGAAAGCCTCTCTAATGAGAGAGCAGTTGAGATAGCCACCAAGCTGGCTACTCGCATGATGCGGGCCATTGACGCTACTGCTGCGGAACCGATGTTGTGGCAGGTTGATCCGAACCTACGGCCCGAGGGTAAATCTGGGGCCTTGGTTCGCACCCTTGAATCCCACCTGGCTTACTACGAGCGTTGGGCTCAAAGTTGGGAATTCCAGGCACTGTTAAAGGCGCGACCTATTGCTGGAGACCAGGAGCTCGGTGAAGCCTACGTGGCGGCCCTGGCGCCTAAAGTCTGGTCCTCTGCCACTCGCGAAAACTTCGTTGAGTCGGTTCAAAAAATGCGTGAACGGGTCACTGACTACATTCCCGCAAATGAGATTGACTCACAGATTAAGCTCGGCCCAGGCGGGTTGCGTGATGTGGAATTTACAGTTCAACTTCTGCAATTAGTCCATGGCCGCACCGATGAATCGGTGCACCAACGGGATACTATTTCGGCAATCACAGCGCTTTCTAACGCCGGTTATGTTGGGCGGTCGGAGGCCACCGCATTTGCCGACAGTTATCGCTTTCTCAGGCTGCTCGAGCATCGGATCCAGCTCTCTGATATGCGTCGCACTCACCTCATGCCTTCTAGTGATGCCAAACGTCGAGCGCTTGCGCGCGCGGTTAACCCAAAATGGACCGTTGATGATCTCATGCAGCGATGGGAGAGCGTGAAGCTAGAGGTGCGGGCGCTGCACCAGAAAATCTTCTACAGGCCGCTCCTGAGTGCAGTGTCAAAACTTGATGATCAAAGCCTCGCGCTCACCGATGCCCAGGCCGAAGATCGCCTGCACGCTATTGGCTTCTCAGATGCCAAGGGTGCCCTGGCCCACATTGCTGCCTTGACCTCTGGACTTTCCAGGCGAGCGGCTATTCAGAAACAGTTGCTGCCGGTTCTTCTGCAGTGGTTTTCAGAAGGTTCAGACCCCGATTCCGCACTGCTTGCTTTTAGGCGCCTTAGTGAGGATCTTGGCGACTCTCATTGGTATCTAAAGATGCTTCGAGATAGTTCGTATGCCGCCCAAAGAATGACCCAGGTGCTGTCCAATAGCAGGCTGGCTACAAGTCTTTTCGAACGTGTGCCAGAGGCAGCGGCCTGGTTCGAACGGTCTGAGGATCTTCAGCCAATGACGGCCGAGGAGCTAGCCACAGAGTTTGACTCGGTCGTGGGGCGCCATGACAGCTCAGAGAAAGCCATCGCAGGTGTTCGAAGCATTCGCAGACGCGAAACACTACGAATCGCCTTGGGAGCGGTTCTGGGTGACCTAGACATTGCAGAAGTCTCGTCAGGTCTCAGCGATCTATATTCAGGCTATCTTCGTGCAGTGTTGCGTATCGTCACAACTTTCGAAGATCTAGACCTCATCGACGGGCAGGTTAGCGATTACCTAGACCTGGGAATTATTGCCATGGGGCGATTCGGCGGCGAGGAACTCGGTTTTGGATCAGACGCCGATCTCATGTTCGTTTATCGCACACCCGCTGGAGCTGATCCAAACCAAGCGCAAAAGGTTGCCGAGCGTGTCATCAGCGAGATAAAGCGACTCTCTGCCGATCAGGTGCTTGAGTTTGAACTTGACCTTGACCTTAGACCAGAGGGAAAGAACGGACCAGTTGCCAGGTCGATCGATTCATACGCAGCCTATTACGCTCGATGGGCAAATACCTGGGAGGCCCAGGCGCTTTTAAGAGCAAGGCCAATTGCGGGTTCTAGCGAACTTCAGGCTGCATTCCTTAGCCTGATTAACCAGTACCGCTATCCAACAGAGTTCTCCGACTCGGCTGCGACTGAAATTCGTCGCATCAAGGCGCGAGTTGAAACTGAGCGATTACCGCTTGGCGCCGATCCTAAGCGCCACCTGAAGCTAGGTCGAGGTTCGCTCAGCGATGTCGAGTGGTTGGTGCAACTTCTGCAAATGCAGCACGGTAGTAATCACCCGGCCATTCGCACGCCCCAGACGCTAAAGGCGCTAGAGGCTTGCGTTTCCGAGGGTTTGATTGCAGAACACGATGCCCGAGTGCTTGCTGAGGCTTGGATCTTGGCTTCTAGAGTTCGTTCAGCGTCTGTGCTGTGGGCTAATAAACGAAGTGACGTTCTGCCAACCGATCGTCGTCAATTAGAGGGAATGGCACGGATTCTGGAGTATCCGCGCGGGGGAGCAGGTCAACTTCAAGAGGATTATCTTGCGTTTACGCGTCGCAGCCGAGCCGTTTTCGAGCGCCTCTTTTATGGAATCACCCCAGAGGAAAGATAGTCCGACAAAAATAGTCCGTCTAACGATGATGGTGATTGATTCGAAAAAAATGGGCCCCTCCGAAGAGGGGCCCATTTTCAGTTGGTTCAGACTAGCAACCGAAGTACAGTTCGAACTCGTAAGGGTGTGGACGAAGAGCCAGTGGCTTGATTTCGTGCTCACGCTTGTAGTTGATCCAGTTTTCGATTAGGTCCTTGGTGAATACGCCACCCTCTAGAAGGTAGTCGTGGTCAGCCTCTAGGGCCTTTAGAACATCTTCAAGGTTGCCAGGAACCTGAGGGATTAGTGCAGCCTCTTCAGCTGGCAACTCGTAAAGGTCCTTGTCAACTGGCTCGTGTGGCTCGATGCGGTTCTTGATTCCATCGATACCAGCCATAAGCATTGCTGCAAAAGCTAGGTATGGGTTTGAAGATGCATCAGGCGCACGGAACTCAATACGCTTTGCCTTCGGGTTGGTGCCGGTCATCGGAATGCGGATTGCAGCCGAGCGGTTACCTGCCGAGTAAACAAGGTTTACTGGAGCCTCGAAGCCAGGAACTAGACGGTGGTAGCTGTTTACGGTTGGGTTGGTAAACGCAAGCAGTGATGGAGCGTGCTTCAAGATACCACCGATGTACCAGCGAGCAATGTCAGAAAGGCCGCCGTAGCCAGACTCGTCGTAGAACAAAGGCTTGCCTTCCTTCCACAATGACATGTGTACGTGCATACCTGAACCGTTGTCACCGAAAAGTGGCTTTGGCATGAAGGTTGCGGTCTTACCCCAACGCTCTGCAACGTTCTTAACGATGTACTTGAACTTCAAGATGTCATCTGCAGATGAAAGTAGGGTGTCGAACTTGTAGTTGATCTCACCCTGACCCGCGGTACCAACCTCGTGGTGGCTGCGCTCTACTTCTAGTCCAACGGCTAGAAGCTCTGAAACGATGTCGTCACGCATGTCAGCGTGCTTGTCGGTAGGGGTTACCGGGAAGTAACCACCCTTGTAAGGGGTCTTGTTTGCCAAGTTACCGCCGGCCTCTTCGCGGCCTGAGTTCCAAGCAGCTTCGTCAGAGTCAATGAAGTGCATTGAGCTGTTCTGCTTGTATTCGTAACGAACGTCATCGAAGATGAAGAATTCTGCTTCTGGAGCAAAGAAAGCGGTGTCGGCAATGCCGGTGGTAGCCAAGTAAGCCTGTGCCTTCTTAGCGGTCTGACGTGGGTCGCGACCGTAGATCTCACCATTGCGTGGGTTGTAAACATCGAAGATCATTACAAGGGTCTTCTGAGCACGGAATGCGTCGATGTAAGCGGTGCCAACATCAGGAATCAGCTGCATGTCTGACTCGTTGATTGACGCGAAGCCACGGATTGACGAACCGTCGAATAGCTGACCATCGATGAAGAACTGCTCATCGATCATTGATGCTGGAAGGTTGAAGTGCTGCTGGACACCAGGTAGGTCGGTAAAGCGAACATCTAGGAACTTAACATCGTTGTCCTTGATGTACTTAACAACCTCTGAGGCAGTCTTGAACATAGGGGGAATCCCTTCAAATGGTGGATGGTGGATACTCTGGCACGTCTTTAAGCCATCCCTAAAAGTCTATCTTTTACCGAGTGCTTCGTAGACCATGGAATGTTTCAGCCTTGTAAAACTTTTGGTTAGGCTTCAGGGGTGATGACTGAAAATCAATGGGCTGGAAAACGTCTAGGTTTGCCGCAATCGGGGCAAAATTCTTTAGCTAAAGTACCCAGACGCATCTTTGCTCTTGGCATCGACTGGACGATCGCGCTAGTGATTTCTAACGCCCTTATGGCCGGCGACAACACGGCGACTCTGATGGTTTTTGCGGTCATGCAGTGGTTGCTCATCGCGACAATCGGAAGTAGCTTTGGGCACCTAATCTGCGGAATGCGTGTCGCGAAGCTAGGGGCGACGCATGTAGGGTTCCTAGCTTCTGCCATTAGAGTGGCAATGATCCTTTTGGTGATTCCCGCGGTGGTGTGGGACAACGATAATCGAGGGCTACATGACAAGCTTGCTAGAACTGTGCTTGTACTGCGCTAAAATCCTAAACCTCAGTTAGCGTGCCCAGATTGTGCAACTTACTTTCGCGAGGCACGAATTTTGGCTGGGTCCATTCCCTTAGGAATAGGAATGTTCATGCCGAGAGAAGATAGTCGCTTGTCGACAACCGAAATTTCGGCTCGGGTGAGAGCCTTCTTCATCTTGTATAGTGCCGACTTTAGAGCGTAAATACGAACCGAGTTGTCATCGGTGCCGACATAAAGAACCTGGACCGGTGCACCCGGAGCAATGCGGCTGATCTTCTTGCGCTCATCTTCAACGAGTGCTTGCACACGACTCTTTGGCCCTTCGCCAACAAGTACGATTCCGCCTGGTCCGATTGCGCGGTATACAGCATCTCGAGTCTTGCCGTTGATTGCTACTGGCATCTCAGATCCGCGCCAGCTGCGTCGAAGGCCATTTGCTAGCACGGCACCTACCGCACCTTGCTGGCCCTCAATCTGCATGTAGGCTACGCGCTCAGCTTTGCGAGACATGACAATCATTGCGACCAAAATGCCTGTCAAGACACCTGAAACGGTGAACAAAACAAGGTTCGTCACGTTTCCTGGGGCAGTCAAAGCGCTAACCGTGACTGCGGCCAAAACAGAAAGAGTAAATCCCAGTGATGCCCAAAGAACTGAGGTCTTGTCACCCTTGGCCGTCATCACATAGACGCGCCACAATTGACGAAACTGACCGGGTGCTTTTGGGGTTTTAGAGTCTTTTTTAGCCATTAGATAACCCTATCGCGAAGTTACCGCTTGGCTGAAACCACTATTAGTTGCAGCTTCGGCTAGGTGGCGGAGGTGATCAGGAACATCACGCCCCTTCTTTTGCATCGTTTGAGCCCAGAGCCTGCCGGCACGGTAAGAACTTCTAACCAGTGGACCGGAAAGAACGCCCAAGAATCCGATTTCCTCAGCCTCTTCTGCCATTTCAGCAAATTCGAGTGGTTTCACCCATCGGGCAACTGGGTGGTGTTTGGGCGTAGGTCGAAGGTACTGCGTGATGGTCAGAATGTCAGTTCCAGCATCAAAGAGGTCCTGCATAGCCTGTGAGATCTCTTCGCGAGTCTCACCCATTCCCAAAATTAGGTTCGACTTGGTCACAAGACCGAAATCACGTGCCTGGGTAATCACATCTAGGGACCGCTCATAGCGGAACGCAGGGCGAATCTCTTTGAAAATTCGCGGCACCGTTTCAACGTTGTGGGCAAATACCTCAGGGCGTGCGTCGAAAACCTTACCAAGTAGGTCTGGGTTGCCAGAGAAGTCCGGAACGAGAATTTCAACTCCGGTGCCAGGCGATTTCTTGTGAATCTGCCGAATTGTCTCGGCATACAGCCAGGCGCCTTCGTCAGGAAGGTCATCTCGCGCTACACCAGTTACGGTGGCGTACCGAAGTTCCATTTGCTTCACAGAGGCGGCAACTCGACGCGGCTCGTCCGGGTCAAAATTATCTGGCTTGCCGGTGTCAATCTGGCAAAAGTCACAACGGCGTGTGCACTGAGAACCACCGATGAGGAAGGTAGCCTCTCGGTCCTCCCAGCATTCGAAGATGTTCGGGCAACCGGCTTCTTGGCAAACGGTGTGGAGGTTCTCACCCTTGACCAGCTTTTGAAGCGCTTGATACTCCGGACCCATGTGGGCTGTTGTCTTAATCCACTCAGGTTTCTTCTCAATCGGAACCGAGCTGTTTCGGGCCTCGATTCTAAGGAGTTTACGTTCAGGTTTTTGTTCGGTCACAGTTCGACCTTGCCAATCTCTTTGAGGTGTTTCTGCACTACTTCGGCGGCCATAGCTGGGGTAATCTCGCGCCTCAATAGCTCAGATAACGTGCTTGTCTTTGCATCTCTAATGCCGCAGGCAATGATGGTTTCATAGGGCTCCAGGGAATTATTGCAATTCAACGCGAAACCGTGCATCGTAGTGTGCTCAGAAACACGAATGCCGATCGCTGCGATCTTTACGTGTGTGTCACCAACTGGTGCCCAGACTCCGCTGCGACCTTCTACACGTTCTGTGGCTAGACCAAACTCGGCACAGGTGTCAATCAGCACTTGCTCCAGCCAACGAACATAGCCAACCACGTCAATGGGGCGTGGAAGTTTCATTATTGGGTAGCCAACTAGCTGACCGGGTCCATGCCAGGTGATTTTGCCGCCTCGATCAACATCAATCACGGGAGTGCCGTCGACCGGACGCTCTGAGTCTTCTGTTCGTTTTCCAGCGGTAAAAACCGAAGAGTGTTCGAGCAGAATTACCGTATCTGGAATTTGATGTGAGGAAACCTGGGCGTGCACTTCTCTTTGAAGTTGCCAACCTTCTTCGTACCCAATGAAATCTGGGTTGAGTCCGGCAATCATGAATTCAGGCATTTGTATAAGTCTAAACAAGGGGAGTGCTGATTTGTTCCCGCCTTATCAACAGATGCGCCAACGGCGTGGTCATCTACTCTGTTGTGGCACAGACTC
>JBEEOK010000012.1:0-9219 GCA_041191645.1 Actinomycetota bacterium | reverse complement strand
AGCAGGTTTAGGTCAATCACCCTTCAAGGTTACCCCTTGCATGCCGCTAGGCCTTGGTTAGGCTGAACACATGGCAGCAAAGAAAAATCGTGTGGCGGTGATTTATTACCCTGGAAAAATCGATCGGCGCAAACTTTCTGCTGCCGTGAACCTGACCGTGCTGCCACTGGGATGGGAGCCAACTCTTTGGCTGCCCACCTCTGCCGAAGAAACTGGCGGCGCACAGGTGCTTAGGGCAATTGCGCAAAATGCCACCCACATTCTGATCGGTGGTGGTGACGGCACAATTCGCGAAGTCATTGAGGCACTGACTTTGAATGAGCTTGGTGACCGGGTAACACTGGGTATTTTGCCGGCCGGCACGGGCAATGTTTTAGCTCGAAATCTGGGTATTGATTTGGGCAATCTCAACTTGGCCGTGAAGCGTGGACTAACTGGAAACCGCCACCCAATTGATTTGGGGCTGGCGCGAATTATTCACGATGATGAAAGCCGTGCCGAGCGCGTGTTCTCGGTGATGGCCGGGGTTGGCCTTGATGCCAAAATCATGCAAAAAACCGACCCGAAATTGAAGCGGGCAATCGGCTGGGTTGCCTACATTGAAGGCGGCCTTCGAGCATTGCCGACACTGTTTGAAACCATGCAGGTATCTGTTGATAGTCGCGAGCCCAGAAAACTAAAAGTTGTTTCGCTGATTATTGGCAACGCTGGTTGGTTGCCGGGCAAAATTACTCTGATGCCTGACGCCAATCTAGATGACGGTCTCCTGGATGTTGCCGCTGTTGGGCCACGAAGATTCTGGAACTGGATTGATTTTTGGGGCCGGGTTACCTGGCTGCAGGCGCTGCGCGAAAACCGCCAACTGCGCCATTTGATTGATGCAACCGCAGACGTTAGAACTCTTGAAAATCTAACTGGGCGCAAGATTCGGGTGACTCCCGACCGGCCCGTGTTTATTCAGCTCGATGGCGATCCGATGGGCATGGTCCTTGAGGTTGAATTCGAGGTTCAACCGCGAGCAGTAACTATGCGGCTTTAGCCGGCGGGCTTAGTGCGCCGTAGGGCCGGCGCGGTTAGTTCGCCTTAGGGTAGGAGCCCAAAAACAGAACATTAGGGCTGAACTGCGCCAACCCGGCGAGCGCTGCTGCCATTTCGGGATCTGCAATGTGACCCTCGGCATCTAGGTTGAAACGGTATCGACCAAGGCGGTCACCCACTGGGCGGCTTTCAATGCGGGTCAGGTTGATGCCTCGCGATGCAAACTGCTGAAGCATCTCAAGAAGTGCACCCGGGTGGTCATCTGGCAGTTCAACAATCACCGAGGTTTTGTCATGGCCGGTGCGGGCCGGCGCCGCGTGTTCGTTGTCTTCAGTGGCCTCAAGACCAATCTGCAAAAACCTGGTTTCGGCGTGCTTGTGCATGCCAATGTCGTTGGCCAAGGTCTCTAGTTTGTAGTGCTCGGTGATGCTTGGTGCTGCGATTGCGGCATCGGCAACTGCTGCGTCGTCGAGCAAGGCGGCGGCGGCTGCAGCGGTTGAACTTGCTGGCACGTAGGTGTGGTTTGGCAGGCGGTCAAACAACCAGCGGCGGGTCTGTGCATAGGCAACAGGGTGGGTTGAGACCACTCGAATGTCGTCAATCTGCACGCCAGGCTTGGCCACCAAATTGAAAGTGATTGGCACTAGATACTCACCGTAAATGTGAATGTTGTCAGTGGCGGCAAGCGCGTCTAGGGTGGCGGTTACGCCGCCATCGGTGGAATTCTCTACCGGAATAATGGCACGGAAAGCACGGCCAGAAATTACGTGATCAATTGCCTCTTGCACGTGGGCCACTGGCAACCACTCTTGACCCTTGGCCTCGGCCACCTGCGCCAAAGCCATCTCGGTGAATGTGCCGATTGGGCCGAGGTACGCATAGGTGCGCGATTTCAAAGAGTTATTTGCCTGTGATGCCATAACACTAGGTTAGCCACCAAAATAGTGTCATGAGCGAACGAGCAGGCCAGAAGGCACAGACATCAGATCTTGTTGACATTAACAAGTTGATTGATGCTTACTTTGAAATTCACCCCGATGTAACTACCGCTGAACAGAAGGTGACCTTTGGTACCTCTGGCCACCGCGGAACATCGCTGAACGGATCGTTCAATGAAGACCACATTGCAGCAATCACTCAGGCAATTGTCGAGTACCGCCGGGGTCAGAACATTCAGGGACCGATTTTTGTGGGCAAGGACACCCACGCGTTGTCGGGCCCGGCCGAAACCACAGCTCTTGAAGTGTTGGCTGGTAACTCGGTGCCGGTTTTGGCTGATGCCGAAGACCGTTATGTGCCGACCCCAGCGGTTTCGGTGGCAATCATCAACCACAATCTCGGCAAGATACTTGATGACCCATCGCTGGCCGACGGACTGGTAATTACGCCAAGCCACAACCCGCCTACCGACGGTGGTTTCAAGTACAACCCGCCTCACGGTGGGCCTGCTGATTCCGATGCCACTAACTGGATTGCAGCACGTGCAAACGAGATTATTTTGGGTGGTCTGCGCGAAGTGAAGCGGGCCAAGCCGGCTGCCGGAAAGTTCAATTTCCGCGAGAACTATATTGCTCAACTCGGCCAAGTTTTGAACATGGATGCCATTCGTGATTCGCAGGTGTCAATTGGCGCTGACCCAATGGGTGGTGCGTCGGTTGACTACTGGGGTGCGATTGGTGACCGCTACGGTTTGAACCTGACCGTAGTGAACCCTGAGGTTGACTTTCAGTTTGGTTTTATGAGCCTGGACTGGGATGGCAAGATTCGAATGGACTGCAGCTCGCCGCACGCCATGGCCGGTTTGATCGATGGGCGTAGCCGTTTTGATATTTCAACCGGAAATGACGCCGATGCTGACCGCCACGGAATTGTGACCCGCGACGGTGGCCTGATGAATCCAAACCATTTCTTGGCTGTTGGAATTGACTATTTATACCGCAACCGCCCGGGCTGGTCTGCCTCGGCAGCAGTCGGTAAAACCATGGTTTCATCGTCGATCATCGACCGCGTGGTTGGTGATTTGGGGCGCAAACTAATCGAGGTGCCAGTTGGGTTCAAGTGGTTTGTTCCGGGTCTGATTGATGGCTCTGTTGGATTTGGTGGTGAGGAATCTGCTGGCGCATCATTCTTGCGACTTGACGGCAAGGCTTGGTCAACCGATAAAGATGGTTTGATTTTGGCGCTATTGGCCAGTGAGATTACTGCGGTAACCGGCAAGACCCCATCGCAGCGTTATGTCGAACTAACCGACAAATTTGGTGCACCCGCTTATGAGCGTATTGATGCACCGGCAACGCTGGAACAGAAAGCTAAGTTGGGCAAGTTGTCGGCAGATGCTGTGACTGCAAGTGAGTTGGCCGGCGAGAAGATCACCGGAATTCTGACCCACGCGCCAGGTAATGGTGCAGCTTTGGGTGGGCTCAAGGTTCAGACTGAGAATGCTTGGTTTGCGGCAAGGCCGTCTGGTACCGAGAACGTCTACAAGATTTATGGTGAATCATTCAAGGGCGCTGAGCACCTAAAGCAGGTTCAGGTCGAGGCCAAGGCATTGGTCGACGGAGTGCTGGGTTAGTAGGTAGATGCGCCCGCTGGTACCTTCTGGTATCGCTGGCAATCATGTTGATGGGGTCGGCGGCAAATAATGGCACCACAGCATTCAGTGAACCTACCCAGACTCTACGGATTTGCGTAAGTTAACGTCCAGCAAGCTATTCACTTTCTCCAAAATTGTCTAAGCAAATATCCAAAATTGGGGTGCCGCGGCCGGAGGCCGAGGCTGAATCGCCCCTAACTTTCACCCATCTGTTGTTCGCGCTTTAGCGCGGTTTTCCTTCATTGAGGGCATTGCTAACCAGTTTGGAAAATCCCTTCTAAATATTTGCGTATGCAGAAATCAGAAAAATGGACAGAGTTCGTGCACGCGAAGGTGATCAGAATCCCAAGAATTGGTGAGGTTCAGTGAGTGCTCATGGGTGAAGTGGTTTTCGAGGTATGGCTCTCGAAGAGGGCTGTCAGGGAAAGAGAAACCCAGGAATCTGCTAGTAGGTAGGTGCCGCAGGTAACTTGAAGAATTCTTCAAGAGTTTTGACCTTTTGCTTGCGCATTTCTGCAGCTAGCTCTTTGCCCACAAAGCGCAGGTGCCAAGGTTCCCAAACGTAACCGGTGACATCAGTTTTGTTTAGCGGGTAGCGCACAATAAAACCGTACTTATAACCATTGCTGGCAATCCACTTATAGGCCTGGGTCGATCCAAACCCACCGATTCGGCAGTCCAATGAAGTGATCGAAACATCGGCAGCCAGGCCAGTTTGGTGCTCACTATGACCCGGACGTGCCGCCAACTGTTCGGCCGCAGTTTTGCCCATGCTTGCCACGCGAGCCGAGTGAATGCTCTTTTGATATGAGTAACTGCGGTAACCGCTGTTAAGGCACAAAGTGCCCAATCCTTGGCGCTTTATTTCTGCGCGCATTGCCCAATAGGCGGTAGCGGCTGGCTTGGCCAGGTTTGTCGTGGGTGACAAAACCGGTGCATAAGCAACCGGATTCAGGCGGCGCTTTTTATTGACCACCACCCATAGTGAATTTGCCTGGTTCAGTGGATAGAGCCGAGGAAATGTGCTGGCCGATGGGCTAGGTGAGGGTGGAACCGTGGGCGACGCACTGACCGACGGAGATGCACTGGTCGAAGGTGAAGGACTAACCGACGGGCTTGGGCTCGGCGAATCTGAGGGGCTCGGCGATGCCGTTGGACTTTCACTGGAAATCGGCGAAGACGAATCGGTGGGTGCCGGAGTTTCGGCAGAACTGCCAGAAAATTGGAATAAGACCAGGCTCGCAATAATTGGAAAACTTAGAAATAGTTTCCAAAAAGTAGGCATAGGCTTAGACACAATCCCCAGCCTACTTTTCTTACGAAAGAGATGCCCACTTAATGGAACGTGCAGAGCGAAAAGCCGCAGCAGAAGAATCAGCAAAAACCGGAGTTATGACTCACCGCCAGATCATGTTGGTCTTGGCCGGTTTGATGTCAGGAATGTTCCTGTCAGCCCTTGACCAGAGCGTGGTTGGCAGCGCAATGCGCACCATCGCCGACGACCTAAAAGGACTTGAGCTACAAGCTTGGGCAACCACCGCCTACCTCATTACCTCAACCATCACCACACCTATCTATGGAAAGCTCGGGGACATCTTTGGCCGCCGCCGCCTCTTTATTGCGGCCATCACCATCTTTGTTGTGGGCTCAGTCGCCGCCGCTTTCTCGGCATCGATGTTTGAACTTGCTGCTTGGCGTGCGTTTCAAGGAGTCGGTGCGGGTGGTTTGTTCACCCTATCGCTCACGATTTTGGCCGACATTGTTCCCCCTCGCGAACGCGCCCGCTACCAGGGTGCCTTCATGGCAGTCTTTGGCACATCATCGGTGCTTGGCCCCCTAATCGGTGGTCTGTTTGCCGACATGAACCAGTTCATCTTTATTGATGGCTGGCGATGGATCTTCTTAATCAACCTGCCGATCGGCGTAATTGCCATGATTATGGTGGTTTCGTTCTTGCACGTTCCTCACACCGCGCGCCAGTCCCGCATTGACTGGTGGGGTGCTGCAACCATCATCGTTGCCGTTGTGCCCCTGTTGCTCATTGCCGAGCAGGGCCGCGACTGGGGCTGGGATAGCCCGTTGGCCATCACTATGTACGTGACCGGCATTTTCGGAATCATCGCGTTTATTTTGGTTGAACGCAAAATGGGCACCGATGCCCTGCTGCCGCTAAGCCTCTTCAAATCTTCAACTTTCAGCATGAGCACCGTGATTGGTGTAATCGTGGGTGTTGGCATGTTCGGTGGCATGATGACCATTCCGCTTTTGCTTCAGATTGCCAAGGGTGCGTCACCCACTGAAGCTGGTCTGCTCATGATTCCGATGACTATCGGAATGATGACCGCATCGATGGGTTCTGGAATCATCACCGGAAAAACCGGTAAATACAAGATGTTTCTCGTTGGTGGTACCGCAGTAATGGCCGCGTCATACGTTTACTTCTCGATGATGACCATTGACTGGGAGATCTGGCAGATCTCAATTGGCATGGTTTTCTTAGGGTTAGGCCTTGGCCAGTTGATGCAGACGCTGACCATCGCGGCACAAAACTCGGTGGGCCCACGCGACATTGGTGTGGCAACATCGTCGGCCACCTTCTTCAGACAAATGGGTGGAACCTTGGGTGTGGCTGTGTTTATCTCACTGCTGTTCTCGGCCCTCAGCGACAAAACCACTTGGATAGCCGAGCAAATTGGTGCGGCTCTGAAGGCCAATCCGGGTCTGCTAGAGCTCCCTGAAAACCAGATTCTGGTTGACGCTGGGCCTAACGGTTTGGGTGAATTGGTGAACACTGACTCGTCGTTCCTGAACACCATCTCTGCCGAAATTGCTCTGCCAATTCAGCAGGCCTTTGTTGAGTCATCAACCGTGGTCTTTGCATCAGCAGCTGTGATTATTGCGGTGGCTTTTGTTTTGACCCTGTTTGTCAAAGAGATTCCTTTGCGTGACAAGGCCGGTTTTGCCGCAGCCGTTGACGACGACGCTGCCGCAGATGCCAAGCTTTCGAGCATTCACTAAGTCATACAAAGAATCAGCGGTGTCAGGGTTGCTTAGCGCAGCCTTGGCACCGCTTTTTTTACAATCCAAAGCGCGAGTAGTCCACACAAGAACCAGTAGGTCAGAAAGATAAAAAGAAACAAGACCGACGCATCGAGACCGATGAGAACCACAAAACCTGCAGCAGCAATCACGGTTGCAGCAATAGACAGAAGAATTAGTTTCTTAGTTGGCAGCAGTGTGCTTCTCAGGCTTGCAAAAAACATAGTGACCACTAGCAACGCAACTACGGGCCACATTGCCACGAACGCGTAGTAACCGGCATTCAGCAAATGTGACGCTGGAGTTAGCGGGTTCCAGGCAGACTCAGGTGCGCTTCCGCTGATAATTGCTGCCGCTACCAGAAACAACCAAGCCAACAATGTGGCAAGAATGTAGCCACCAACAAAAGTTATTGCAAATCGAATCAGCGCCTTAGAACTGAGGCTTTCTCGAAGGAGTTTGCTTATTGCTCCGCTGGTTTTTGACATTACAAAAGTCTATTGGTCAGCCTTGCGAGCTTCTGTGTACCATTGAAATACACGGGAGTTCGGTAACACCGGGCTGAGAGGAAGACTCCGTAGTCTTCGACCGTCGAACCTGATCTGGGTAATGCCAGCGCAGGGAGGACCTCTAACCCGTGCCCTATCTATTTCAGGAGGGCACGTAAGTGCACAAGATTAACCACTTTTCAAAAGCAATTGCTGCGGCAGCACTGTTGACTATTAGCCTTGCCGGTTGTTCATCGGCCACAACAGATGCAAACCAAACGCCACTGCCAGAACTCACCGTGGTGACCCACGACTCGGCCGTTTTTACCGAAGAACTGCTGGCTGAATTTAAGGCCGAAACCGGCATAACTGTAACCCAGCTAAAGGCCGGCGACGCTGGCGAGATGACCAATAAGTTGGTGCTCACCGCAGATACCCCTATTGGAGATGCGTTCTTTGGAATCGACAACACCTTTGCAGGCGTGGCGGCCGACAACAAAATCATCGATGGTGAACTAACCGCCGTTGACTATGGTGACGTTTGCTTCAACTACGACAAAAAGTGGTTTGCCGACCAGGGCAAGAGTGCACCAACCAGCATTGCCGACCTAACCAAGCCGGCCTACAAAAACCTGACCGTGGTGACTAACCCCACCAGCTCGTCACCTGGTTTGGCCTTCTTGGCAGCAACCGTGGCCACCTTTGGCGAAGCCGGGTGGCAAGACTACTGGAGCGCGCTAAAGGCCAACGGAGTAAAGGTTGCAGCTGGCTGGGAAGATGCCTACTTCACCGACTTCTCCGGTTCAAGCGGTGCCGGTGCCTACCCGATCGTGTTGAGCTACTCGTCGTCGCCTGCGTTTGAGGTTCGCGAAGACGGGCAGAGCCAGACTGCCTCGATCATGGATGGTTGCTTTCGCCAAACCGAATATGCCGGTGTCTTGAAGAACGCCAAAAACCCGGCCGGTGCAAAACTTTTTGTTGAGTTCTTGACCTCAGAATCGTTCCAGGTTTCATTGCCAGACAGCATGTATGTCTACCCTGCTGTTGCCGGCACCCCGCTGCCAGAGGCATGGAGCAAGTGGGCCCCGCTAAGCACTAACCCAGTGGGCGCAGACTTGGACATCAATGCCAACCGCGAAGCCTGGCTGCAAAAGTGGTCAGCTATTTTTAGCGGTAACTAACCAGACTTAAGACCATGTTGAAACGGTCGGCGATGTGGGCAGTGCCCCTACTTTTTGTGGGGGTACTGTTTGCCTGGCCGCTGATCAATATTTTGCAACTTGGGCTAACCGATAAGTGGCTGCAGAGCCTTGCCGAACAGCAAACCCTAGAAGCGGTCTGGTTCACAATTTGGCAGGCCCTAGTTTCAACCCTGATTTGTTTGGTACTGGGTGTACCCGGTGCCTACCTGCTTTATCGAAAAAGTTTTGCGGGCCAAAAACTGCTGCGTGCGCTGGTGACCGTGCCCTTGGTTTTGCCGACGATTGTGGTGGCAATTGCCTTTGTGAGTTTCAGAGATTTACCGGCAATTTGGTTAATCATTTTGGCCCACGTTTTTATCAATTACTCGATCACTGTTCGCACTGTTGGTGGCGTGTGGGCGGGCATGGATTACGAGACCGAAGAGGCTGCGGCCTTGGCCGGTGCAGGCCGGCTCAGAATCCTTTGGTCGATTTCTCTGCCCCAACTTAGACCCGCTCTAGTCTCGGCAGCCTCACTAACTTTTCTGTTCTGCGCCACCAGCTACGGCATAATTCTGGTGCTCGGCGGTGGGTTAATCCGCTCGATCGAGACCGAGATTAGTGTGGCCGCTCTGCAGTTCTTGGATCTGCCAAAAGCTGCTGCCCTGGCCTTGATTCAAACCCTGCTCACGGTGCTGGCGTTTACCGTGAGTGAGCGTTTTGCCAAGGGCGCGATTGGTCTTGAGCAAGTTGACGAGGGTGGGCAAAAGCCCGGCCTTGATAAACGCGATTGGTTAGCGGTTCTAGTTAGCGTTGCACCAATCGCTGGCCTGATTGGTTGGCCGATTGCCCAGGTAATCGTCAAAGCTTTCACTTTTAA
>JBEEOK010000011.1:0-41275 GCA_041191645.1 Actinomycetota bacterium | reverse complement strand
TAGACTAAATCCTCGTTGCCCGCTGTGTATTCGCATGCAACATTTAAGACTTTCGAACAAAGGGTAGATCTGTGGTTTACGCAGTAGTCCGCGCAGGCGGCCGTCAAGAGAAGGTGTCAGTAGGCACCATCGTGACTCTCGACCGTATTAAGGCTGATGCCAATGGCAAGATTGAGCTTTCAGCTCTTCTTCTAGTTGACGGCGACAAGGTCACAACCGATGCCAAGGCGCTTGCCAAGGTGAAGGTTACCGCTGAGGTTCTAAACGACCTACGTGGTCCAAAGATCATCATCCAGAAGTACAAGAACAAGACCGGTTACAAGAAGCGCCAGGGTTTCCGTGCAGACCTAACCCGCGTTCAGGTCACTGAGATTAAGTAAAGGACTGACACAAAATGGCTTCCAAAAAAGGTGTTAGCTCGACCCGTAACGGCCGCGACTCAAACGCACAGCGTCTTGGTGTAAAGCGTTACGCAGGTCAAGAAGTAAACGCAGGCGAGATCCTAGTTCGTCAGCGTGGAACTCACTTCCACCCAGGTGCAAACGTTGGTAAGGGTAAGGACGACACACTGTTCGCTCTTTCAGCTGGCTCAGTTGCATTTGGTACCAAGGGTGGCCGTCGCGTTGTAAACGTGGTTGAGGCCGCTTAGGTTCAATAGTTTTTCCGGGAGGCGAGCCTTTGGCTCGCCTTTCCTGTTTCTTGCAACAAATCATTCAGATCTTAGGAGGACATCTTGGTTTCATTTGTCGACCAAGTAACCCTTCACGTGCGCGCTGGTGACGGCGGCGACGGCTGTGTCTCAGTAAAGCGTGAAAAATTCAAGCCACTAGCCGGCCCTGATGGAGCCGATGGTGGCAAGGGCGGCAGCATTAGCCTGATTTCCGACCCAAACGTCACAACGTTGCTTGATTTTCACTTTCATCCACACCGTGCGGCTGGTGACGGCGGCGACGGCGCAGGCGACTTTAGAAACGGCCACCACGGAGAGAGTCTGGTCCTTTCCGTGCCAGTCGGTACGGTTGTTAAAGATGCCCGCGGCAAGGTTATTGCCGACCTCGATGAACCCGGCGTAGAACTTATTATTGCCGAGGGTGGCATTGGTGGCTTGGGTAATGCGGCGCTTTCGAGCTCAAAGCGTAAGGCACCTGGTTTTGCGTTATTTGGAGTTCCGGGTTGGCGCGGAGACATCATTCTTGAGCTCAAGAGCGTTGCCGACGTGGCCCTGGTTGGTTACCCAAGTGCTGGTAAATCTTCTCTGATTGCTGCTCTTTCTGCCGCAAGACCAAAAATTGCCGACTACCCGTTCACAACTCTTCACCCAAACCTTGGTGTGGTGCAGGCCGGAGATACTCGATTCACTATCGCTGATGTGCCTGGTCTTATCGAAGGCGCTAGCGAGGGTAAGGGTCTTGGGCTGCAATTCTTGCGTCACGTTGAGCGCTGTGCAGCACTCTTGCACGTGATTGACTGTGCAACGCTTGAACCAAACCGTGATCCAATCACCGACTTGGACAAGATTCTGAAAGAACTTGATGCCTATGAGGTGCCAGAGGGTGAAGTTCCGCTTACCCAGCGCCCACAGCTGATTGCCCTCAACAAGGCCGATGTTCCTGATGCCAAGGAACTCGCCGAATTTGTGCAGCCAGACCTAGAAGCGCGTGGCTACAAGGTGTTCATCATCTCTGCAGTAAGCAAAGAGGGTTTGCGTGAATTGAACTTTGCTTTGGCCAAGTTGGTCGAAGATGCCCGTCGTGAAAAGGAATCAGAGCCGGTTAAGCCTCGCATTCACCTAATGCAGGCAAAGCGTGACGAGTCTAAGTTTGAGATTCGCCGCGAAGAGGTCGGCGGAGAAGAGATTTTCAGGGTGCTTGGTCCAAAACCTGAGCGTTGGGTTCACCAAACAAACTTTGCCAATGAAGAGGCAATTGGTTACCTGGCAGACCGCCTTGGCAAGATTGGTCTAGAGCAAGAACTATTCAAGGCAGGTGCCGTGGCAGGTTCTACCGTTGTAATTGGCCCTGATAAGGGAATCGTCTTTGACTGGGAACCTGCGATTGCCTCGAACGCTGAGCTTATTGCCGGCCCACGCGGTACCGATGCACGTTTTGACATGCGTGAGCGCCGAACCACCAAGGAGCGCCGTGCTACCTACAAGGAGCGCATGGATGCCAAGACAGAATTGCGTGAACAAATGCGCAAAGAGGGAGAGTCCGGAATTTGGTCTTCTCCTGAGGACTTCGAAAAGGAAGACTAAGTGGGACTTCAAGACAGAAGCGAACTAGCTGCGGCTAAGCGCGTTGTTGTCAAAGTTGGATCATCTTCGATCAGCGGTGTCAACGAGAGCAAAATTGAGCTCTTGGTTGATGCGCTGGCGGCTGCCCATAAGCGGGGCACAGAGGTAATTTTGGTTTCTTCTGGAGCCATTGCCACCGGCATGCCTTTGCTGGGCTTTGAGACCAAGCCCGAGGACCTACCGACCTCACAGGCGCTTGCCTCGGTTGGGCAGAGCAGACTTATCTCTAGGTATCAGCAAAGTCTTGAAAAATACGGCATTCTGGCCGGTCAGGTCTTGCTCACTTCGGGAGATCTAGAGGCCACGGAGACCCGCGAAAATGCCAAGCACGCGATGGATCGATTGGTTTCTCTGAAGGTCCTGCCTATCGTCAACGAAAACGACACCGTAGCTACGCAAGAAATCCGCTTTGGTGACAATGACCGACTGGCTGCCCTGGTGGCAGCTTTGGTAAAAGCCGATGCTCTTATTCTGCTTAGCGATGTCGATGCCCTCTACAACATGCCGCCAACTAAGCCTGGCGCACAGCGCATTAGCTTTGTCGGCTTCGATGAAGACCTATCGTCGGTGGAAATCGGCGGAAGCGCATCTGCCGTTGGCACCGGTGGGGCAGTGACTAAGGTTTCCGCTGCACGAATCGCAACTGATTCGGGTGTTTCGGTCCTGCTTACCAGCACTGATCAGGTGGCTCAAGCCTTGGCTGGAGCCGAGGTTGGCACCTGGTTCGAATCAGACCCTTCAATCAATAACTAACCCGAATAGGCTTGATACATGGTTACTGCAATTGAAAAGATTCGCTTGGCTAAGGGCGCCTCTGCTGCTCTTGGGCAGGCATCAACTGCCACTAAGAACGAGGCCCTGCGTCAAATTGCAGAGCTGTTGCCGGTTCGTGCTGATGAGATCATTGCTGCAAATGCGATTGACCTTGCTAGAGGTCAGTCTGAGGGAATGACCGAGAGTCTTCAGGACCGCCTGCGTCTTGACCACAGTCGTATTCAAGCAATTGCTGATGCCGTTAGAGAAATCATCGCCTTGCCAGATCCAATTGGCGACGTAATTCGTGGAATGTCTCTACCTAATGCCCTAAAACTGACGCAGGTTCGCGTGCCATTGGGCGTGATCGGTGTAATTTACGAAGCTCGCCCTAACGTGACTATCGACATTGCAGTTCTTGCTATTAAGAGCGGAAATGCAACCGTTCTGCGGGGTGGCCGTGCTGCGGAAAGCACCAACGCGGTATTGGTTGCGCTTTTGCAAGACGCGTTAGCCCTGGCTGGTCTCGATTCGGCAGCTGTTCAAACCGTAGATGAGTTTGGTCGCGACGGAGGTGTCGAGATGATGCGTGCTGTCGGTTTGATCGATGTCCTCATTCCTCGCGGCGGTGCAGGCCTAATTCGTCAGGTTATCGAAGAGGCCAAAGTTCCGGTTATTCAGACTGGTGACGGCGTGGTTCACATTTACATCGATGAGTCAGCGCGCCTAGATTGGGCGGTCGACATTGTTCACAACGCCAAAGTGCAGCGCCCTTCTGTGTGCAATGCGGCTGAAACCCTGCTGATTCACGAGAACGCCGTTGAGCGCATCCTTCCGGCAGTTCTGGATCGACTTGCTGAATCCGGGGTTCGTATTCACGGTGACCAGGCAACCCAAGATGCCTTCTTTGCTACGATTCCCGCGACCGAAGAAGACTGGTCAGCTGAGTATCACGACCTTGACCTTGCTGTCCGCGTAGTCAAGGACCTAGATGAAGCTCTGGTACACATTGCGCAGTACTCAACGAAACACACAGAGGCAATCATCACTGAGAATGTGACCAACGCGGAGCGATTCTTGAACGAGGTTGACGCCTCAACCGTAATGGTAAATGCTTCCACCAGATTTACTGACGGTGGTGAATTTGGTTTTGGTGCTGAAGTTGGCATCTCAACCCAAAAGCTTCATGCACGTGGACCAATGGGCTTGGCCGAACTGACTTCAACCAAGTGGTTGGTGCGCGGATCAGGGCAAGTTAGAGCCTAAGCGGCTCTGCCTAGGTTATTCTGGAACTAGTTCTTAGGAGAAAAAGTGAACGCAATTCTTGCAGCTGCAGCTGAGGAGCACCACGAGGCATTCGTGACCCTTCCTTTCCCAGCTTTCTACTTTGGCGTAATTGCCATGGGAGTATTCGTGCTTCTTGGTTTTATTACCTGGTCATACCGCGATGTAGCTAACCGCCACGACCACAAGTCAACCGGCTCAGGCGCCCACCACTAAATCCACTCCTTAGGGTGACTCCATGAGCCAAGCTCGTCTAGGCATTATGGGCGGAACTTTCGACCCAATTCACATTGGCCACCTGGTGGCGGCTAATGAGGTTGCGGCTGCTCTTGACCTTAGTCAGGTAATTTTTGTGCCTACGGGGGAGCCTTGGCAGAAACAAAAGGTCAGTCCAGCCCATCACCGGTTCGCCATGACCAAATTAGCTATTGCCGGCAATTCAAAGTTCAGTATTAGTTCGGTAGACATTGATCGTGATGGCCCGACCTATGCAGTCGACACTGTCACCGACATTCAAAACCTTTACCCAGATGCCAAGTTGCATTTCATCACTGGCGCCGATTCGGTAGCCGACATTTTTAGTTGGAGCAGGCCCGAGCGTCTACTTCAGTTGGCTAAGTTCATCGGTGTCACTCGGCCCGGTCATAACCTGGCAGTCCCACGCGGTGCAGAAGGCTCCGTCTCACTGCTTGAGATTCCGGCATTGGCAATTTCCTCTACTGACATTCGGTCAAGAGTCAGAGAGGGCAGGCCAATTCGCTACTTGCTGCCGGATTCGGTGGTTGAGTACATTGAAACCAATCGGCTTTATCAGGAGGATGTGTGAGTCAAGACCAGTTCATCACCCGTGAGCAGCTGAGCCAGGCGGCGAAACTTGGTGCACCATTACCGGGCTTCGAGAAAATTCCAAAACCAGAGGCAATCATTGAAGACTCTCTGGCAGACCAGCCACAACCAACTCCTCCTGAAGAACCTGAAGTTGAACCAGCCCCGTTGTTCAGTGTGTCACCGAACCTAACCACCGATACCGCCTCGGCGACAATTATTCTTGACCGGGTAGCGAGCATCGATGATCTTTCTGGGGCGATTACCGAGACCGGGGAGTGGCTGCGAACCGGTGCTATTGAGCTTCCGGTGCTGAGCACAAACACTGGTGAGTTTGAGGCCATCTTGGATGCTGCCAATACCGACCAAGCGCTTGAGATTGATAGTGTTAGCGGCTCAGTTAGCTCGGTTGAACCCCTGAGCGCTACTGGCGTGGTTGGCCGCTCAGCCCGGTTGAACCTTTTGCCGGTAAAACTACCTAAGAGCCACAATCAGGTTTATTTAGTAACTGCGATTTCAGTGTCGGTGGTCACTTTGGCTGCTTTGGTGCTCGGAGCGTATATGCTTGGTATCTTCTAGGAACTCAAAAGGAAATCGTGACTGCAACCGCTCAAGCCATCAAGACCGCTAACCTCGCTGCTAACGCGGCGGCCGACAAACTTGGCGAGAACATCATTGCTCTTGACATCACCGCTGTGATGCCATTGACCGATATTTACGTACTGGCCTCTGGTCGCAACGAACGTCAGGTTGCAGCAATCTCAGACAACATTGAAGAAGTAATGCTCGAGAATGGCTTCAAGCTGCTTCACCGTGAAGGAAAAGAGCTAGGCCGTTGGATCTTGCTTGACTTTGGCGATGTAGTTTGCCACGTAATGCACGAAGAAGACCGCATGTTCTATTCTCTAGAGCGTCTTTACAGCGATCAGCCGGTAATCAAGCTTGACATCGTCACAGCACCTGAAAGTTTGATGTAAACTATTCAGGTTGCCGCGGCAACAACGGGCCCGTGGCGCAGCTGGTAGCGCACCTGCATGGCATGCAGGGGGTCACGGGTTCAAATCCCGTCGGGTCCACAAACACAAAATCCCACCATGTCTGGTGGGATTTTTGTTTTAACTGAGTTTTAGGCGGCTACACAACCGGAATTAGTTGTGCGCGATCGATGTCTACAACTTTTTGAACCCTACGGGCGTACTTTGGCTCGGTTGTTCCCAGCCACTCGGTGTGCATCCAGACCCGGACGATTTCTAGTGCTATGGCCGAGCCGATGATTTTTCCGCCAAGGCACAGAACGTTTGTGTCTGAGTGTGAACGGGCCAATTCAGCGCAAAACGAGTCTTGGCAAACGGCGGCAAAAACTCCTGAAACCTTATTAGCAATCATGGCGCTACCGTAACCAACTCCGTCAACGAAGATTCCTCGTTCAAATTCGCCGCGGGCGACGGCCAGGGATGCCGGATAAACATGGTCTGGTAGATCGGCAGGATCATCGGTGTCGGTGCCAAAGTCGGTTACTTCGTGGCCCCAGGATGCTAGCAGGGCTTTGATTTCTTCTTTGAGTGCGCGACCGGCATGGTCACTTGCCATTGCAATCTTCATGGGTTCCTTCGAGTTATTGTGTGGCGAATGCTAGATGTCTACTGAAACTCTTTTGAGTTTAGAGGTGTGGCCAGACTCAATGGTCACGCGAGATTTTGAAACGCCAAAGTGTTTGGCCAAAAGCATTACCAGGCCCTCATTGGCGGCACCGTCCACTGCGCGCTGTTGGACAAACACGGTCAGACCTCCGTCTTCATTCACAACCACAAGGGGGCCTTTTTTTGAGCCAGGTTTTACCTGCACCGAGATGCGCACCATCCAAGCGTAAACTGAAGGCATGTCAAAGACCTACCGCGGCCTAACTCGCACTCAAATTGCCAAAACGTTGGATCACTCAGTTCTCAAGCCAAACGCCACCTATGAAGACGTCACAACCGGTGCTGCTGTCTCGTTGGCTGAAGATGTGGCGTCATATTGCATTCGTCCGATGGATGTGGCAGTTGCTCACAAGGCTTTATGTGAATCAAATGTGCCGGTTTGTACCGTCATTGGTTTTCCGCACGGTTCAACGACCACCGAAGTAAAGGTCTTTGAAACTAAGCAAGCAATTGAGCTGGGTGCCACCGAAATTGACATGGTGCTTAACGTATCGGCTCTGATCTCTGGCGATCTGGCGTTCGTAGAGCAAGACATTGCAGCAGTAGTATCTGCAGCCCGTGAAACCCGCCTGCCAATTGTGGTCAAGGTGATTTTTGAGACAGCACTGTTGAACCTAGATCAAGTCAAGACCGCCTGTGTGCTTTCAGAGTCGGCTGGCGCAGATTATGTCAAGACTTCTACCGGCTTTGCCTCGGCAGGCGCCACACTCGAGCACGTTCACCTTATGAAGGAATGCGTCGGGGATCGACTCAAAGTGAAGGCTTCTGGCGGAGTGCGCACCCTTGACCAGGTTGTTGACTTTATCGAAGCCGGTGTTTCGCGATGCGGCACTTCGATTGCCGACGAAATCCTGAAGGAATTTGACGAAAAATCGGAATAATTTTGTCAAGAGGGTGTTTACTTAACTCATGAGTGAACTTCTCCTGCCATCTCTCTACATTTCGCACGGTGCACCAATGCTTTTGGATGATCCACTTTGGACATCGCAGTTGGAAAACTGGGCAGCGAACCTGCCAAAACCAAAAGCTATCTTAATTGTCTCGGCTCACTGGGAGTCTGCGCCGGTATCGATTTCGTCTACTGCGGCAAACACTCCACTGATTTATGACTTTGGCGGGTTTGCGCCGAAGTTCTATCAGATGCAATACAACACACCGGACGCCAGTTGGTTGGGTGAACTAGTTAGCAAGTTAATGCCCGATAACGAACCGCTGCATCAGCACTCTAATCGAGGTTTGGACCATGGAGCTTGGGTTCCGCTTCGGGTCATGTATCCAGATGCCGAAATTCCAGTGGTTCAGCTTTCAATGCCAACTCATGACCCTGTGAAGCTGATCGACTTAGGTCGTCGCTTGCGCGCACTGCGCGAGGAAGGCGTGCTGGTAATTGGCTCTGGATTCATGACTCACGGCTTGCCTTACATTCGTGATTGGCGTACCGACGCAGCTGCCCCAGGGTGGTCTAGCGACTTTGACCACTGGGCAAAAGAGGCATTGGATTCAGGTGACATTGACAGCCTGATCGACTACAAAAACTCAGCGCCCGGGATGCCTTACGCGCACCCGACCGTCGAGCACTTTACTCCGCTGTTTATTTCTCTCGGTGCGGCCAGTGACGTAGAGGCAAAGATTGAAACCAAAATCGATGGCTACTTCATGGGTCTGGCTAAGCGTTCATTCGAGGTTGCCTGATGGCTATCAACGCACGGGATCTTTCGCGGCCTCACGTTTGGCGTCCGGCGGCCGATGTTTCAGCCGCGCAAACTTTGCTTCTGCTGCATGGTTCGGGCGCCGACGAGTTTGACCTTTTGCCTCTTGGTAAAGCCTTGAACCCCAACGCAAACCTGCTTTCGCCTAGGGGGCTTGTGCGTGCAGAAGGCGCCAATCGCTTTTTTATGCGTTACGAAGACGGCTCTTTTGATGAACAAGGTATGGTTCAGAACTCTGCTGAGCTCGCCGACTTTGTTTGGGCAGCTGCCGGGGAGTACGGGTTTAACCCAGAAAACGTTTATGCCGTTGGTTTCTCGAATGGAGCTAATGCCGCTGGGGCCTTGTTGTTGCTGCAACCTGACACGGTTCAGGGCATCGTTGCCTTCGGAACCACTAAATCGTTCATCGATACGCCTTTCAAGAAAGTTAAGCCGGATCTTTCGGGCAAGCGCGTCTGGATCGCCAACGGTGCAACGGACTTTTACTCTCCGGGAGAACGAACTGAGGCTATGGTTGCCGAATTTGAGGGTCTGGGAGCCCAGGTTCAGCTGATGGTTCACCCAGGTGGTCACACGATTGTCAGCGAACACATTCAGCAAATTGCCAGACAACTTTCATAAACTCTAGCTATGGCTATTTCACACAACCCACTTTTTAACCGTGCAATGCAGACCGGCGTCGAGGCAGCCCGAATTGATCAGGCTGCGGTTGACGCAGAGTTCTCAAGAATTACCTCTACTCCGAAAATGACCGTTGAGGGTACTGCCGGCAAGGTATTCGGAATGTTCTTGATATTGGTAGCGGCAGCGGCTGCCACTTGGTTCATTCCTGCCCTGCAGGCTCTATTTCTTCCAGCGCTTTTGGTTGGCCTTGGGCTTGGCCTTTGGGCAACTTTCTCTAAGCAGGTTCGCCCAGGCGTGATAATTGCCTATGCAGCTGTTGAGGGTGTTGTTATTGGCGGCATCTCGGCCATCTACGAGGCTCAGTACCCAGGTATCGTGCAGAATGCTGTGCTCGGCACTTTTGCTACTGCCGGCGCCATGTTCGCGGCTTATCGTTTTGGCTGGATCAAAGTAAACGCCAGATTCACTCGAGTTATGTCTTTCGCCCTAATTGGTTACATGGGCTTTGCGCTGATCAACTTTGTTGTTGGCATGATTGCCGGTAACGCAGGTGTTTACTCTTCTGGCTTTGCTTGGTTGGCTGGCCTAGTTGGTGTATTGCTGGCAGCGTTCACCTTAAACCTAGACTTCGAGGCAATTGTTGATGGTTCTCGCCGCGGTTTGCCGGTTGAGAACGAGTGGCGTGCCGCGTTTGGTCTCACCGCATCGATGATTTGGTTGTACATGGAAATCTTGCGATTGCTCGCGATTTTCAACCGTGACTAGTTTTTGATTTCCACTGAATCTGTGTTGGCGAAGGTCTTTGAACCTTGCTGGCACAGATTTAGTGTTTCTGCGGACACTTTGAAGCGTGGGCTGTTGAGGTTTTGAGATTCCGAAGTAGTCACGAACTTTAGTGTTTGCTGTTGGTTGTCGCACTGAACCTGGAGTTGTTCCCAGTTGCCTGGAAAAATTTGGTTCAGTTTTACCTTGCCAGCTTGGCTGCTGACCTTGGTGACTAAGTTCGCGTGGTCTGGATAGTCCACAATTCCGTTTGCTAACCAAATGCATGGAGTTAGGGTAGCCAGGCCGACACCAGTCATGATGAAAAATTGGGTGCGTCGGTTCATGGTTTCCCTTCTAGCTTGCGGCTTGTTTGGCTAGCCATTGATTCCAAAGATCATGAATGTCCCAAGCGTTTTCAGCCATGATTGAAACACCTCGAACCCCAGTTCTTCTGGTCTTGCCGGCAATCACGATTAGTCGTGTGTTGAACAAAATGTGACTGCAGCGTTTTTGAGCCTCATCAAAAAATGTACTATCACTGCAGCCCGAGCCGTCATCCAAGGTAACAAAAACCACGCGTTTACCTGATTTCATAGGTGGGGTCTGGGTAGCAACCCTCACGCCGGCCACTAAAACCTCGGTCTTGCTACGCAAGCCAACCAGTTCATCAGCACGAACCACCCCCATTTCATCGAGCATTGGGCGGTAAATTTCCAACACGTGTTGGCTCACATCCAGTTTCAAAATACTCAGTTCGCTGACCACCTGCTCTGCGGCGCTAGGGGATTCATTGCCGGTCGGTAGTTGCTCAAGCAAGCTGAAATCTAGGGTTGGCTGCTGGCTCTCGCTTAATGGGCGATTTTTGATGGCATTGAGTTGCCTCACCCTAGCTAGGATGTCTCCTCTTGAGGGCTGTAATAGGGCGTTGTGATTGTGCTCTGTCGATGATTCTGGCAAAGCCAGGGAGTCGAGGGCACCAACTAGAGCCAGGTTTTCGAGGGTGCGCCGGCTTGGTTTGGCACGCAAATAGAAGTCGCCAATATCTTGAAATGGCTGATTTTCTAAAATGCGTTTTACCTCAGCCTCACTGATGCTTTGCACCTCGTGAATTGCCATGCGCACCCCAGACCCTTCAACGAGGTATTCATCGGTGGATTTATTGACATCAACCGGAAGCAGTTTGACACCGAGTCGGCGGGCTTCAGATAGCAATAGCCTTTTTGGGTACATTCCTGGGTCGTGAGTGAATAAACCTGCCATGAACTCAACTGGGTAGTGGGTTTTTAGCCAAGCGCTTTGATAGGTAGGCAGAGCAAAGGCTGCTCCGTGTGCCTTGCAGAAGCCAAAACTGCTGAACCCTTCAATAATTGACCAGACGCGCTCGATTACCTGAGCTGTGTACCCTCGAGCTTTACTCTCTGCTCGAAACAACTGCTCAATCTTTGGCTTTAGTCGAGGGTTTTCGAGGGATCTGCGCATTTCGTCGGCCTTAGCTAAGCCGCAGCCGGTCATTTTGTTGAGGATTCGGATCACGTGTTCGTGAAAGATAACCACGCCCCAGGTTTCGCGAAGAATTGGTTCTAGGTCTTGATGAATGAAATCTGGTTTGGCAAAACCGTGGCGACCATCTAGGTAAGGGGCAATCATGTTGCCTTTCATGGGCCCCGGTCTAAACAATGAAATCTGAATGGTTAGGTCATTGAATTTCGTTGGTTGGTGTTTTCCGGTTAGCTCCCTTTGGCCAGGGCTTTCAATTTGAAAGATGCCCAAGGTGTTGGTGGTCCTAATCAGTTTGAAAGTTTCTGGGTCATCGCGGGGAACAGCGTCGAGGTCGATTGCAGATCCGCGCACCCGTTCGATCTCTCTCACTGCATACGCCATAGCGCTTTGCATTCTTACGCCCAAAATGTCTAACTTCAAGAGACCCATTGGGTCCATGTCATCTTTATCAAATTGGCTCATGGGTAAGCCCATGCCGCTTGGTTCTACTGGGGTTACCTGCAGCAGGCTGGTGTCGCCCAGAATAACTCCGCAGGGGTGCATAGAAATGTGCCGGGGTAGGCGGTCTAGTCTTTCGGTGATATCAACCAGCAGGGCCATCTGGCGGTCTTGCTCGACCTCTTGGGCAAACTTGGCTAATTCGGGTTTACTGGCCAGGGCACCTCTGAAATTGCGGGCACTAAACCGCCACATGCTCTTGGCTATCTCGTCAATTTGATCATCGGTCAAACCTAAAGCCATTCCAGAATCGCGCATGGCACCGCGCCCCTGATATTTGCTCTGCATCGAGAGAAGGGTTACCCGGTTGGCGCCATAGCGTTTGAAAATGGCCCGGTAAATGTCGTGCCGCCGGGCTGATTCAACATCTATGTCAATGTCTGGCAGAGAGGAGCGTTCGGTGCTCAGGAATCTTTCAAAGAGCAACTCGTGCTCGATTGGGTCAACCCCACTGATGCCCAAAAGGTAGTTGGTAAGTGAGCCTGCACCTGAGCCTCTGGCTTGAGTGCGAATGTTCATATCGCGGATCATCTGAGCCACATCTGCCACAGTCAAAAAATATGTAGCAAAGCCCAATTTGTTAATGGTGATTAATTCTTGGCCTAGCCGATGCTGAACCTGCTGCAGCTTGGCTGCGTCTGCGTGCGGATAGTAACGGGAGATTCCGGCATGGGCTTTTTGCCAGAGCACCTCGAAAGGGTTGCCATCAATGCCAAGAGCAGACTTTTCTGGTGTTTTTGGTTTGCCCCAGCCGCAATCATTTGGTGGGTCTAGGCGGCAGAGATTGGCTAATTTTAGGGTGCTAGCTAAAAGCTGGTCAGCCCGGCTTGGGTCTTGGGTAATTTCGAGAGCCAGTTGACTCATTAGCTGGGGTGGCTTCAGCCAGGCCTGCGCGTTTGGCTGTGGCTCAAAGAAGCCAAGCGGCTCTAAGTGGCGGGCTGAGTCCAAGATGTCTGCGGTTAGGGCGTCATCTGGCTCAAGGTATCTAACTGAGTTGGTTAAAACCGTTGGCACCGATAAAGCATCGGCTAATTGCAGCAATCTTCGGTTTTGATCCACCGAATATTCGGTTCCCGGTTCGGTGATGTAGCTAGAGATCTCGATCCCGAGTGCTCCCGGTTGCTGAAACATTTGCTTCCAAGTCTCTAGTGCCTGTCTGGCGCGAATGCGGTTGCCCGATATGGCTTCACGACCAACGTCGCTGTTGGGGGTAATCAGAACGGTGCAGTGGTTTTCAGCGGCCATGAGTTTAGAAAGCTGGCTGCGCTTTAGGCCAATGTTCTTTTTGCTGCTGCCGAATGTGCGGCCGGCATGAGCGGCAGAAACAATTTGGCACAGTTGCGCCCAACCAGAGCCCCGATTGTGACCGTGCGACAGAATGATGCAGCGAGCTAGTTCTTGACCGTCGTCGCTAAAAATAGCCAGATTTACCCCAACGATAGGGGAGATGCCAAGGTTTAAGCAGGAGCCGATGTGCTTGATAGCGCCATACAGGCCATCACGGTCTGTGATTGCCAGTGCGTCAAAACCTAAGGCCACCGCTGCTTCAGCCAACTGTTGTGGCCGATTGACCCCGTAATGCCCCGAAAACGCAGAGGCCACGTTCAGATGAATGAAACCGGTCATGAGCGTTTCTCTAGGCGTAGACCCGAACTAGCCGCCAGCTGTTGCGGTCATTGCCCTGAGTGTCAAAGGTGTGGACCAGCTCAAACTGAGCCATTGGGGCATTTGGTTTTGAGGCGCAGATGCGCCACATCTCAACTTCTAAGACCCCGGCTCCGATTCCGCGTTGAACTCGCGCGGCCTCGTTCCACCACTCTCGGCGGGCAAACCAGCGCACCGGCTTGGAGTTGACCAGGTAGCTGCCGCCGCGCCACCAAAAACCAATTGGCTCACCTCCTTGGTTTGTGGAAACTGATACTTTTTCGTCAACGCGCAGCACAGCCGACCCCTCTCGCAAACTAGTTATTCGAACACTTGTTCGAATGTTAAGAGTGTAGAGGGAACCGCTGACAAAAGTAATTGGTTTTGATTAAATCTTTATTTTCTAGAGGCAGGATGGTCCATGCGCATGTAGACGCCACCCAATTCGAGCTCGGCCAACATTTGATTTAGCCGCTTGTTGCGGGTGGCTGGAAACTTCGATCGAATAATCCAGGCTAGATAGTCATTCCGTTGATAGGCCGGTCGAGCATCAAAATCAGCGCGCAGCCCAGTCTCTTCAAGTGAGAGTTTGACATCGGCCGGCATCTCGTTCAGTTTTCGCTTGAGTTTGCCACTTTTATCGCGCGGGGCATTTCTGCCTGACTCTCGTTCGGTGTTGTTGCGATTGGCCACTGCGTTAACTCAAAGCTCTGATGAGTTCGGGAGAATTGTTTCGAACCTGGCCGACATCACTGCCGACTCTAAAGAACTCAGCCTCGGCGGCTACTAAATCAGAGTCAATCGATACTGCTTCGAGTAGCTCTTGATCTCCGATGATGTGCGGATCGAGCCAAGCTTCGAAGGTATCTGGCGATAGTAGAACCGGGTTGCGGTCATGAATGTGGGCTAACTCAACAGCCGAATCTTTGGTCAGAGTAGTTGCCGAAAGCAGCCAGCGATCTGGGTCTTTGGCGTCTTTGGTTGGATCTGCCCACCACTCGTAAAGCCCAGCAAGTGCAAACATGCCTTCTGGTCCGGCGCTAATGTAATAAGGCTGTTTGCTGCCGTCAGCATTCACTTGCCATTCGTAATAGCCAGAAGCCGGAATCACGCAGCGCCGACGAACCACTGAATCTTTGAAAGATGGCTTTTCAAGAATCGATTCGATTCGGCCATTGATCAGCGGACCGTGCTCATCGGGGCTCTTGGCCCAACGAGGAACTAGACCCCATCTAGCTGAGTGAATCTCGCGGCTCAGTTCGCCAAGTGGGGCACCATCTTCTGTCTTTTCAAAAGCTCGATCAACAATGATGGCAATTGGCTGAGTTGGGGCCACGTTGTAACTAATTCCGGGAACCTTGCCGATGATTTCATCTACCTCAAAAATGGCTTGCATCTCACTGGCAGAGCGGGCCACTACAAAACGTCCGCACATTAGTTTTTTCCATCCGAATCAAAGTCTGTTTCTTGGCCTGGTTCAATTAGCTCGGCTCCGGCAATAGCGGCTTGGGCTACCTCGCCTTCGGCGATCATGCGCTCGGCAGACTTCTCAAGGCGTTTCTTGCCAAAGTGAACCAATACTGCAAAGGCCACGATGATGCCCACAAAAACCAGACCGCCAAATTTTAGGTTCTGAGCCACCTGCTCATAGCTTGCCCTGGCTAGGTAGCCGACGCCAACGTAGGCGCTGGCCCAGACGGCACAGGCTGCAAGGGTCCAGCGAATAAAAACGCGATACCGCATGCGGGTCATTCCAGAGACTACCGGCACCAAAGAATGCAGTACCGGCAAGAATCTAGAAATGGCAACCGCCAGACCGCCACGGGTGTCCACGAAGACATCGGCCATTTGCCAATTCTTCTCACCGATTTTTTGACCCAGCCGACTGGCGCGAATTCGCTCACCGAACCAACGGCCAATGAAAAACCCTAGAGATTCACCGATTAGAGACCCAACCAGCACTGCTCCCAATAAGAAAAAGAAGTCACCAAGATCAACTACGCCGGTTGAGGCCACCAAAACTACGGTGTCACCCGGCATGATTAGGCCTACAAACAGTGAGGTTTCGAGCATGATTGCCAGGCCGGCAAGAAAGTTTCTGGTGGCAGGGTCAACGCTCTGAACCGCACTCAGAATCCAATCAAGAATCTCATTCACCGGTTAATCATCGCAGAAGCGAGCCTTGCCGGCGGTTTGGAAAAGTCTTCTATTATTAGGTATGCCTTACCTTCGTTGCACAAACGTTATAAACGGGAGTAAACCGGAATTGGAAGGACAGAATCTTTCCAGAAAGCGAGATCGCAATGCACGCACTACCGACAGTGCTAGCCGAACTTAGCCCGCTTGACCTATCACGCTGGCAGTTTGGTCTTACCACCGTTTACCACTTCTTGTTTGTGCCACTAACCATTGGAATGGTGGTTCTGGTTGCAATTATGCAAACCGCATGGGTGAGAACCGGTAAAGAAAAGTACCTGAAGATGACCAAACTCTACGGAAAAATCTTCCTCATAAACTTTGCAATGGGTTTGGTCACCGGAATCGTCCAGGAGTTCCAATTTGGAATGAACTGGTCTGACTACTCCCGATTCGTCGGAGACGTATTCGGTGCCCCTCTGGCTATGGAAGGTCTTCTCGCTTTCTTCTTCGAGGCCACATTTATTGGTCTTTGGATCTTTGGTTGGGACCGCCTACCAAAGAAGGTGCACCTAGCCACCATCTGGATGACCGCCTTGGGCGTAATGATGTCTGCATACTTTATTTTGGCCGCCAACGCTTTTATGCAAAACCCGGTTGGCTTCGAGATCAATGAAGCCAAGAACCGCGCCGAGCTAGTTGACATTGGTGCAGTGCTGACCAACATCGTGGCTCTAAACCAGTTCCCACACACAATCACCGCATCACTGATGTTTGCCGGTGCCGTGATTGCCTCTGTGGCCGCTTATCACTTGAAGCGCAACCAGCAGGTTGAGACCATGTTTACATCACTCCGATTCGGCCTTTGGTCGGTAATCGTGGGTGGAGTCGGCACCGCAGTTAGCGGTGACGGTCTAGGCCTAGCCATGGTTGAAACCCAGCCTATGAAGATGGCTGCAGCTGAAGCGCTTTACAACACCTCAGCTCCCGCTTCATTCTCACTATTCACTCTGGGTACCCCAGACGGTAAGAGCGAATTATGGTCAATCCGTATTCCTAACCTGCTCTCATTCCTATCAACCCACACCCTTGACGGTGAAGTGGAAGGTCTAAACGATTTGCAGGCTCAGTATGTTGCTGCCTACGGCCCTGGCGACTACATGCCGACCATCTGGATTACCTATTGGGCATTCCGCTGGATGATTGCATTGGGCGCGCTGTCTTTCCTAATCGCAGCGGTTGGCCTATTCCTAACTCGCAAGGGCAACTTCAAGTTGCCAACCTGGACTTGGAATGTTGCAATCTGGGCAGCTCCGCTTCCTGTGCTCGGCATCTCAATCGGTTGGTTGTTTACCGAGATGGGCCGTCAGCCTTGGCTAGTCTTCAAACTCATGAAGACTGCTGATGGAGTTTCACCTGGAATCAACGGTGTAGACGTATTGATCTCGCTGATTGTTTTCACAGCCGTTTATGGAATCTTGGCAGTAGTGGAGATGAAGTTGCTATTGGCTGCTGCTCAAAAGGGCATTGAAGAGCCAGAAGCTCAAGAAAAAACTGACGCCGAGCAACTCACCGTTGCTTACTAGAAAACGATTGGACTAAAAAATGCAGCTAAACGAAATTTGGTTCCTAATCGTAGGTTTCCTATTCATCGGTTATTTTGTGCTCGATGGCTTTGACTTTGGTGTTGGAATGTCACTTCCGTTCCTAGGAAAAGACGACACCGATCGAAGAGTATTGATCAACACCATTGGTCCGGTTTGGGACCTTAACGAGACCTGGGTCATTGTTGCCGGAGCTAGCCTCTTTGCAGCATTCCCGGAATGGTACGCATCGCTATTCAGCGGTTTCTATCTACCGCTGCTAATGATCCTGGTCGCACTGATCTTTAGAGGCGTTGCCTTTGAATACCGCGGCAAGGGGCACACAATCGGTGCTGACGAGAAACGTTGGAAGTCCCGATTTGACTGGATGATTGTGATTGGTTCGGCAGTGCCGGCTCTGCTCTGGGGTGTGGCTTTCGCCAACATCGTGCAGGGTGTGCCGCTAAACGAAAACCACGTTTACACCGGAACAATCTTCACCTTGCTAAACCCATACGGTTTGTTGGGTGGCCTAGTAACGCTGAGCCTGTTCTGGACCCACGGACTGATCTTCATCACGCTCAAGACCGATGGTGACATCAAGGAACGTGCTCGTGCGTTAGCAACCAAGGTAGGTATCGGGGCAACTGTCTTGGCAGCGGCATTCCTAGTTTGGACTCTCGTAGCAAACTACAGTGTGCTTGGTTTCATTCTGTCTGCGCTCGCCGCAGTTAGCTTGATTGCGGGTCTAGCGGCCAACTACTTCAAACGTGAGGGTATTGCCTTCACCCTGCTGGTTGTTACTATCATCACAGCGGTTGGTAGCCTGTTTGCTGCTCTGTTCCCAAACGTGTTCCCATCAACGATAGATCCAGCTTTCAGCTTGACTATTGAGAACGCCTCATCGAGCCAATACACCCTGACAGTTATGACTTGGGTTGCTGTGTTCATGATTCCGTTGGTGCTGGCCTACCAAACCTGGACATACTGGGTCTTCCGCAAGCGCGTGAGCCGCAAGTCTATTCCGGCGCACGCACACTAATAAGAACGGCTTGGTTTTCAAATCAAACCTCTAGATCCACGCCTATTGCGTGAGGCAGGTGCGGCCCGCTGGTTTATTGCCAGTGTGGTCGCGCTCGCCGTGGTCTCAAGTTTGGCCACGATCGTGTTGGCCTGGAATCTTGCCTGGTTTGTGAGCCAAGTTTTTATAGAGAAAACCCCTATTGAAGGCCTGGTACTAAACCTGGCATGGGTTTTGGTGGCTGGGCTGGCAAAGGCTGCGGTGATTTGGGTTCAAGAGTTTTTGGCTCAAAAAGCTGCCCACGCGGTGAAAGTTGAGCTTCGACAAAAGTACCTATTGGCGGTCACCAAGCTTGGTCCGTCCTGGCTGGCAAGGAATCAAATTGCCGAAATAAACAACCTGGCCACCACGGGCTTAGATGCTCTGGACGCCTACTTTGCTAAGTATCTGCCTCAACTGATTTATACGGCTCTAATTACGCCAGTTTTCATTGTGGCAATCACTATGGCTGACTTCTCCAGTGGATTGGTTGTCATTTTTACACTTCCATTAATCCCGCTTTTTATGGTCCTAATTGGGTGGGCAACCAGGAGTATTCAGCAGAAACAGCTCGACGCACTTAATCGGTTATCGGGTCACTTTCTCGAGGTTATGCGGGGGCTAACTACCCTTCGAATTTTTAACCGGGCCGAAAACCAGGTCAAAACGCTCGAACTGGTTAGCAACGACTATCGCCATCGAACTATACGGGTGCTAAGGGTTTCATTCCTATCGGGATTCGCTCTTGAGTTACTGGCAAGTCTTTCGGTGGCCCTGATTGCAGTGTCTATTGGGCTGCGGCTGGTTAACTCTGAAATTAGCCTGCTGATTGGCCTGTTTGTGCTTATTCTTGCCCCAGAGGCGTACCTGCCAATCCGACAAGTGGGTGCAAATTTTCATGCATCCGCCGAGGGTGTTGCCGCCTCCTCGTCTATTTTGCAGACTATTAGCGAGGCAGACAACAGCTCAGAAAAGCAACAGAATCCTGACCTGGAACGATTCGAACCCGGCAAACTCACTGTGGTGACAGGGCCTTCTGGCTCGGGCAAAACCACATTGCTCCGTGGTCTGGTTGGTATTGATGCTGCCGATCAGCAGAGAATGGCGCTAGTGGCATGGGCGCCGCAGAAGCCATTGCTCATGGCTGGCACCGTCATCTCAAACATCACCGGTCCTGAGTCTGAGCATCCAGAGAAACTAACTCTGGCCTGCAAGTATGCGGCTCTGGACGACCTAACTGCGCAATCGGTAGTTGGCCCTGCTGGGCAGGGTGTTTCTGGTGGTCAGGCCCAGCGCATAGCTTTGGCTAGAACGTTCTATCGGGCGCTTACCAAAGGTACCCGAGTGTTAATTCTCGACGAGCCAATTTCGGCTGTTGATTCACAGCGCGCGCAGTTAGTTATTCAGGCTTTGAAGCAGTTTGCTGCCAACGGTTTTACAGTCATCGCGGCCAGTCATCAAAGTCTTCTCATCGATGCGGCCGACCACCTAGTGCAGGTGTCAAATGCGTAAGAAGTTGACGCTTGGTCTACCGCGTACCAAAGAATTCAGGCTTGGGCTTTTTGTCTCGATTCTTCAGGGTGTGTTTGCTGTCTCTCTTTTGGCCACATCAGCTTGGCTAATATCTAGGGCTGCTGAGCAACCTCCCGTGATGTACCTGATGGTTGCAGTCGTGGGTGTCCGCGGTTTTGCACTAGGTCGTGCTGCGGCTCGATATGCCGAGCGAATGCTTTTGCATAACTCAGCATTCAAACTATTGAGTCAACAGCGTCCAAGGATTTTGCAAAAGTTGATTCCATTTGCTCCGGCTGGCTTGCCGGATCGCGGTCAAATGATTTCACGAATGGTCAATGACGTAGATAGCTTGCAGGATCTACCTGTTAGGGTTTTGGCTCCAATAGCCCAGTCCTCGATAGTTTCGCTACTGGCAATTTTGGGTATGGCCTGGTTGTTGCCAGCCGCCGGTCTTGCCTTGGGCGTGCTTATTGCAGGTGCGTTCTTTCTAGCGCTGCCAATTTCGGCCAGGGTTAGCAAAGTAGCTGATCAAAAGACTGCGGCTGCCAAGGCAAAATTGGCAGAGAATAACCTGGAGTTATTGGAAAATCTCGATGTTCTTAGTGCGTTTGGTTGGCTGAGTGCTTCTTTGGATTCAGTGAACGCAACTTCAAAGAGCCTTGCCAAAATGTCGGATCAAACGGCGTACTCAGCCGGTGTCGGTCAGGGTTTGGTATCGGCATTCACGGCTCTAGCCACGGTGGTGTTGGCTTGGCTAGGCGCGGTCTCAGTCTCTGAAGGGCAGAATGCTGGGGTCTTGTTGGCGGTTTTTGCTTTGTTGCCGATGGCTGTCTTTGAACTGATTCAAGCTGCCCAACCTGCACTAAGTGCTTGGCAACGTTATGCCAACTCTGCAGCTCGTATTTCTGATTTCCTCGATGCAGATACTCCACCAGAAGTCGTGCCAAGTGGCGGCCAGCTCCAAGTTCCGCCCACTACAGCCCAGGTTCCGTTGATTGAGTTTCAAAGCGTCTCGGCTCGCTATCCGGGTGGTGCACTCGTGATTCGTGACCTTGATTTCACTCTGATGGCCGGCCAGAAGTTGGTGTTGCATGGTCCAAGCGGTTCAGGCAAAAGCACAGTTGCCAATTTGGCCTTGGGTTTCCTGAACGCCAGCTCTGGCAGGGTATTAATCAATGGCCTAGATTTGGGCGAAATTTCCACAGAGTCTCTACACAAATCTGTTGGTTTAGTTGAGCAACAGCCGACCATTTTCTTGGGGTCCGTGCGCGATAATTTAGCCTTTGCCGGGCAAAAATTGACCGATAACCAGATGATTGAAGCTTTGAAGTCGGTTAAGCTTTGGCGCATGTTTGAAAGCCGCCAGGGTTTAGACACCCAGCTAGGTGAGCGCGGAGTCTTGATCAGTGGTGGCGAGGCGCAACGTTTGGCAGTGGCACGAGCAATCTTGGCTGACTTTGAAGTATTGATACTTGATGAGCCAACCGCAAATGTGGATCGCGATACAGCGATTCCTTTGGTTTCTGAGATCCTGAACGCAATTGAGGGTCGATCAGTTATCTTGATTACCCATGACTCTGAACTCAGCGCGTTGGGTGGCTCGGCTCTGTACTTACCGAATTGAGGTAAGTTTTAGCCTCAGTCTTCGCGAGAAAGCATCGACATGGGTAGCCTTACCAACTGGGCTGCCCAGGTTCACCCAGTCTTCAACCGGCCTAATGCCTTGAAGCGAGCTGAGTGCCCAAATCTCTAAGCCCACCAAGTCTGCAGGTTTGATGTGTTCCAATCGCGTCGAGTAGCCCATCTCTTGTGCAATTGCAAAAACCTCTTTGCGGGTGACGCTATCGAGCCAGGGTGTTTGGTGGTCGGGCGCGCACAGCACTTCACCGCGCCACCAAACTATCGAACTTAGTGCCCCCTCGATTAAATGACCGTCGGTGCTGGTGATTACAGCCTCGTCGGCACCGTGCATTTGGGCGGCTCGGCGTAATTGCAGGCAAAGACTCAGGTCTGGGCCTTTGACTCTTGGTTTGACTCTTGGATCGGCGTCTGGTGAAGTCCAGAGTGTAATTGCGCCAAGTTGTTCTGGTGCCTCGCGCAGCCTTAGATACAAGTGATTTGGCTCTACGGCCTCGCCGTGAAACTCAATTCGCGGAAACCATCGACCCGTGTCCGGAATGGCGTTAGACACTGCTTCGAAAAATGGCTCCAGATCTTCGTTGCAATCTGGGTTTTGCTCTCGCACCCAATCAGCAAAACGTTCAAAGTGCACTTGAAGATCCCTAGTACGGCCGTTATCGGTTAGCCATGAATCCGCAACTGTTAGCCGAACTTCTGAATCAGGGGAGGACGTCACCGGCTCAAGGTGCCCATCTCGAAAACAAAAGAATTTTGCTTCGGCCACAAGGACACCTCCAATCAACAGGTCTAACTGTGGGTCTAATCTAGATTACGAAACCAACCAAAGCCAAAGTGAACTAGGAGCAAAATGCATTTGTATTCTGCACACTTGGCTGGTTGGGCCAATCCTGCTGATGTTTTCGTTCAGTTTTACTCTGAAGAATCAAATGCCTTTTGGTTGGACCGTGAAATCCACCCGACCCAACCTTTTAGTGTGATCGGTGGTGGAACCCAGGTCTCTTCAGATCCCAACCCACTCGAACAACTGAGTTCAGTTTCAAAATTGCATGGTTTTGCCGGGGTTGGGCAAGAATCCAATGACCTAGATTTGCCGTTTGCCTGGCGCCCAGGAGTAGTGGGTGCCGTGGATTATGAAAACTCAGCGTCCAGTAAATTCATTCAAGTTGACCGGGCCATTGTTTTTGACCACCTTGGTAGAGGAATGTACTTCCTTGGGCTGTTTGAAAGCCAAACAGCCTTTTCCCAATGGCATAACGCCGCATTGCTCAGGCTCACATTGGTGGGCGGGCAGCAATCCATCTACCGAGGCAAGTTCTCGACTGTGGCAGACAGTGAAGCTGTAGACCTGAGGCACTCTGCCGATGCCTATCTTGAAATGATTCGCCGGGCGCAAGATCACATCGCCGCCGGTGATGTTTATCAAATATGTCTAACTAACCAAATCAAGATTCACACTAAGGCTGACCCACTCAATACGTTTCTCAACCTAAGAGAGCAGAATCCGGCCCCGTATGCCGCTTACATGCGCTTTGGATCTTTGGCGCTGGTCTGCGCCTCTCCGGAGCAGTTTCTTCAGGTCACGGCAGATGGGCAACTTAGCACCAAGCCCATCAAGGGCACTAGACCACGGGCCAGTTCGCCTGAGCAAGACTCAGCTGTGGCCGAAGAGCTTAGGGAAAATGTCAAAGAGAGGGCAGAGAATCTCATGATTGTTGATCTCATGAGAAATGACCTTTCTAGGGTTGCTGAAGCCGAGAGTGTGCGCGTTCCGGGCCTATTTGAGATAGAGAGCTACTCAACGGTTCATCAATTGGTTTCCACCGTAGAGGCCAAGTTGCGTGCTGATGCCAGTGTCTCAGATGCGATGAAGGCAGTTTTTCCGGGTGGTTCAATGACCGGAGCTCCGAAGATCAGGGCCATGCAGATTATTGATGATCTAGAACTCGGTTCACGTGGTCTCTATTCAGGGGCAATCGGTTATGTGGGGGTAGACGGTTCGGCTGATTTCGGCATGACTATTCGAACCCTGGTGTTCCAAGATGGCGTTGCCTCGCTTGGTGTTGGCGGCGGCATAACTATCGATTCTGAGCCGCTGGAAGAGTTGGCTGAAACCAAGCTCAAGGCAAAGGCGTTGTTAGCTGCTTTGAACGCCTCTGATCCTTGGCAATAGGGCAGTGGCTCCGGCATTTGCAGACAACTAGTTGGTAACCTAGTTCTTTAGAACTAATTCTTGAAACACACCTCGAAAAGTGAGTAAATGAGCCAGCAAAACGCGCCAGCTGAGAATGAATACAACGTATTCGACATCCAGGAAAAGTGGCTTCCAATTTGGGATGACCTCCGCCCTTTTGCCTCTGGTAACGCTGGCGACACACGCCCTAAGAAGTATGTTCTGGACATGTTTCCTTACCCATCGGGTGACTTGCACATGGGTCACGCTGAGGCCTACGCCCTCGGCGATGTAATCTCCCGCTATTGGGTTCAAAAAGGCTTCAACGTAATGCACCCAATTGGTTGGGACAGCTTTGGTCTACCTGCAGAGAATGCGGCCATCAAACGTGGTCTTGACCCAAAGGGTTGGACCTACGCAAACATCGCTCAGCAACGTTCATCGATGCGCCGTTATGCGTGCTCTTTTGACTGGGATCGCGTCCTTGTTACTTCAGACCCAATTTATTACCGCTGGAACCAGTGGCTGTTCCTGGAGTTCTACAACAAAGGCCTTGCCTACCGAAAGAACTCAAACGTTAACTGGTGCCCGAGTTGCCAGACCGTTTTGGCTAATGAGCAGGTAGTTCAGGGGCTATGTGAGCGTTGTGACAGCCAGGTAACCAAGAAGGCACTGACTCAGTGGTACTTCAAGGTCACCGATTACGCTGACCGTTTGCTAGACGACTTGGACACCCTCGAGGGAAACTGGCCAGCCAAGGTTCTTTCGATGCAAAGAAACTGGATTGGTCGCTCTTACGGTGCTGATGTCAAATTTGCTATCGAGGGTCGCGAAGAGCCAGTTACCGTTTTCACAACCCGCCCCGACACTCTTTTTGGTGCCACTTTTATGGTCGTGGCAGCCGATAGTGCCTTGGCCGCGGAGCTGGTCGAAGGTGCATCGGCTGAGTTGAAGGCCGAGTTTGCCGCTTATCTAGAGATGGTGAAGCAGTCAAACGACATCGAGCGTTTATCTACCGACCGCCCAAAAACTGGCGTTAACCTTGGCCGTTTCGCAATTAACCCGGTTAACGGCGACAAACTACCAATCTTTGCTTCTGATTACGTTTTGGCTGACTACGGTCACGGCGCAATCATGGCGGTACCGGCGCACGACCAGCGTGACCTGGAGTTTGCCAACGCAATGGGGCTTGCTGTGAAGGTTGTTCTTGAGACCGGTGAGGAGGACCCTGCTGTTTCTGGACAGGCTGCTACCGGTGAGGGCACCTTGATTAATTCAGGGCCACTTGACGGGCTGTCCAAGGCTGAGGCAATCGATAAAGTAACTGAACTGCTTGAAGAGCTGAACGCAGGAAAGAAGACCAAGAATTTCCGCCTTCGCGACTGGTTGATTTCACGCCAGCGCTACTGGGGTACACCGATTCCAATCATTCACTGTGATCACTGTGGAGAAGTGCCGGTCCCTCTAGACCAGCTCCCGGTCGAACTTCCTTCGGCTGAAGGGCTTGATCTCACACCTAAGGGCACATCTCCACTTGGTGGGGCCACCGACTGGGTTAACGTAAAGTGCCCAACCTGTGGGGCAGCGGCCAAGCGTGACACTGACACCATGGATACCTTCGTGGACTCGTCATGGTACTTCTTGCGTTTTCTTTCACCTCAATCAACTGAAGTTGCTTTTCCAGCTGAAGAGGCAAAGGCTTGGGCGCCAGTTGACCAGTACGTAGGTGGAGTAACCCACGCAATTCTGCACCTGTTGTACGCACGATTCATCACCAAGGTTCTGCACGACTTGGGCAAGCTTGACTTTGAAGAACCATTTACGCGCTTGTTGAACCAAGGCATGGTCTTGATGAATGGGTCTGCCATGTCAAAGTCTCGCGGCAACATTGTGGCGTTGAGTGAGCAATTGGATGAGCACGGTGTTGATGCCGTTCGTCTGACAATGTCATTTGCCGGCCCTCCAGAAGATGACATCGACTGGGCTGACGTGTCACCGGCCGGTTCAGCAAAATTCTTGGCTCGCGCTTGGCGTGCAGCCAACGATGTGACCAGCCCGATTGATGCCGATGTTTCAACTGGAAACAAAGAGCTTCGCAAGGCTACCCACACCTTCTTGCGTGATTTTGGTCCAATCATTGAATCCTTTAAGTTCAATGTGGGTGTGGCAAAGATTATGGAATTGGTAAACGCCTTGCGAAAGGCAATTGACGGGCAGGCGGGCCCGGCAGATCCTGCCGTGCGCGAAGCAGCAGAAGTCACCGCTAAGGCATTGTCTCTTTTTGCCCCATATACTGCCGAAGACATGTGGGCGCAGCTTGGTCACCAGCCGGGAGTGGCGCTTGCTCAATTGCCAGAGGCAGACCTTGCACTGCTAGTCGAGAGCTCTGTTGTGGCTGTGGTTCAGGTTGATGGCAAGCTTCGCGACAAGTTTGAGGTTGCGGTCGACATTTCTGAGGCAGAGCTTCAGGCTTTGGCCATGGCCTCCGATTCAGTGACTCGTGCGATTGCGGACAAGCAAATTGCCAACGTAATTGTGAGGGCGCCAAAACTTGTCAACATTGCAACCAAGTAGCACTTACTAACAGATTCAAAGGTAGCCCTCAACCAGGTGGTTGAGGGTTTTACTTTTGCATTCATGGATTTGATCAAAGCGCGCTTGCAAAGAGCAGTTTCTGGGGTCAAGCCCATAAATCGCAAACTTCTGATTTTCCTGATGGTGTTAATGGCCTCCATTGTGGTGGTGATTAACTCACTAACCGGCAGTTCTGGTGCAACTCAAACCATCGAAGCGGTAGAAAGTTCCAAATCAGAAGACGGCACTTCGGGCACAAGAAGTGTTGTTGATGACGCCTTGATATTTGTGCACATTGTGGGTGAGGTCAAAAGCCCTGGAATTTACGAACTTGACGCTGGGTCAAGGGTCTTCGATGCAGTTTTCGCTGCCGGCGGCCTGGCAAAGTCAGCCGACCAGTCGAGCATCAATTTGGCAAGATTACTCACGGATGGCGAGCAGGTTTTTATCGCTAAGATTGGCGAGGCTCCGAGTGGTTCGGGTGTAGCGGGCTCGCAAGACTCAAAGATCAGCCTCAATCGGGCAAATCAGATCGACTTGGAATCGCTACCCGGTGTTGGGCCGGCCTTGGCCGGCCGAATAATTGACTATCGAGATGCCAACGGTGGGTTTAAGTCTCTCGAAGACTTGCTCAACGTTAGTGGTATCGGTGAGAAACTCTTCGCCGGCTTCAAGTCAGGTCTGACCCTATGAGGGTGTGGGCTGCCGCAGGCCTGGTCTGGTTGGTTCTTGCCCTGATTCTTTGGGCTAAACCGTGATTCTGGTTCGGCAGCTTTTCGCCTGGGCAACACCAGCGCTTCTGGCGGTGACACTTGGGCTAGCTTCATTATTCATCCAAAGTGAAAATGCAAAGCCCCATTGGATCGATGGCGCCGTTGCCGAATACGCGGTTGCTGACATTCATTTTCAGACTCTCGACCCACTCGATACTTCAAGTAATTCTTTCAGCAGCGCGCGCTATTCGGTTAGGGCAACAGCCATCATTGTTGGAGACCGCTCCGCAGCCGGAAACACTCTGGCGATTGTCTCGCCAGGTTACGACGCCGACAAACTTGAGATAGGTGCCACCTACACTTGCAACGCTGAACTGGCTCCGACTGAAAAGTGGTCCAAGTTTGGTTTTCGCGCCAACTGTCAAGAAGCCCCAAAGTTGTTGGAGCGGCCTGGACTGCACACGAGCGTATTTCAAGATTCGCGTTCGGCTTTTCTGGACAGCATCTCTGGCATCAGTGATCTTGCCAAAGGTCTGGTTGCAGGCTTGGCTATCGGAGAGACATCCACACTTTCACAAGAATTTGAGTCCATGATGCGAAAAGTTGGCCTCACGCACTTGACGGCCGTGTCTGGGGCTAACTGTGCCATCGTCATTGGTTTGGTCTATTTACTGGTTCGGCGGGTAGTCTCCAACCGGTGGCTTACAACTGTGATCAGCCTTGCTGCTCTGGTTTGTTATGTTGCTCTTGTGGGCCCGGAACCTAGCGTGCTGCGGTCTGCATTTATGGCAGCCGTGGTTCTTATTGCAGTTGCATTAGGCAGGCCCAAATCGGGTTCGGCTGCTCTGGCGTTCGCCATAATTTGTTTGCTGTGTGCCGACCCTTGGCTGGCGATCGACTATGGTTTCATGCTGTCTGTGGCAGCAACTGGAGGCATTCTTTTGCTTACGGCCCCGATAACCACGCGCTTACGTGGGAGGCTGCCAGGCTGGCTAGCGGTTCCCCTCGCCGTCTCGATGGCTGCGCAAATTATGTGCCTTCCTGTTCTGCTGCAATTGCAGTCGGGCCTGGCCACATATTCGCTGATTGCTAATTTGCTTGTTGAACCGCTGGTAGCGCCAATAACTGTGCTTGGTATTCTCGCGTGCTTAGTGGCCTGGCCGTTACCGTTTCTTGCCACAACGTTAACGTGGCTGGCATCGCTGTTCGCCCACTGGATTGTTTTAGTAACCACCGTGTTGGCTAATCTGCCCGGTACTCAAATCCCTTGGCCTAGCGGTTTCTTCGGTGCTTTGGCCTCTGGTGTTGTCGTTGCGCTGTTAGTCACAATGTTTTTTGCCAGCTCTGAAAAGGCTCGCTGGTTCAGCTCATTGGGTCTGTTGCTCAGCATTTCGCTTACCCTTGGCGGCGCCGCTTCAGCGATAAAAGACTATGTTTCCTGGCCAAATGGCAACTGGTACGTAACGGCGTGCAACGTTGGGCAGGGTGACGCTTTCGTGTTGCGCTCAGCAAACCAAGTTGCCGTAGTCGATGTAGGCAAAGAATCAGAACTTATCGACGAGTGCCTGACTCGCCTGGGCGTGAGTCACATCGACCTACTGGTGCTCACCCATTTTGACCAGGATCATGTGGGCGGCCTCAGCGGCGCTATTGCGGGGCGTTCTGTTCATACAGCGTTGGTTTCGCCATTTCCCGATGAGCGCTGGGCAGCTAGTAAGTCACTTGAGCAATTACATGGAATTAGTGCATCCGTGCACTTTCCCTGGGCAGGCCAAACCGGAACCCTCGGCGAGTTTCACTGGGAGGTTTTGAATCCCAGTTCTTCGGGGCAAGCGCCCGATAGCTCTAACGATGGAAGTCTGGCAATTCTGTTTCGGCACCCCAGGTTCAACTTTCTGACGTTGGCCGATCTGGGTGAGCGTGCACAGATGCGTTTAGGTGCTACTTCTTCAAGTTGGCTTGGCCGGGGGCTTGACTCTTTGCCGATGATTTTGAAGGTTGCCCACCACGGTTCAGCCGACCAATTTCCCGAACTGACCGAGGCGCTTCGCCCGGACCTCTGCCTGGTTTCGGTTGGTGCAAACAACAGTTACGGGCATCCAACCAAACGTGCAATGCAGACTCTCGAGGAGGTCGGCTGCGCAATCCGGCGCACCGACGTTTCGGGTTCAATATCTGTTGGTTTAGTCGGTGAACAACTGAGCGTTAGCGTCAGTGGGGTTGGTTAGGCTAGGGGAGTGAGTAAAGCAAAAAACCTTGACTGGAGGCGCGCTGCGCCTGACTATGTGGTCCTGGTTTCTGGCCCAGAAGAATACTTAGCCGGTCGCGCGATTCGCTCCATTCGAGATCAGCTGAAACAAGTTGACCCAGCTCTTGAGGTGCATGAGCTTGATGCCGCTGATTACAGCGCCGGAGCCCTGCTAAACCTTACTAGCCCATCTTTGTTTGCTGAACCGCGTCTGGTTATCATCCGAGGTGTTGAGCGTTGCAGCGATGACCTCATCACCGACGGCATTGCCTACCTTGAAAATCCCACTGCCGACACAGCAGTAATTATTCGCCATAACGGCTCGAGTGTTCGTGGCAAGAAATTTATCGACGCCATTCGCGCGTCTTCGCACGCAACAGAAGTGGCCTGTGCCGAGATTAAGAAAGACGCTGATCGAGTTTCATTTGTGCAGGCAGAGTTTGCCCACGCCCAACGAAAGATTACCCCTGCAGCTGTTCGCGCTTTACTTGATGCCTTTGCCGACGATACCGCCGAATTGGCATCTGCTTGCAGTCAATTGCTTACGGACAGTTCAGACACGATTTCTGAAGAAATCGTGGATCGCTACTACGGTGGCCGAGTTGAAACAAATGCATTTAAGGTTGCTGATGCAGCGCTGGCCGGCCAGGCCGGTGAGGCGTTAGCGCTCCTGCGCCATGCCCTCAGTACTGGCGCAGATCCCGTGCCGCTGGTGGCAGCAATCTCCATGAAAGTAAGGCAGCTCGCCAAGATTTTTGGCAACCGTTCCGCATCCCCGCAGGCACTAGGAATGGCGCCTTGGCAAGTAGACCGCGCCCGAAAAGATCTGGTCGGCTGGTCAGACGATGGTCTGGCAAATGCTGTTGCGGCTATGGCGGGTGCCGACGCTGCGGCAAAGGGTGCCGAGCGTGACCCTATTTATGCGCTTGAAAAGGTCATTCACTTAATCGCCCGAAAGGGAATCCTTGACTAGGCGTGCCGTTTGGTTGGCTTTGCTGGCGTTGGTTTTCATCTCATTAGTATTGAGGCCAGCGGTGGCCGTCATTGGTCCACTGTTACCAGAGATCATCGCCGATTTGGGTCTCAACGGCACCCAGGCTGGTCTCTTGAATGCTGCACCGGTTTTATGCTTTGGTGCCGGTGCATTTCTAAGTCCGCGCATGGTTCGCAGGTTGGGTATCGACAAGGCCCTCCTGCTAGTGCTTGGCACTCTAACTTTGGCTATGGCATTGCGCGGCTTGGTGGGCTACCCAGGACTGTTAATCGGCACAGTTGCCGCTGGCCTTTCGATTGCCACCGCAAACGTTTTATTACCAGCTGTGGTTAGGCGAGACTTTCCAAACTCCGTGGCGCTCGTTACTGGGTTGTATACGACCGTTCTGGCTATCTCAGCCAGTTTCTCTGCGTCCACCGCTACCTCGTTTAGTCAGGCTCTCGGCGGTTGGTCTCTGGGTTCAGCTGTTTGGGCGTTACCCTCCTTGCTTGCACTCGTTCTTTGGTTTCCAAAGGTGCTGGCCAAGACGCAAGTCGAAGCAGTTCTCGAGACACATTTAGAAAAGCCTGGGCCGAGTTTGCACCGATCACCACTGGCTTGGTACCTGGTTAGCTTTTTTGGGCTTCAGTCTCTGGGCTTCTATGCAGTCCTTGGTTGGTTGCCATCGATGCTGCTTGACAATGGCTACAGCAACGGTGAGGTGAGTGCGCTCTTAGCTCTCGCTACGTCGGTCGGTATTCCATTTGGTCTTGCACTTTCAGCGATTCTCGGCAGGTTTAGATCTTTGGCTTGGTGGTCGGCCGGTGCATCATTGGTCACTGCTTCGGGGCTTCTTGGTCTAGCCGTAGCTTTGCAAGCATTACCGTGGCTGTTGGTGGCAAGTTGCGTTCTTATCGGTATTGGGCAGGCCAGCACCTTTCCGATATCTCTCTCACTCATCAGCATCAAAGCAACTAGCGCCAAGCAGACCACAAGTCTCTCTGCCATGGCCCAGGGCTATGGCTACTTGTTATCGGCCATGGGCACGTTTGTTGTTGGGCAGTTGGCGTACAGTTTGAATGACTGGGTACCAAGCTTGTGGTTACTGGTTGGGCTTACGCTAATTCAGGCCATCGCCGGGTTCCTGGCAGGTCGCCCTACCGTCACGAATCCTGGTAAATAAAAAACCCCAAGGCGCAAGCCCTGGGGTTTTTATAAAAAGTTTGGCTTAGAGAGCCGCTACCTTCTTGGCAAGTGCAGACTTGCGGTTTGCGGCGTTGTTCTTGTGTAGAACACCCTTTGAAACAGCCTTGTCAAGCTTCTTGCCGGCAAGTGCAAGAGCTGCAACTGCTGCAGCCTTGTCGCCGCTTGCAGTTGCTTCGCGAGATGCGCGAACAGCGGTCTTTACCTCGCTGCGAACAGCCTTGTTGCGCTCAGCAGCCTTTAGGTTTGTGCCAATTCGCTTGATCTGTGACTTGATGTTTGCCATGTTTCACTTTCTTGGTTTGCACCCTGCAATCACAGGCATGCTGAACAATTTCTAAACTTATGGGATTTGAATGCCTCGGCATCCGCATCAGCCTCTAATACTATCAGCAGATTCAGGCAATGGGCAAGTAAATTCCTCGGAGAGCCGTGGAGCGTGTGAGAGAATAGAACAACCGCAACGCGGTCCCTTTTTTCGAACAACTTAGAGGTTTTCTTTTGTCGCCACGCGCAACCACTCGCCTTGAACCGGCAAAGACCGATCCTGCGAAGATTCGCAATTTTTGCATCATCGCCCACATCGATCACGGAAAGTCAACGCTGGCTGACCGAATGCTGCAGTTAACCGGCATTGTCGATGACCGTTCAATGCGTGCTCAGTACCTTGACCGTATGGATATTGAGCGTGAGCGCGGCATCACCATTAAGTCCCAGGCGGTCCGCATGCCTTGGGAGGTTGACGGACAAACCTATGCCCTCAACATGATTGACACCCCGGGACACGTTGACTTCACCTATGAGGTGTCCCGCTCTCTGGCCGCCTGTGAGGGTGCGGTCCTGCTGGTTGACGCAGCGCAGGGAATCGAGGCGCAAACCTTGGCAAACCTTTACCTAGCTATGGAAAATGACCTAAAAATCATTCCCGTGCTAAACAAAATCGACCTTCCGGCAGCCCAACCAGAAAAGTACGCTGAGGAGCTTGCCAACCTGATTGGCGGAGACCCAGACGACTGTTTGCGAGTCTCGGGCAAGACTGGTATGGGCGTCGACGCTCTGCTTGACCTTATTGTTGGAGAGGTTCCAGCACCGGTCGGGGATCCAAATGCGCCGGCTAGGGCAATGATCTTTGACTCTGTGTATGACAGTTATCGCGGTGTCGTTACCTACGTTCGAATGATCGATGGTCAGCTAAAGCCGCGCGAACAGATCACAATGATGTCTACCAAGGCTGTCCACGAGGCACTGGAAATTGGCGTTTCATCGCCAGAGCCAGAACCAACCAAGGGTTTGGGTGTCGGTGAGGTTGGCTATCTGATTACTGGCGTGAAAGATGTTCGTCAATCAAAGGTTGGTGACACCGTCACTACCAAACTCAACCCAGCTACCGAGCCGCTCAAGGGCTACGCAGACCCTAAACCAATGGTTTTCTCGGGCGTTTATCCGATTGACGGTTCTGACTACCCAGTTCTCCGTGAGGCACTAGACAAACTCAAGCTCTCTGATGCGGCCCTGATTTATGAGCCAGAGACTTCTGTTGCTCTGGGCTTTGGTTTCCGCATTGGATTCCTCGGTCTTCTGCACCTAGAGATCGTGACCGAACGTCTCGAGCGTGAGTTTGGGCTGGACCTGATTGCTACCGCACCTTCGGTGGTTTATGAGGTGACTCTTGAAAACGGCGATGAAATTACCGTGACCAACCCGAGCGAGTTTCCTGGCGGAAAAATCAAGAAGATTCTTGAACCAATTGTTCGTGCCACCATTTTGAGCCCTAAAGACTACGTGGGCACAATCATGGAGCTTTGCCAGAGCCGCCGCGGAACAATGATTGACATGCAGTATTTGGGTGAAGACCGCGTGCAGTTGCGCTACACCTTGCCTTTGGCAGAGATCGTGTTTGACTTCTTTGACCAGCTGAAGAGTAAAACCGCCGGTTACGGTTCGCTGGACTACGAAGAAATAGGTCTAGAAGAGGGCGATTTGGTGAAAGTTGACCTGCTGCTTCAGGGCGAGCAGGTAGACGCCTTTAGTGCAATCGTTCACCGCGAGAAGGCTTATGCATACGGTGTCATGATCACCGGGAAGTTGCGTGAGTTGATTCCTCGTCAGCAATTCGAGGTGCCAATCCAGGCTGCTATTGGTGCCAGGATTATTGCGCGTGAATCCATTCGAGCCATGCGCAAAGACGTTCTGGCTAAATGCTACGGAGGTGACATCAGCCGTAAGCGCAAGCTTCTCGAGAAGCAAAAAGAGGGTAAGAAGCGCATGAAGACTATTGGTCGCGTTGAGGTTCCTCAAGAGGCTTTCATTGCGGCGCTTTCTACCGATGGTGAGAAAAAGGGCGAGAAGAAGAAGTAGTGGCTGGTCCACTTCCGGTTGGGTTGCCGGCTCCTTCGGACGGTTTGCTCCCGCAGCAGGCCTCTGTCGGCGCAGGGGAGCGAACCTTTCACGCCTACGTCCACATTCCGTTTTGTCGTGTTCGTTGCGGATACTGTGATTTCAACACCTATACCGCCAGTGAATTAGAAGGTGCCAGTCAGAGCACTTTTGCAAAAACACTGATTTCCGAGATTGCTTTCAGCGCTCAAGTTGCCAAGGGCTCTCAGCTCCCTGAACGGAAGCTCTCCACTGTGTTTTTTGGTGGAGGAACGCCTACACAATTGCCGGCTGAAGATTTGGTGACGATTCTTGGCTCACTCATTGAAACCTTTGGTGTGGTTGATGGGGCCGAAATTACTTCAGAAGCCAACCCAGACAATGTAGACCTTGAGTACCTTAAAAACTTGGCAGCAGGGGGCTTTACCCGGGTCTCCTTCGGCATGCAGTCGGCGGTCCCTGAGGTGCTAGCAACGCTTGAAAGAACACATGATCCAGAAAACGTTGGTTTGGCACTTCACAACGCCAAATCTGCCGGTTTAGCTACCTCGGTTGATCTCATCTACGGTGCACCTGGCGAAACCCTCGAGCAATGGCGCACCAGCCTAGAAGCAGCAATCGCCTTGCAGCCCGATCACATATCTGCTTACTCCCTGATTGTCGAAGACGGCACCAAGCTGGCTCGGCAAATTCGAAGTGGCGCTTTGCCTGAGCCTGACGAAGACCTTCAGGCCGATAAGTATGAGCTAGCTGATCAACTACTTGCCGAGGCCGGGTTCAAATGGTACGAGGTGAGTAACTGGGCGAAGCGGGTTTCCGGTAGTGAAACCTATGACCTTAACGCGTCGGCGCATAATCTGTCTTATTGGCGAGGGCAGGATTGGTGGGGGTATGGTCCGGGCTCGCACAGTCACGTGGGTGGAGTGCGATGGTGGAATGTTAAGCACCCAACTACCTATGCAGCTGCCTTGATCTCTGGCAAATCTCCTGCTGCCGGTCGAGAAATTTTGGACGATCGAACCAGACTTGAAGAGCGAGTGTTACTCGAAATCAGAATTTTTGATGGCCTGTCAATCGAAGTAGCTAAAGCAATTAACCCGGAGAGCTCGAAGCACATTGCAGGCTTCATTGCCGATGGGCTGATTGATCCGGCCTTGGCGTTGAAAGGTACGCTCAGGCTAACTCTTCGCGGGCGGCTTTTGGCTGATTCCCTAGTCCGTCAGTTATTGGCCTAGATCTTCACAAAGCGAATAGTCAGCGGGTAACGGTAAAACTCACCTTGGCTGGCTTTTAGGGCTGCAATGATTCGAAAAATGGTCCAGTAGATGGGAACTGCCCAAATCAGCGCCCAGCCAACTACCGAGATTGCCAGCACGAAAAGCCCCAAAGTGACCGTTATGCCAAAATTCAACGATTCTGTCACGTGGTGTCTTATGAACGGCCCATTCTCACGGAAAAGCAAGTAACCCAGAAGTGGCCCAAAAAACTCAAAGACAATCCCTACCGCGTGAACCACTACCGACCACGTCTTTTCCTGGTCCTTGGTGAATCGTTTTGCCGGCTTGCGGTATCCGTCTTCAAAGCTCATTTGACACTTCCTGTTGTTTGAGTTTCAGTCTAGGGAATGCTGGCAGCACCGGCTAATATTGGCACTCAGGTACTTCGAGTGCTAACAGTAGAGAGGAGGCGTGTGTGATACCCGAAAGAAGTTTGGAAGTCCTTCGAGCAATCGTTCAGGATTACATTGCGACCAAGGAGCCGGTTGGTTCTAAGACGCTGGTAGACAGACACTCCTTCGGTGTTTCTGCTGCGACCATTCGTAATGACATGGCTCTGCTTGAAGAAGAGGAGCTGATTCACGCCCCGCACACTTCTGCCGGCCGAGTCCCGACAGATAAGGGCTACCGCCTATTTGTAGACCGTCTAAGTGAGGTTAAGCCACTGAACGCAGCAGAGCGTCTGGCAATTGAAACATTTATGACAGGCAGTGCAGATCTTGATGAAACACTTGGTCGAACTGTGAGACTGCTGTCACAACTCACCAATCAGGTTGCCATGGTGCAGTACCCAACTCTGGGCAAGGCGTCAGTGCGTCACATTGAACTGATCCCAGCCAGCGACACCAGAGTCCTGATGGTCCTCATCACCGACAACGGTCGAATTCAACAGCACGTGGTAGACCTCGGCCAAAATATCGATGAACCATTCATTGGAGAGCTTCGCGCGAAGTTGAACCTGCTGCTGGCTGGTGTTCCGTTGAGCTCCGTTTCCAACAAAGTAGAGGGTATTGCAGACAGTTTTAGTCCAGCGCTCAAGGCCCAGGTTTCACTAATAGTCGCAAACCTTATTGAACAGGTTGATGCTAACCGGCAGGAAAAAATTATCCTTGCTGGTGCTTCAAACCTTGTTCGCAGTGAGCAGGATTTTCCCGGAAGTATTTCGCCGGTCCTTGAAGCCATCGAAGAGCAGGTAATTCTGCTGAAGCTAATTTCTGAGATGCAGGCAGAGCAGCATGGCGTAAGCCTAAGAATTGGCCGAGAGAACACCTTTGAAGGCCTAACCAATGCCTCAGTTGTCGTCAGTGGGTACGAGAACCAAGGAAGCGAAATAGCTAAGTTGGGTGTCATTGGGCCAACTCGAATGGATTATTCAACCAACATTGCGTCGGTTCGTGCTGTGGCACGGTACTTGACCAAAGCACTAGGAAACTGAGGAAGTTTTGGCCGATCACTATGAAGTTTTGGGTGTCTCAAGGGACGCCTCTGAAGATCAGATCAAAAAGGCATATCGCAGGCTCGCCCGAGAGCTGCACCCAGATGTTAACCCGGCACCTGAAGCCCAAGAGCGCTTCAAGTTAGTCACCCACGCCTACGAAGTACTTAGCGACGCAAATTCACGACGTCAGTTCGATATGGGTGGGCAGGACCCGTTCGGTGGAGCGGGTGGTTTCGGCTTTGGTGATATTTTTGACACCTTCTTTGGTGGTGGCGGTCAGCGGGGTCCAAAGTCTCGTGCTGAACGCGGGCAAGACGCACTGATCCGAGTTGAATTAACCCTTCAAGAAGTTGTCTTTGGTGTGGCCAAAGAAATCGAGATTGATACTGCTGTAATTTGCGAGACCTGTTCGGGAAGTTGTTGCCGTCCGGGCACTTCAATGGCGCTTTGTGACATTTGCCACGGAACCGGTCAGATTCAGCGTCAAGTGAGATCGTTGCTGGGTAACGTGGTTACCTCACAGCCTTGTGGAACCTGCCGTGGTTACGGACAGGTGATTCCTGAGCCTTGCTTGGACTGTCGAGGACAAGGGCGAGTTCGTGCACGTAGATCACTAGATTTAAACATTCCTGCAGGAGTTGAAGATGGCTTGCGTCTTCAACTTTCGGGTCAGGGAGAGGTCGGCTTTGCCGGTGGGCCAAACGGTGATCTTTATGTTGATGTCACCGTGAAAGAGCACGATGTATTCGGCCGCCAGGGGGATGACCTAACCTGTGTCATTTCTGTTCCAATGCACGATGCCATTCTTGGTGGGCTCACCAAAATCGACACCTTCGACGGTGCTGCACAGGTTGAGATCGAACCGGGTCAGCAAACTGGAGACATCATCACTCTTAAGGGCAAGGGTGTTCAGCGCCTAAGGGGTTCCGGTCGCGGAGACCTAAAGATTCGAGTGCAGGTGGTCACACCGAGCAAGCTCGATTCAAAACAGAGAGAACTTATTCGCAAACTTGCCACAATGCGCAAGTCGGACTCAATCAAATTAGTGCAGCAGAGCCACGGTTTCTTTGCCGGAAGAAGAAAGCACTAAGTTGGTCGAACCACTTTTTAAGGCGGTCTTGAATAATCCAAATGTTGGGGGAGTGATCTCGCTTTCCGGGCCAGAGGGCAAGCACGCTGTGTCGGTTCGACGAATGCGGGTTGGTGAGGGAATTCAACTAACAGACGGCCGAGGCCTAAGAGTTCGAGGTTCAGTGAGTTCCGTGGGGCAAAACAGCCTCGATGTTGCTGTAACTGAGGTTATCCAAGAGACAGAGCCGGCCGCCAAACTGACTTTGATTCAGGCCCTGGCTAAGGGTGATCGCGATGAATTAGCGGTTCAGGCAGCAACAGAACTCGGCGTCTGGTCAGTTATTCCGTGGCAGGCTGAACGATCGGTTTCTCGTTGGGAAGGTGCCAAAATCACCAAGGGTGTTGACCGTTGGCAGGCAATTGTTGCCGAGGCTTCTAAGCAGTCCTTGCGAGTCTTTGAACCTGCAGTTGCGGAGCCGGTTTCATCAAAGCAACTGGCTAAAGATGTTTCGAAATACGACTTGGTGCTCGTGCTCGACCCAACAGCCGACCTTGGCCTCGGAGCCGTGAAAGTGCCAGCGGGGAATGTAGCCATCGTCGTAGGGCCAGAGGGAGGCATCAGCGACTCAGAGCTTGCGCTTTTCGAAAACGCAGGAGCTAAACGAGTGAACCTTGGTGCACCGATTCTGCGCACTTCGACTGCTGGTGTTGCTGCTACAGCCGTATTGCAAGCCAACCTCGGGCTCTGGTCATAGACGCTAATAGACTGAAACCATGAGTGACTGTATCTTCTGCAAGATCGCCCGCCAAGAAATCCCTGCCACGGTTGTTGCCGAGACTGAGCTGTCTTTGGCATTTTGGGATGTTGCCCCAAAACAACCTATTCACATCCTGGTAATTCCTAAGGCCCACCATGCCAACGTTTCCGAGCTGGCTTCAGAATCTCCGAACGCACTGGTGGATCTAGTTCAACTAGGGTCTACGGTTGCCAAGGAGCTTTCGCAAGGTTCATTCCGCTTGACCTTTAACTCAGGGTCCGAAGCTGGTCAAACCGTTTTCCATGCACATGGTCACATCACAAGCGTCACTCCAAAGGAGCAGGTTGCCTAGTTCAGCTTCAGACCAGCCGATTGTTGAAAAACTTGAAGTTCAAGGCGTGCCAATGGTTGCCTTGTTCGGAACCGAAGATCGACTGCTTAGAACTCTCGAGCTGACATATCCGGCGGTTGACGTGCACGCCCGCGGCAATGAGGTCATCCTCTCGGGCCCCAAGGCTCAGGTTGCACTAGCTAAGTCATTGGTAGAAGAGATGATCTCGATGATTCTCGCTGGAAAAGAATTGGTTCCTCAAGACCTTTCACGTTCCGCCAAAATGCTCAGTTCCGACATCAAACCCGCCGATGTTCTAAGTCAGAGCATTCTGAGCTCACGAGGCAAAAGCATTAGGCCAAAGACTCTGGGGCAAAAGAACTACGTTGACGCAATCGACGAACATACTGTTGTTTTTGGCATCGGTCCGGCGGGTACTGGTAAGACCTATCTGGCCATGGCCAAAGCGGTTCAGGCGCTGCAGCGCAAAGAGGTAAGCCGCATCATTCTTACTCGACCGGCGGTTGAAGCGGGCGAACGACTTGGTTTTCTACCGGGAACGCTAAACGACAAAATTGACCCGTATCTTCGGCCGCTATTTGACGCGCTGAACGAAATGCTTGATTCGGAAGCGGTTCCTAAACTTATGGCTGCCGGCACCATCGAGGTTGCCCCTTTGGCCTACATGCGCGGTCGCACACTAAACGACTCATTCATCATTCTCGATGAGGCTCAAAACACCACTCCTGAACAAATGAAGATGTTCTTAACCAGACTTGGCTTCAATTCAAAGATGGTGGTTACCGGTGACATTACTCAGATTGACTTACCAACGGGTGCTTCAGGGTTGCGCACTGCGGTGGAAGTATTAAGTGACCTTGACGACATGTACTTTGCAACGCTTACCTCAGACGATGTGGTGCGCCACACCCTCGTATCTAAGATCGTCGATGCCTACTCAAAATATGATGAATCAAAGCTAAAGCCAGGATCGAGAAAATAGTGTCAATCGAAATCAACAACGAGACTGATGTTGCCATCGAAGAGGCACGTGTATTGAGCCTTGCCACGCATGCATTGGATGTCCTATACATTCATCCGAAGGCTGAACTAGCTATTGTCTTTGTTGACGAGCCGGCTATGGAGGTCTTGCACATTGAATGGATGGACGAGCCGGGGCCAACTGATGTGCTCAGTTTCCCTATGGATGAACTGCGCCCAGGAACCGAACTAGAGCCAACCCCTGCTGGCCTCTTGGGTGACATAGTCATTTGCCCCCAGGTTGCCGCTAAGCAGGCCATCGCCGCCGGCCACGAGACTATTAATGAGGTTCTCTTGCTAACCACGCACGGAATTCTGCATCTATTGGGGTACGACCACGCAGAACCGGATGAAGAAAAAGAAATGTTTGGTTTGCAACGTGAAATTCTTGAGAGTTTCTACGCCAGTGAGGCTGCCAACAGTTGATAATTCTTGCCAGCTGGATAGCTTTCATCTTGGCCTTGTTGACTACCATCACAGCCGTTTTGAAAGCTGCTCTTGAAACAAGAGACGACCCTCAGGCGGAATCTTTGGGCTTTGTGCGCTTGAGCCTCACCGGTATCTTTGGTGTGGTTGTAGGGCAAACGGTCTCACCTTTCGACTGGCCTTGGTGGCAGGGCGCAACGGTAGCGGTTTTGTTGATGTTTGCGCTGTTATTTGGCTCGCAATTCGCGGCTAAGCGCCTAGGTGTCTCCAAAGTCGGTGACTTTCTTGTTTCTGTCCTAAAGCCGGCAGTCCGGTCCATCAGCTTGATGTTCACGCCAATTTCATTACCAAAGAGCGATGAGCCAGAAGAGTTCGAGCAAGAGTTGCTGGACTCAGTTGAAGAATTCAGCGAGACAATTGTTCGCGAGATCATGGTGCCAAGGGTGGATATGGCAACTGTTGCCGCCGATGTGAAACTCAGTGAGGCAATGGGCGTCTTTCTCAAGCGGGGTTACTCACGCCTGCCGGTGGTCGGCAAGAACATTGATGACATCAGCGGAATTCTTTACATGAAAGACGTTGCGCGTCTGCTGCATGAAAGCCCAAAGATTATGGCTAGCCGAGCTGCGAGCACCGTGGCCAGACCAGTTATTTTCGTTCCTGAGTCTAAGCAGGTTGACGACCTGCTTCGAGAGATGCAGCTTACTTCAACGCATATTGCCGTAGTCATTGATGAGTATGGTGGTGTGGCAGGTTTGGCCACCATGGAAGACGTTATTGAAGAAATCGTTGGAGAAATCTCAGATGAGTACGACCGCGACGAACTGGACATTACAGAACTGGGTGAAGGACGCTACCGAGTTAATGCCAGGTACCCGTTGGGTGACTTGGGTGAACACCTTGAGTTGGAACTCGAAGACGAGGACGTTGACAGCATTGGTGGCCTACTAGCGAAAGCACTTGGTCGACTTCCTAAATACCGGGACGAGGTCACCGTTTCTGGTTTGAATATCATTGCCGAACGAATCGAAGGCCGTCGAAAGCGCCTAACCTCGGTTATCGTTCAAAAAGCACAAAGTTTGGCTGACGCCCAGTCTGCCTTCGAGCAACTGGATCAGGAGAATAAATGAGCGAGCACCGTTCAGG
>JBEEOK010000010.1:0-26124 GCA_041191645.1 Actinomycetota bacterium | reverse complement strand
CGGAATCGGTGCTGGTCCAGATGTTGACGGGCAGATTTTGGTTTGGACCGATTTTGCCGGACTACACGCAGGTAAACCCCGCAAATTTGTGAAGCAATATTTAGCCTTGCGTGAAGAACTTGCGAAAGCTGCAATCGCCTATCGAGATGACGTCTCCACAGGCAGATTTCCTACTGCAGAACACAGCTTCACTGATTAGACTCGTCCGCTTCGTTCCACTCAGCACTCCTGCGTCTTAGGGTTTCGAGAGCACTGCTCGCCTCTTGGCGCGTCTTGAACGGCCCTACGCGATTAGGTGAGGCACTAAGTTTTCCGACTTCGACCTGTAATGTCTTTAGATTGAACCAGAACTCCGGATTTTCTTCCTGTTCCGAATAGCTACTTCGCAATTTTCCGCCTTTTTTCAAGAGCATAGCCCAATGTCAAAATAGACTAGGAGCATGCCTCGCAACCCGAAAACCGGTCACCTCACACAAGGCAAACTTTCCCCAACTAGGTTGGTTCCAACCTCAATTCCGCGGCCCGAATACGTGGGAAAGGCTGCACCAGCCACTTGGAGCGGTGGCGACGTCAGGACACCTGATGAGATCGCCAAGATTCGTGCCTCCGGCAAAGTTGCTGCGCAGGCGATTGAACTAGTTGGCTCCCGGATTAAGCCCGGCATGACTACCGATGAGCTAGACCGCATTGGTCATGAATTTTTGGTTTCGCAGGGGGCCTACCCGTCGACTTTGGGTTACCGAGGCTATCCAAAATCACTGTGCTCATCTATCAATGAAGTAATCTGCCATGGAATTCCGGATGACACCGTGCTCGAAGATGGCGACATCGTCAACATTGACATCACGGCATTCAAAGACGGTTTCCATGGCGACAGCAACCGCACTTTCACCGTCGGTGAAGTCTCAAAAGACGTGTCTTTGCTTATCGAACGCACCCACGAGGCGATGATGCGAGGAATAAACGCAGCAGCGCCAGGCAGACAAGTGAACATCATCGGACGGGCAATCGAAACATATGCCAAGCGCTTTGGATACGGAGTGGTTCGAGATTTCACCGGCCATGGAATCGGTGAGGCTTTTCACTCGGGACTGATAATTCCGCACTATGACTCTGCGCCAGCCTATCCTGACGAAATCAAGGTTGGCATGGTTTTCACAGTCGAGCCGATGCTGACCCTTGGAACCCACGAATGGGAGATGTGGCCTGATAACTGGACTGTCGTGACCAAGGACCGAAGCATCACTGCACAGTTTGAACACACCATTGTCATTACCGAGAATGGTCCAGAAATCCTTACCCTTCCTTAGGAGCATCCATGGCAAAACTAGCAATCGGAATTGACATCGGTGGCACCGGAATAAAAGGTGCCTTGGTGGATGTATCCGCGGGAGAACTGGTTTCTTCGCGGGTAAGGTTTGAAACTCCTGAAGGCGGCAGCCCTAAAGACATTGCAAACACTTTAGCCAAGTTGATTTCAGAAATCCCTGGGGCCACAGCAGAGTTGCCAGTCGGCGTCTGCTTTCCTGCGGTTGTTCAACACGGTGTCACAATGTCTGCTGCAAATGTTTCTGATGAATGGATCGGCCTAAATGCCGACTCACTGTTCTCGAAATCGCTGGGCCGATCGGTGCACCTGCTAAATGATGCAGATGCCGCTGGTTATGCCGAAATAAAGTTCGGCGCAGGCAAAAAGCAGGACGGGCTTGTCATCATGACCACCCTAGGCACCGGTATTGGCACGGCTCTGTTTATGAACGGCAAACTAGTTCCGAATGCAGAACTGGGACACCTGGAAATCGATGGTGTTGATTACGAAAGCAAAGCCTCATTTGCCGCTAAGGAACGTGAAGACCTCGATTGGGCTACTTGGGCAGCGCGCCTGCAAAAGTATTACTCGACACTTGAGCGATTGTTTAGTCCAGACCTAATCATCGTCGGCGGCGGAGTCTCAAAGCAGCACGAGGATTTCTTACCGCTGCTCAAACTGCGGGCCAAAATTGTTCCAGCAAAGAAACGCAATAATGCCGGAATTCTTGGTGCTGCGGCACTTGCGGTCAGAACTTCAAAGAATTAGTGGATGGGCCGGCTGTTACGCCGGGTTCTGTACCAAAAGGTGACGATCATCTATCTAGGAACACTGTTGCCAGTGCCCTCAAGCGGTCTACCCGAGAACCAGAGCGAGCAGCTCCAAATGTTCTCTATCTGACCTTGCTCCAAACGAGGTTTACATAGCCGTGGTGTTCACACACCACGCTGGTGGTCTCTTACACCACCGTTTCACCCTTACCACTTACGCGGCGGTTTACTTTCTGTTGCACTGTCTCGCGGGTTACCCCGGGTGGCTGTTAGCCACCGTCTTGCTCTATGGAGCCCGGACGTTCCTCGATGTTTCCATCGCGACCGTCTTGCCGACCCATCCGATTACAGGATACCGGCAAAGAACTACCTAAAGATGGCTGGTTGAGTTCACCACCGTAATCTCTGCGCTCTGGCGGCCCCAGAATCTGAGAATTGTAATTGAGCAAGGCGCGATCTGCGGGCGCCAGTAGGCCGCGATGTCAGCAGCAAACGCCTCGCGAATAATTCCACGGATTGGCATGACATGACTTACCACTGCAATGGTCTTACCGGCGTGCTGCTGCGTAATTGACTGAAGACCGGCCATAACGCGGGCATCGAAGTCTGCTAGCGACTCGCCACCCGGCGGTGAAACGGTCCAAGAGCCCTGCCATTCACCAAACTCACCAGGCCACTTGGCTTTCACCTCTTCGTTTGTTTGTCCGTCCCATTCGCCGAATGAGATCTCGGCAATTTCAGGAAGCTCGCTAACACCCAGTCCAAGTTCGTTGCCAATGATGTGCGCGGTGTCCATGGTCCGCTGAATTGGCGAAGAGACCACGGCAGAAATTGGCTGCAGATGCGCCCAGGGCCCCTTGGAACCAATTTGAGCCAGCGCCTTAGCTGCAGCATGTGCGTCTTGGCGACCCAGCACTGACAGCCCCGGGTTCTCGCCACCGCTGCCGGAGATGCGCTTACTTTCGGTCAAGTGGGTGCGACCATGCCGAACAAGAACGAGTGTTGTTAGCGGCTCGGTGACATTCTCGGGGGCACGAACTGAGCTTGGCTTCTCTTGATTGAACTCTGCAATTGGTGCTCTTGGCGCTTGAAGCCCCTGATGGACAGTCGCATCCTGACGCTCATCCATGGCCTTATTAGCCAAAGCATCGGCGCGCGAGTTCTCTTCTCGAGGTATCCACATCCAACGGACGTCAGCGCCACGGGCCAGAGCTTGCACCTGCGAACCAATCTGGATCATGTCGGGGTGCTTTATCTTCCAGCGCCCAGCCATTTGTTCAATGACTAGTTTTGAATCCATTCGCACCAAAATTTTGGCTTCTGGGTTCAACTCCAGAGCGTTCTCGAGACCCGCCTTTAGCGCAAGGTACTCAGCTACATTATTTGTGGCAACACCTATGAACCTAGAAATCTCAATAAGTATTTGACCGGTTTCGGCATCGATAACAACAGCACCTGAGCCGGCTGGGCCTGGGTTACCCCTCGAGCCACCATCGGCCTCAATGATTAATTTTTGCGGAAGAGTCATCGAACCAAGAAAGCTTGGCACTCTGGACAAGTGGCAAATACATCGCGAGGAAGGGCGTTTATCTCAGCAAGAGCCGTTGCGCCAATACCAATGCGGCAAGCGCCACACTCCCGGCCATTTAGCTTGCCAACAGCAATACCGCGGTCCAACTTCTTTTCGTAGGCTGCAAGCAAGTTTGAATCGGTGGTGGAAGCCTGCCTAGCCCTGCGCTGGGAAAGGAGGTCAAGCCCTGATCGCAACTTCAAAACTTCTGCATCAACATTCGACTCAAGAGCCGCGATTTCAGCATCAACAGCAGTCTTGTCAGCGAGGATTTGGGCATATTTCGCCTCTGCCGCCTCTTTTTGGTCAATGATTACTAGCTCGGCATCTTCGAGGTCTGACTTTCGTCGAGCCAAAGTTGCTAGTTCGGCCTGAATTCCCTGTGCGTCTTTTGCTGAAGCCGTTTTGTTGAGCAATTCGTTGTCTTTTGCAATTCGCTGTTCAACCAGATTCAAGTCTGTCTCGGCACGTTGCAACTCAAGATCAACCGTGTCCAGGGCATTTCTCGCCTCGATGAGCTGCACGGCAAGACCACTCTGCTGGTTGCGAAGTTGTGAGAATTGGTGCCCGTTTGTCAACTGGCTCAAAGCAGTTTTTGATCGTTTGATTTCGAGATCAAGGTCACCCAGCGCCAAAAGGTCGGCCTGTTGGTTGTCAGTTGCTTTCATGTGCTGCTCTCTTTTGAATTTCCGAACGTAAGTCTACTGAGTGACTACAAAGTCCCACGGGTCTGTGCGAATTTGACTTACCAAGAACTGGACGCCAGTTAGTTTTGACTGCAGCTGCTCAGCGGCCGAGTCCAGCCAAAGCCACTCGCTCGCCCAGTGTGAAACATCGATGAGCGCGGGGCCGACGCCCTGTGTTTCGAATGCCTCTCTAGCATCTTGGGCGGGGTGGTGACGCAAGTCAGAAGTAACGTAAACATGGGCCCCCACAGCAAAAGCAAACTCAATAAACGAGTCGCCAGCGCCACCACAGAGTGCAACACGAGAGACCACTCGTTCGTAATCGCCAGATACCCGAACGCCGGTTGCCGTAGAGGGCAGCACCTGGGCTAAAAACCTGGCGAACTCCCCCAACTTTACGGGCTTTGGCAAATTTCCGACTCGCCCGTGACCAATTGGTTGCCCAGCTGGCGAAAGAGCGGCAATATCTTGCAGACCTAGCTTCTTTGCAATTGTGTCCGAAACGCCGCCCTCAACAATATCGGCGTTTGTGTGAGCAGCAAAAATGGCTACACCGGCTCTAATCGCCTTAGCCAGCAACGCACCCTTTGCAGTTTGCTCCGACAGGCTGGACACACCTCGCATGATGAACGGGTGATGTGCCAACACCAAGTCGAACTGTCCGTCTATTGCCTCGTCGATGATCTCTGAAGTCACATCAACTGTTAGTAGCACCCTAGAAACTATCTGACCTGCGGTACCGGTAACTAAGCCGGGTGAGTCCCAAGCCTCGGCACCAGCCGCCGGCCAAAGTGTTTCAAACTGCACCAACAAATCTTTGAGTTCTATAGACACGATTAATCCAACTCTCCGAGCACTCCGAGTAGCTCAGTTCTTCTGGCCTCAATTGCCAAGACCTCTGCTTCTTGCTTTTTGATCCGGGGAATTCCAATCATTACTGGCATCAAGACACCGAGTGCAAGGGCGACTACAACCCCAAAGTTTGTGCTTAGCCAGAACTCTGGATTTACTAGACCAACTGCTAGGTAGCCCGTCCAACCGATTCCCGGCGCAGATGAATCGACTAACCCAAATCCGATTGCACTAGCAATCACCCAACCCGCCAAATTGGCTATGTTGATGCGCTTATAAAAGCCGTAGGTGCGGCTAAGGGAAACCTCATGGTAGGCAATTCTTCGGATCAGCACATCCGCCGAGAATATTCCTGACCAGGCAGCCACCGGCACCGCTAGGAAAATGGCGTAGTCAGTAATCACCGACCAACTAAAACTCGGCTCGGGTTTAGTAACCCAGAAAATAAGCAACAAGGCGAGCAGCAAAATGGCACCGAGAAGTGGTTGAGCGAGTCGAGGTGGCAATTTCATGCCAATCGCGTGTAAGGCATGGTTCGTGGAATACATCGACATCGCCAGTAGGACTACAAACGAGATAAAGAGGCTTAGCAGCATCAAAATCGAAATAAAGAGAGGCAAGTTCTCGACCAGGGAAAGGAATACGTTGGATGCAAAGGCGTCATGAAAACTCGGACCAAAACCACGCATTCCTCTAGCCAAAGCCAAACCGAGAGCACCAAATAAAGTCGGCACAATCGCCAGCGCAGCTAGGGCAAACGCCACAACTTTGACACCTAACTGATCAACTGAGAGCTTGCGTGCAAAGTCAGCGCCTGTCCCTGACCAAGCGAGCCCGAACATAGCAAAGACCAGCGTGGCGCTGGCAAAGGTAGCAACCCAACTTCCTGCAGCTTCAAGCAGCAGATCATTCCAGGCAATACCACTGGCAGTAACGGCAAACAACATGACTCCGGCAAAGCTGCCGAGCAGCCCTGATGCTTTTTGGGCCGCGTACAAAATTCGGCCGCCAAAGAAAGCCAATGTAGCGCCTAAGCCAGCAATGAGCGCTACTAAAACAAAGGCTGGAACTTGGGAAGCGGCTGACACACCCGCATGGGTCACGCCTCCAGCCAAGGTGAATGCAGACCAAATCAGCACCAATGACCAGAATGCCCTTGAAGCTAAGAGCACAATGGCGGGCGCAATATTTGCTGTGACGCCAAAAGCAGCCCGTGATAGAAACACCGTTGCTAGACCGCTGCGTTTACCCGCCAAAGAACCTACGCCTATCACCACGGCTGAGGCTGTTGAAGCAAGACCAAGAGCAAAGAAACCCTGCAAGAACGATACATTTGCCTGAGCGATTATCGCACCAAGCACAAGCGGAACCAATGAGCCACCAAGTCCAAACCAAGCCCAAAATTGAGAAACCGCAAGACTCCGACGATTCTTGATTGGCTCAGAATCGACTTGAATCGATTCCGCTGACATTTCTGAAAATGCAGTTGTTGTTGACTGAGCCAATCTCGGGGCCTCTGGCAGGATTTCTACGTTTTCGGAATCAACAACTCTCAACGGCTCTTCAAGCGTCACTGCCATAGCCTCTACAGCAGACGCTGGCTTCTCTGGCGCGGCCACCTGCTCTCCCGAAACTAACGATGATTCGATTGGAGACACCGCAGGCTCAGCGAGTACCGATACCGGTGCAGGATTGGCAATTCGGTTTAGCCATGCAACTTGCGCATCTGAATCTGCCTCGCGCAACGCGGATTGCTGCTCGAGCAGCGCCATGGCAGCGGCCACACCGTCTGGACCCGATCGGGCATCGCCCAGTGCCTCTTCCAATTCCGCGTCGGTCATTGCCCGGCGCAAAGGGGGCTGTGATGGGTTCAAATCCATGCTGCGATTCTACTTGTGGAGAAAATAAATCGTTGAGTACTAGTTCTTAAAGCAAAATCCCCAAGCTTTCGCTTGGGGATTCAATTTGTGGGCCCTACCGGGATCGAACCGATGACATCCACGGTGTAAGCGTGGCGCTCTACCAGCTGAGCTAAAGGCCCCTCTTTCGAGGTTTGCAGTAGAACTGCAACTCGAAAAAGCCTACCGCATAAGTAGGGGGTTTTGCCAAATCTAGAGAATAGCCAATGCCTTTTTGTAGTCATCTAGGCTTCGAGCCTGGCCGGTTGGGGTGACAAAACTTGCCACCAGAATGCCTTCTTTGTTGATAACAAAGGTGGCCCGCTTTGCGATACCGCTCTCCTCTATGAAAACTCCGTACTTTTGAGCAACTGCGCCATGCGGCCAGAAATCTGCAAGCACTGAGAACTTATATCCTTCATGCTCAGCAAATTGCTTTTGCACAAACTTTGAGTCAACCGAAATCGCCAATAGCTCGACTTCGGCAGCATCGAATGCCGCAAAGTTGTCACGTAGCTCGCAGAGTTCGCCGGTGCAGATACCAGAAAAAGACAGCGGGTAGAAAACTATGACAACAGGCTTTTTTCCCAGAAAATCACTTAGTTTGACTGTTTCGCCGAATTGGTTAGTCAGTTCGAAATCTGGTGCTTGATCGCCAATCAAAAGGCTCATTTGCTGTGTCTCCTAGATAAAAAATCGGTGGTTTCCTTCTCAGAACAGCCAAAACTTACATATGCTTCCCCATGTCGTCATAAACTCGTATTGGCTTTACCAAAGCTAATCGGAAATCTTTGTCCATCCCCCACGAAAGAGGATGTCGGTTGTCCATCAATAACAACGACGCATACGCGGTCAACACCCCTGACCAAGACCCACAGGAAACTAGCGAATGGCTGGAATCCCTAGACGCAGTGGCGCGAGTTCACGGCCGCGGCCGCGCTCGCGAGATTATGTTGAATCTCCTGCGCAGGTCTCACGAGCTCCAGTTGAACGTGCCGATTGTTCCAACAACCGACTACATCAACACCATCGCACCGGAAAACGAAGCTGAGTTCCCAGGTGACGAGAAGATTGAGCGCACCTACCGTGCTTGGATGCGTTGGAATGCGGCAATGCTGGTGCACCGTGCACAGCGCCCAGGAGTTGGTGTTGGTGGCCACATCTCGACTTTTGCCTCCTCGGCATCACTTTACGAAGTGGGTTTCAACCACTTCTTCAAGGGTCAGGACCACCCATCAGGCGGCGACCAGATTTTCATTCAGGGACATGCATCTCCGGGCCCGTACGCTCGCGCTTTTCTCGAAGGCCGTCTGAGCGCCAACCAGCTTGATGGTTTCCGCCAAGAGAAGTCACACCAGGGCGGAAGTCTCTCGTCTTACCCTCACCCGCGTTTGATGCCTGATTTCTGGCAGTTCCCTACAGTTTCAATGGGTCTCGGTCCGATCAATGCCATCTATCAAGCACAGTTCAACCGTTACCTATCAGGACGTGGATTCAAGGACACTAGCGACCAACACGTTTGGGCTTTCCTTGGTGACGGCGAGTTGGACGAGGTTGAGTCACGTGGAGCACTCCAGCTGGCGGCGAACGACAACTTGGACAACCTAACTTTCGTTGTCAACGCAAACCTTCAGCGCCTTGACGGCCCCGTACGCGGCAACGGCAAGATCATTCAGGAACTCGAGAGCTTCTTCAGAGGCGCTGGCTGGAACGTAATCAAAGTTGTTTGGGGTCGCGAGTGGGACAGCCTATTGGCTAACGACCACGAAGGCGCCTTGGTTGACTTGATGAACAAGACACCTGACGGCGACTACCAGACCTACAAAACCGAAGACGGGTCTTTCGTTCGTGAAAACTTCTTTGGTCGCGACCCGCGCACCCTGAAGCTAGTCGAACATCTTTCAGATGACGAGATCTGGGGACTAAAGCGCGGTGGACACGACTACCGCAAGGTTTACGCTGCTTACAAGGCGGCTCTCGAGCACAAGGGTCAGCCAACTGTCATTATCGCCAAGACCATCAAGGGATTCACTCTTGGCAAGTCATTTGAGGGCCGCAATGCTACTCACCAGATGAAGAAACTGACGCTGGACAACCTGAAGAGTTTCCGCGATGAATTGCACATTCCGATCTCTGACGCGCAACTAGAAGAGAACCCTTACCAGCCGCCGTACTTCCACCCAGGCCAGGATGCTCCTGAGATTCAGTACATGCACGAGCGCCGCCGTGAACTTGGCGGTTACCTGCCAGAACGCCGCAGCAAGTACGTAGATTTCAAGCTTCCTGAAGATTCTGCGTATGCAGTTTCTAAAAAGGGTTCCGGCGTTCAAGAAGTAGCCACAACCATGGCCTTCGTTCGTCTGTTGAAAGACCTACTACGCTCTCCAGAATTCGGCGAGAGAATCGTGCCGATCATTCCAGATGAGGCGCGTACATTCGGTATGGACGCCTTCTTCCCAACCGCAAAGATCTACAACCCGAACGGTCAGCACTACATCTCTGTAGACCGCGAGTTGTTGCTCGCCTACAAGGAGAGCTCTGCCGGTCAGATCCTTCACACAGGAATCAACGAAGCTGGATCGGTTGCTGGCTTCACCGCAGTTGCAACCAGCTATGCCACTCAGGGGCAGGCGATGATTCCGTTCTATGTGTTCTATTCGATGTTCGGCTTCCAGCGCACCGCCGATGCCTTCTGGGCAGCAGCTGACCAGATGTCTCGTGGCTTCATTATTGGAGCGACCGCAGGTCGAACCACTCTTACCGGTGAAGGCCTTCAGCATGCTGATGGCCACTCGCCTCTAATTGCTGCAACCAACACCGCAGTTATTACCTATGACGCGGCGTACGGATACGAGATTGGTCACATCATTCGCTCTGGAATCGAGCGCATGTATGGCGGTCAACACCCAGACCCGAATGTGATGTACTACCTAACCGTTTACAACGAACCTTACGTCCAGCCTGCAGAGCCAGAGAACGTTGATGTCAATGGCATCATCCGTGGAATCCACAAGGTCAGCACCAATGAACGTCAAGGCCGAAAGGCGCAAATCTTGGCGTCAGGTGTTGCTGTGCCGTGGGCATATGAAGCTCAGCAGCTATTGCAAGACGACTGGGGTGTTTCAGCTGATATTTGGTCGGTAACCTCATGGACCGAGCTTCGCCGTGATGGCCTCGCCTGCGATCAAGAGAAGTTCTTGAACCCTAACCACCCTGCACCTAAGGCGTTTGTAACCTCTCAGCTCGAGGGATCTGAGGGGCCGTTCCTAGGCGTCAGCGACTTCATGCACGCTGTCCAGGACCAGATTCGCCCATGGGTTCCAGGTGATTATGCAACTTTGGGAGCCGAAGGATTTGGATTCTCAGACACCCGTGCGGCAGCTCGACGATTCTTCAAGATTGATGGACCTTCGATCGTTGTGCGTGTGCTCGAGCAGCTCGTTGAGCGCGGCGAGATGGATCCAAGCGTGCCTCAGATGGCTATTGATCGTTATCGTCTGCACGATGTGAGCGCCGGAACCTCAGGGTCTGCCGGTGGCGAAAACTAAGCAAGAGACGCTCGATTGGCTTAAATCGATTTCAGGTGATTTAGCCACGATCACTCTTCAGCAACTCGATGAGTTGTTGCCTTGGTATCGGTCGATGCCGGCGGCCCGCAGGTCAACGATTGGACTGGTGGCTCAGGCCGGAATCACCTCATTCGTTGCTTGGTACGAGGACCCTGAGTCTCAACCTTGGGTTGCGGCCGATGTCTTTGGAACTGCCCCTCGTGAGTTGCTGCGCTCGATCTCTCTGCAAGAAACGTTGCAACTGATTCGCGTAGTCGTTCAGGTTGTAGAGGACCGCGTGGTGCAAGAAGATGAGTCTCTTAGAGAAGCAGTTTTGCTCTACTCCCGCGAAATCGCTTTCTCAGCCGCTGATGTCTATGCCCGCGCTGCAGAAGCACGCGGCCTCTGGGACGCGCGTCTAGAGGCCCTGGTAGTCGACTCCATTTTGAGCGGTGAACACGAGGAAGAACTACCGTCACGCATAGCCGCCTTAGGCTGGCGCGCGGGGGGCCAGGTGGCTGCCATTATCGGTATTGCGGCCGAGCCTGTTGACCACGACTCCCTTCGACGCGTGGCTCGAAAGAACAGTGTGGATGCACTAATTGGTGTGCACGGAAACCGCCTAATTGTTGTTGCCGGCAGGATTGATGCACGCAAGCCCGACGAGGCCATAGCTTTCACGAAACTGGCCACTGCCCTGGACGGTTTCTTTGCGCCAGGTGCGGTTGTTGTGGGTCCTGAGGTAGCTACTGTGGCTGATGCTCACCGGTCAGCCAAAGCTGCACTAGCGGGTTTTGCAGCGGTGAAGGCATGGCCTAAGCCACCTCGCCACATTCCTGCAGATGACCTTCTTGCTGAGCGCGCCCTCGCCGGCGATATGCTCGCCAAATCAACCTTGCTGGATTTGATTTATCGACCGTTATCGAACAACTCCCCTGAATTGCTTGAGACCCTTGCTCACTACTTAGAAACCGGGCGATCACTTGAATCAACTGCCAAAGAATTGTTCGTTCACCCAAACACCGTCAGATATCGTCTCAAACGCATTTCTGAGGTAATTGGTTGGGATGCCACTGGCCCCCGCGAGGCGTTCGTATTGCAGGTGGCAATGGTTCTAGGCTCGATGAGTGAAATTGAGGCGCGCAAGCGCAGATAGGTAAATCATGATTGTAATTGTCTGCCCTGGACAGGGTGCTCAAACCCCAGGATTTCTAACCCCTTGGCTTGAACTGCCTGCATTCAAAGAGTCGATTGCCTCAATGGAAACCGCTTCTGGAATTGCCATTTCAGAATTTGGAACTACTGCAGATGCTGACACCATTCGTGACACCGCTGTTGCGCAACCACTAATTGTTGCCGCCGGTGTTGCCACGCTAGCCGCCTTGGGTAAGGGAAAGTCAGCCGCCGAGCTCGGAATATCGGGGGTCGCCGGTCACTCAGTTGGTGAAATTACCGCAGCGGTGGTATCAGGAATCTTTACCCCCGAGGCCGGAATCAAATTCGTGAAGACCCGTGGTGACGCCATGGCGTTGGCTGCAGGTCTTGAAAAGACGTCAATGGCCGCAGTTCTTGGCGGCGACCAAGCAGATGTAGAGCAAAAGTTGGCGGAACTCGGCCTAGAACCGGCTAACTACAACGGTGGCGGGCAAATTGTGGCTGCAGGTTCCACCGAAGGCATCGCTGTGCTTCAGGCCGAACCAGTTGCTGGCACCCGCGTTATTCCGCTTCAGGTAGCTGGGGCATTCCACACACGTTACATGGCGCCGGCGGTAGCATCCCTCGATACATACGCCAAAGACGTTGTTGCAAACGATCCAGCGGTTAAGTTGTGGAGCAACAACGGAGGGCGTTTGGTAGATTCTGGCAGCGAGTTCGTTCAACTCATGGTGAACCAGGTCTCCAACCCAGTTCGATGGGATCTCTGCATGAGTGCCATGGTTGATGCAGGCGTAACTGCCATCATTGAGTTAGCTCCTGCCGGAACACTGGTAGGTCTAGCCAAGCGTTCCATGCCTGGTATCGAAACCTTGGCTGTAAAGACCCCCGATAATCTCGAGGCAGCTTTGTCGCTAATCAACAACCATCGTTGATTATTTAGCCAGTAAATTAGAGAAATCGCTAGAAAATCGAGGATTAATGTCTCAGCCAACCCTGAACCAGTACTCAACTGTGAAGCATTCACGCATTTACTCACTTGGCGCAGCCCGCGGTGACCTAACTGTCACCAACGACGACATTGCTGGCCCGATTGATTCCAGCGATGAATGGATTCGCCAGCGCACCGGAATCATCACCCGTAAGCGCGCCAGTGCTGAACTTAGCCTGATGGACATGGCTGTTACCGCGTCCAACGAGGCAATAGCTAAAGCTGGCATTAATCCGAGTGAAATCGGCGCTGTTATCTTTAGCACAATCACGCACCCACACCAGACCCCGTCTGCCGCTGCGCTATTGGCAGACAAAATTGGTGCTAACCCAGCCCCTGCCTATGACATCTCGGCTGCCTGCGCTGGTTATTGCTACGGAATTGCCCAGGCCGACGCCCTCGTGCGCTCCGGGGTTGCAAAGTACGTTTTGGTAGTGGGTGGCGAGAAGCTCTCGGATTTTATAGACCCAACTGACCGCACCATCTCATTCCTGCTGGGTGACGGCGCGGGTGCGGCAATCGTTGGCCCATCTGAAACGCCTGGCATCTCGCCAACTGTTTGGGGATCAGATGGTTCACACTGGGACGCAGTAGGTATGAGCGCTTCTCTGCTTGAACTTCGTGACGGCACCGCCACCTGGCCAACTTTGCGCCAAGAGGGTCTCACCGTTTTCAAATGGGCCGTTTGGGAGATGGTCAAGGTTGCCAGACAGGCTCTAGAGGTTGCCGGCATCACTGCTGATGACCTAACCGCAATTGTCACTCACCAAGCAAACATCCGAATCATCGACGAGCTTGCTAAGCAGCTGGCAGTTCCAGAGCACGTGGTGGTCGCCAGAGACATCATTTACACCGGCAACACTTCGGCTGCGTCCATTCCGCTTGCCATGCATGCGCTACTTGAATCAGGCGAGGTTAAATCTGGTGGTCTTGCCCTGGAAATCGGCTTCGGCGCGGGCCTTGCCTTCGGCGCTCAAGTAGTCGTCCTCCCGTAAACTTACATTCAGTCCAACAACCCAATAAGGAGAAAACAATGGCACTTTCACAGAACGAAGTTCTTGCAGGTCTTGCCGAGATCGTTAACGAAGAGACCGGTATTGCTACCGAGGCTGTTCAGCTAGAGAAGTCATTCACCGACGACCTAGACATCGACTCAATCTCAATGATGACCATCGTTGTTAACGCAGAAGACAAGTTCGGCGTAAAGATTCCTGACGAAGAAGTGAAGAACCTAATCACCGTTGGTGACGCAGTTAACTTCATCGTTGCTGCTCAGTAATTAGGCAAAGGCTAAAAACAATTGTCAAAGAAAATCGTTGTCACCGGAATCGGCGCTACTACGCCTCTCGGTGGTGACGCGCGTTCAACCTGGCAGGCACTGCTTGCCAAAGAGTCTGGCATTTCGACTCTCGAACAGGAATGGATCGCGCGGTATGAGATTCCAGTAACCTTTGCCGGCCAGGCCAAGGTTGCTGCGTCAGAAGTTCTTACCCCGCAAGAGGCAAAGCGCCTCGACCCTTCAAGCCAGTTCGCGTTGATCGCGGCTCGCGAGGCTTGGGCAGACGCCGGTTCACCGAGCGTCGAGCCTGAGCGCCTCGCGGTTGAATTTGCCACCGGTATTGGTGGCGTATGGACCCTGCTCGATGCTTACGACACCCTAAAAGAAAAGGGGCCTCGCCGAGTAATGCCTATGACTGTTCCAATGCTGATGCCAAACGGTCCAGCGGCAGCCATCGGCATGGAGATTTCTGCTCGCGGCGGTGTCCGCACATCTGTATCCGCCTGTGCATCAAGCACCGAGGCAATCGCAAACGCCCTAAACCGCCTTCGTTCTGGAGAGGTAGACGTAATTGTTGCTGGAGGCTCTGAGGCTGCAATTCACCCGATGCCGATTGCAGCGTTTGCATCTATGCACGCTCTATCGCGCCGCAACGAAGAGCCAACACTTGCCTCACGACCATACGATGTAGCCCGAGACGGCTTTGTCATGGGTGAAGGTGGTGGCGCACTGGTACTAGAAACCGAGGAGCACGCCAAAGCTCGTGGAGCCAAAATTTACGCCGAGCTTGTTGGTGGTGCAGTAACCTCTGACGCGTACCACATCACCGCGCCAGACCCAGAGGGCAGCGGAGCCGCGCGTGCGGTTCTAGCGGCACTAAAGCAGGCTGAAGCTGAACTCACCGACGTGATTCACATCAATGCTCACGCAACCAGCACCCCTGTGGGTGACATCGCCGAGTACACAGCCCTACGTCGAGTTTTCGGTGACCACCTTGATTCAGTCGCAATCTCAGCTACAAAGTCTTCTACCGGGCACCTACTGGGTGGCGCCGGTGCAATTGAAGCCATCTTCACTGTTTTGGCCTTGAGTGAGCGTACCGCTCCCCCAACCATCAACCTTGAGAATCAAGACCCAGAGATTCCTCTAGACGTTGTCACATCACCTCGTCCGCTACCAGAGGGCCCAATCCTGGCTATGAGCAACTCATTTGGTTTTGGTGGCCACAACGCTGTAGTGGTATTCCGCAGCTACGAATGAGCAAACTTTACTTTCGTCACGGAGCTATGAACAGCGGTAAAAGCACCGCACTTCTCCAGGCAGCCCACAACTATGAGGAACGTCATCAACATGTTTTGCTGGCAAAGCCTGCGATCGATGTTAAGGGTGAGCGCGCAATTACCAGCAGGCTTGGCGTTGACCGCGAGGTTGACTTTCTGATTACCCCAGAGCTCAATTTGCGCACCGAGTTTGCTGACCGTGTAAACCGGTTCAAGAATGAAACCGGAAATGACATTGCCTGCCTGCTAATCGATGAAGCACAGTTCTTAAGCCGTGAACAAGTTGACCAGGCTCTTGAGATCGCGGTTCTAGACGGCATCCCGGTTCTTGCCTACGGAATTCGCACCGATTTTCTAACCCACGGATTTCCGGGCTCGCTGAGGCTATTGGAAATCGCGCACTCCCTAGAGGAGCTAAAAACAATTTGCCGATGTGGCCGTAAAGCCATGTTCAATGCCCGCAAGCTTGACGGCAAGTTCATTTTTGACGGTGAGCAAGTGGCGATCGATGGGGTGGACGTGACCTATGAGTCGCTATGCCCTAGCTGTTACTTTGCCGAGAAATCTGCCTAATTAGGCCTTAATCCACTCTCTAGAAACCGCATAGCGCTCAACAATCTCTGGAATTGGATCAATTCCAATTCCAGGGCCGGTTGGCACCTCAATGTGGCCATCAACCAGTACGAACGGTGTGGTGGTATCAGTTTCAAAGTAGCGCGACGACGCAGATGTGTCACCTGGCAAAGTGAAACCAGGCATGGCAGCAAGCGCAAGGTTTGCAGCGCGACCGATACCAGTCTCAAGCATTCCACCACACCAAACCGGAATTCCATTGGCTACAGACACGTCGTGAATCTTTTTTGACTCAATGTAACCGCCCACGCGTGAAGGCTTGATGTTAATGATCTCGGCTGCACCGAGTTCAATTGCGTCGCGGGCAATGTCGGCCGAAATGATGGTCTCGTCAAGGCATACCGGGGTGTCAATGTAGTCGGCCAACTTGGCGTGTCCCAACATGTCTTCCTCGTTGATTGGCTGTTCGATGAGAAGAAGATTGAATTCATCAAGACGCTTCAGCAGATCAAAGTCATCGCGGGTGTAGGCAGTGTTTGCATCGACCTGCAACAACAGGTCATCTCCATAGGTCTCACGAACCAACTTGACTGGTTCATAGTCCCAGCCCGGTTCAATCTTTAGCTTGATTCGCACATAACCCTCATTTAGGTATCCCTCAACGAACTTCATTAGTTCGGGCAGGGAATCCATGATGCCAACAGAAACACCTGATGGAACTCTGGTTTTTGTGGCGCCAAGGTAGGTTGCAAAAGACGTATTTGCAGCACGAAGTTGAGCGTCTAGCAATGCAGTCTCAATTGCTGCCTTAGCCATTCGGTGACCCTTGATCCACTCGAGAGTGGGTGCTACAGCTTCGGCGGTGAGGTCATTTCCGAGCGCGAAGAGATCTGGAAGCATGAACTGCTTCAAAACTGCCATAGCGCCCGTGTGGTACTCGCTCGAGTAGTCTGGGCGATCGTTGGCACCACACTCAGCCCAACCCTCGCCAGAATCAGTTATCGCGTGCGCCCACACCACTTCGTGAGTGTTAACTGAGCTGAAGGACGTTCTGAACGCAGACTTCAATGGCACGTTCAGACGGATCAGTTCAACAGCTTCGAGTTTCATTGGTTCCTTTATTTCTCTTGTGGTGCGGTCAAAATTAGTGCGGTTCGGTCAGAGGTCATGCCGGTAATGGTCCAGCCAGAATCAAGCGGACCCTGCAGGGCCTCTCGAACACTGGTTCGCCAAGTGAGGGCTTCAAATAGGTTTTCTGACCTGAGATCTTCAATGTCGTTCGGTAGAGCAACTAAACGCTCCCCGGCCAACGGTTCGCGAAGCCGATCTGTGCTGGTACTTTCGGCAACAGCCGGCCAGTAGGCAAGCAATCGGTCCGAAACATCACCGATGTTGATCGAGTCGGTCATAGCACCATAGAAATTCGGTAGGTACTCTTTGGCGGTAGCGCCGAGCTTCACGAAGTTGAAATAGCAGTTTCTGCGGACCAGCGGGTCAAAGGTCCAAGTAATGGCCTCGATGCCCTGCTCAACGGCCCATGCCCGCTGATGAGTCTTTATTTGATACCCAACACCTGAAACTGTAGTGGCAGTAACGTGTGAGTGAAGAATCTGTTGACCATCGAAGACCCCGCGAACTGCAAAGGACGCACCCACAGCTACTCCGTCAATCTCGGCAATCAGGCAGTAGGCGCCTACGTGAACGGTAGCCAGAATAAGGTCAAACGGGGCAACGTCATCGCCATCTTGCCAAATGGTTCTAAAAAAAGCGGCAACTTTCATGGCATCTTCTACAGAAGAAACTTGCCTCAGTACCGCATTGTTCATCTAACAATTCTTTCAGATAAAAGAAAGCGGGAGCACGCCTAAGCGTGCCCCCGCGAAATTATTTCTAATTTACTTGGTGCCGTTAATTGTTGCCTCAGTTACACCGAATGGTGACAAGTTCCACTTAGCAAGCAACTCAGCATAGGTGCCGTCGTCGATTAGAGACTGAACAGCTGCCTGAATTGCGGCGGTTAGACCGGTGTTCTTCTTCAGCACGCCAATACCGGTCAATGCTGACTGGTAATCAGCCGGAGCATCGGTAGGAGCGATTAGGTCAAAGTAGGCTCCGTCGCCAGCAACCTGTGCGGTGTAAGCCGCAACCTGGCCGTCGTTTACACCAGCTACTGCTTTTCCAGCGCGGATTGCGTTCTGTGCGTCACCGTCAGTCGGGAACTCCAAAACCTCAATTGGGGTCGAGCAAGTTGGGTTTACAGCGTTGATTAGGTCAATCTGCGCGGTTGCGGTCTGGATTGCAACGATCTTGCCACAGAGGTCAGCAAAGCTGTTGATACCCTCTGGGTTGCCCTCAGCTACTAGAACGGCAAAGCCTGCTGAGAAGTAGTCAACAAAATCAAGAACTTCTTGACGCTCAAGGGTGTCGTTCATGCCTGACATGATGATGTCGTGGTCACCAGACTGAAGTGAAGGGATAATTCCGTCCCAGTCCTGATCTTCAAAGCTTAGGACGACACCTAGCTTCTTGCCGATTTCAACTGATAGGTCGTAGTCGAAACCAGTTGGGTTGTCGTTCTCGTCAAACATCTCCATTGGAGCGTAAGGAATGTCGCTGGCAACGCTGATGCCGTCTTTGAACTCTTCTGGAAGAAGTGCTGCTGCAGCAGGGTCGGTAGGCACTAGGGCGTCTCCGTTGGTTTCAGCAGGCGCTGCACATCCGGTTAGCACTAGAAGACCGGCAGTCGCCATGACTGCAAGGCCGGTGAACTTTGAAACTGACACGTGTTCTCCTTATGAGGGGCTTAGGGGTGTTCCATTAGAGCCTAATTCAGAAGCGCAGCAAAAACCTGGCTATCGCCCAATGTTTACAAGAACGAAATAGGGAAATCCCTAGAGAACTGAGCTAAGAAACGCCTTGGTTCGCGCGTTCTGTGGATTCTCAATTACGTCTCTCGGGCTACCCGACTCAACGACGACACCGCCATCCATGAAGACCACAGTGTCGGCAACCTCACGGGCAAAACCCATCTCGTGAGTAACCACAATCATGGTCATGCCACTCTTGGCAAGCTTGCGCATAACGTCAAGTACGTCTCCAACGAGCTCGGGGTCAAGTGCTGAGGTTGGCTCATCAAAGAGCATCAATTTCGGCTCCATGGCCAGAGCACGAGCGATCGCCACGCGCTGCTGCTGGCCACCAGAAAGTTGCGATGGGTAGTGATCTGCCTTTTCTGAAAGCCCCACGGAAGCCAAAAGCTCTTTTGCCTTGGTAATTGCATCAGCCTTAGCCACGCCCTTGACGCCAATAGGTGCCTCAATAATGTTTTCGAGAGCGGTCAGGTGCGGGAAAAGGTTAAAACGCTGGAACACCATTCCAATTTCAGCGCGCTGCTTGGCAATCGCGGCTGGTTTTAGTTCGTAGATGGCATCGGACTTCTCGCGGAAACCCATAAGTTCACCGTCTACATAAAGGCGACCACCGTTTATGGTTTCAAGGTGATTGATGCAGCGCAGGAATGTTGATTTTCCAGACCCGGATGGGCCAAGAAGACACAACACCTGCCCCTGCTCAACTTCAAGAGTGATGCCCTTTAGTACCTCATTTGGTCCAAAGCTCTTGCGAATGGCGCGAGCATCAACCATTAGTGACTTACTCACACGTTTCCTTTCATGCCAATTCGCATCCAGCGTGACTTTTGGTCGGCAACACTAAAGCCCCGACCGTACTTCTTCTCGAGGTAGTTTTGTGGAATCGAAAGCACTGTCGTCATGACCAAGTACCAGAAGCCGGCAACTACCAGCAGCTCTACCTGGGCCAAGTTCTGCGAGGAGATCTGAGACGTGCGGGCGTACAGCTCCATTACTGCAACCACTTGGAGCAACGAGGTGTTCTTGAGCATTGAGATGAACTCGTTGCCCATCGGCGGAATGATTACCCGCATTGCTTGAGGCAGCACTACCTTGCGCAGCGTGTAGCCAGAACTCATACCAAGAGACTTAGCCGCCTCGGTTTGCCCCGCATCAACCGAGAGGATTCCGGCGCGAACGATTTCAGCAGCGTAGGCAGCCTCGTTTAGAGAAAGAGCAATAATGCCGGCAACCAGTGCGGTGAAGACCAGGCTGGTTTTCTCTGAGAACCAAATGATGTCGGTGAACGGAATCCCGATTTCGATCTTTGGGTAAATGATGCCAAGGTAACCCCAAAATACAACCTGGAGCAAGAGTGGTGTGCCACGAAAGAAACCTACGTAACCGGTGGCAACTGCCCGAAGCACCGGATTGGGCGAAAGTTTCATTACGGCGAAGATTACAGCTAGAACGGTTCCGATGAACATCGAGATCACGGTCAAGATGACGGTGAGGAGAGCTGCCGAGATTACCTTCTCGTTAAAAAGGTACTTATCGATAATCTCGTGATTGATGTTTGGCGATGACCACAGTGAGTAGATGAACGAACCAATCAGTGCCACGAGTACAACTGCAGAAACCCAACGCCATGGGTGACGCAGCGGCACAGCAACGATGTCGTCGCTTCGCGCAGTGTCTCTAACAGACATCAAACCGCCTTCGGTATGTAAATTGCTCTCGTCAAATCCTAAAGCTTTTTCTCGGGCACAGGGCGATTATGCCTGTCAATTGGCGAGACATAGGTTTGCTACCCTTGCTCAGAGCATTTTAAAAAACAACGATTGGTGGCCCCATGTCCGAGCGCTTTCGCCCGCTGTTTCATTTCACACCGAAGGCAAACTGGATTAATGACCCAAACGGCCTAATCTGGCACGACGGACGCTACCACCTTTACTACCAGCACAACCCACTGGGCACAGACTGGGGCCACATGAGCTGGGGGCACGCCTCTAGCGTTGACCTACTTAACTGGCAAGAGCATGATGTGGCTATTCCTGAGAACGAGGCCTCTGGCGAGATGATCTTCTCGGGTAGCGCGGTCTTTGACCGCGAAGGCAGTTGTGGCGTAAAAAACAGCATTGTGGCCTGCTACACCTCAAACTCAGTTCCCCCGGCTAAGCCTAAGCAGTACCAGAGCATTGCGATTAGCACTGATGGCGGTTACACCTTTGAAAAATTCGGTAAACCGGTTCTTGATCGTGATTTGGAGGACTTTAGGGACCCTAAGGTCTTCCGCTATGAAGACGAATGGCGAATGGTGGTAGTGCTGTCTAAAGAGCACCGCGCGGAGATTCTTCGCTCGACCAACTTGATTGATTGGGAATCGCTGAGCTTTTTTGGTGAGCCAGAGGCAACCGAGGTGGTTTGGGAGTGCCCTGACCTGTTTCCGCTGCAACTTGACGGAAAAACCTACTGGGTGCTCATCATTTCAGTTAACCCGGGCGGGCCGCTCAACGGATCAGGTACCAAGTACTACGTGGGCGACTTCGATGGCACGACGTTTACGACCAACCAAGCATCGAATTGGCTAGATTACGGCCGGGACAACTACGCGGGCGTGACGTTCAATGATGCACCAAATGACGAGCGCATTCTGATTGGCTGGATGAATTCATGGGGCAAGACAGAGCACCCAGATTTGCCTTGGACCGGCGCCATGACCATTCCACGAAAACTGGGTTTAACCAAAGTAGATGGAACTGTGTTGCTAACCCAAGAGCCGATTAGGCCGGCCTCAGAAAGCATCTTTTTGAATGCTGAAAACAAGTATCAGGTGGCCATTAACCGAGAGTTGACGCTCCGTTACCTAGCCGAAGCTGGTGAACTTGAAATTGGCGGCTACCGTGCCAAACGCGCATTTGAAGGCCAGATTGAACTAAACGTCCTCCGGGATGCCTGTTCGGTTGAAATCTTTAGCAAGGACAGAACCATCTCGTTTAGTTTTCTGACCTTCGCCGAGGGCTAATCGGCGCTTAGATTTGGTAGGGAGTACGGGACTTGAACCCGTGACCGACGGATTATGAGTCCGCTGCTCTAACCGGCTGAGCTAACTCCCCCTGGGTTGGAACCTGTTAATTATCGTCGTTTCTCAAACGGTCTGCGGCTTCCTTCACAGCTTCTTTTGCTTTAGAAGCCTTTTCCTTGGCTGACTTCTTAACTTTCTCATTCACCACGTGTGCGCGTTCGATGACTTCGTCTCGAATGTCCTCGAGTTTTTCTAGAACTTCCTCGGCTACATCCTCAGCTTTGTCTCGAAGCTCTGTAGTGGCCTCACGGAGGGCCCTTGCTCGTTCACGCAGCGCTACTACCCTGTCATGCAATGATTCGGTCAAGATACCAATTGGGCGCGTGTACTCGTCATTGTTGTCGTCTGAGGTCTTATCGGTGTCAGCATCACCACGGTACAGGCCCTCAAAAATCGCCAAGGTGCGCTCAATATCGTGAGCCTGAATAAGGTGCAGTGAGTTCTCAGACAATCGGTCAAGTTCAGCCTGATCAGCAGTCAAAATGCGGCTCAACTTTTCGCTGAACTCAACCACGTTGTCAGGTTCGAAAAGGTACCCGTTATCGCCGTCGTGAACCAAATGCGGAAGAGCCATCGCGTCGGCCGCAACTACCGGGCGGCCAGAGGCCATGGCCTCCATGGTGGCAATACTCTGCAACTCAGCAATCGATGGCATAGCAAAGAGGGTTGCTCGCTCGTAAGCTTTTGGCAACTCCTCCTCGGTAATGTGGCCCAAGAAGTGAACATTTTTAGCAATGCCAAGCTCGTGAGCTAGGTTCTCTAGATACTTGCGCTCACCACCGTCACCAACAATCTCAACCTGTGTGTTTAGAGATTTTGGCAACATGGCAACCGCCTTGAGCAAGTTGTGAATATGCTTTTCATAGTCGAGACGGCCCAGAAACAAGATTCGTGGCTCTGCGTTTGACGTTGCCGAAGTGTTGGCAAACTTGGATGCGTCAATGCCACAACTAATCGCCAAGACACCATCCACACCAGCTGCAGCCTCAAGCAATTGAGCCGCGCGACGAGTAGGCGTGGTGATGGCGTCAACCTGCTTTAGGACCCGACCGGCGTCTGCCCAAGCCATCTTCATGACGGTTTTCTCAAGGAACTTTGGCACGATGACGGTGTACTTGATTAGGTTTTCAGGCATGATGTGGTTGGTGGCCAACACCCTAATCCCCTGCTCTTTGGCGCTTTTTACCAGGTAGCGCCCCATGATCAAGTGCGACTGAATGTGGACTGCGTCAGGCTTTACCTCGCGAAGAATTTGGTCAGTCTTGCGTTTTAGGCTGAAAGGCCAAACATACCTGAGGGTCTTGTGCTGAGGAATTCGATAGCTCTTAATGCGGTGAACGGTCATCTTCGAACCATCATGCTCTTCGATAAATGTGCCGTGGGCGTCGTTGTAGGCAGATGCAATGATGTGCACGTCATGACCGTGGCGAGCAAGGCCACCAGCAAGTCGTTCGGCAAATCGGGCGGCGCCGTTGATGTCTGGCGGAAAGGTGTCACAGCCAATCACGATTGTGAGTTTCTTGAAACCAGGAGTACCGGGGGCTACTGCCAAAGTTCTACCCTTGCCTAACTGAAATGGAATGGGAACTACCCCAAATTTTACTTGAACTACGCGGTCTGCGTTTTACGCAACCGGCTTTTTATGCCTTAGTTCTGGGTGAACCTTTGAGATCAAATAAACACCAATTACCGCAACGAGAGCACTTAGACCAAAGCCGATCATGGTCGGAAGGCTAGCCTGCTGGGCCTCGCCAAGAATAATGATTCCGATAGAAACAGCAACCAGTGGGTCAATCACGGTTAGACCGGCAATTACCAGATCCGGAGGCCCAGAGGAATATGCATTTTGCACAAACCAACCGCCAAGGCTGACGGCAACAATTAGGCCAACGGCGCAAAGCACTGTCAGCCACTCAAACTGCCCCTGATAAATACGCTGAATAACCACTTTGGCAAGGGTCGCGACGAAGCCGTACAAAACACCTGCGCCAGTCACATAAATCAGGGCTTTCATGCGCTTTCCGATTGTGAAAAACAGTGTTCCAAAGATGGCAAGAATGACACCTAGGACGGTCAATACTTCGCGAAGGCGGTCATCGCTGAGCTCGGTTTCGTCAGCGACACCAGAGGCCATCGACACAAATGCAGCGATGCCGAGAGTGCAGAGTGTAACGGCAATAATCGTGCCCTTATTCAACCGAGTTTTGGTAGCCCGGGCGTTTAGCAGTGAAGTGATCACAAGAGCCACTGCGCCAATTGGTTGAACCACAATTAGAGGCGCTAGCGAGAGTGCTCCTAGCTGAAGCACGATGGCAATACCCATAAACACAGTGCCCGAAAGCCACCTTGGGTGAGTAACCAGGTTGAGCAATTGCTTAAGCGACAGAGAACCTTTTAGGAGGTTTTTGGTTTTGCTTTTCTGAGCCACGGCATCATTTTGAAACTGGGCACCGTAAGCCAAAGCCACTGCTGCCAGCAATGCCAACAGGATCGCTAAAGCGCGCATGTCCACACCTGGACCCATTGAATCTCCTTAATTACTGCTCTTTGACTCTAGTCTCTGAAGTGAATTTCCTAACTTAGGCAAGCGGGTAAATTTGATGCATGACCATTAGACCAATCTGTATTACCGGCGAACCTGTACTCCACTCCCGCGCTGCGGAGGTGACTGCATTTGACGATGAACTTCGCCAACTTGTTGCTGACATGTACGAAACCATGGATAAGGCCCCTGGTGTGGGTTTGGCGGCTCCGCAGGTGGGCGTTGGTTTGCGAGTTTTCACCTACGACTACGCCGATGATGAAGGCAACGAGCGCCGTGGCGTAATCATCAATCCAGTGCTAGAGATTGGGCCTATATCTGACGAGCCAGCCGATGAAGACACCGAGATTGAAGGCTGCCTATCCGTGCCTGGCGAACGTTTTCCGCTAAAGCGTGCCGAGACAGCCAAAATTACTGGCGTGGACCTAGACCAAAACCCGGTGGAGATTGAAGCCGAAGGCTGGTTCGCAAGAATCTTCCAGCACGAGTATGACCACCTTGATGGAAAGCTCTACGTTGACCGCTTGGCGGAACCATGGAAAGAGATCTCGACAGACATTATTGCTGACAATGGTTGGGGCAAACCGGGGTTGTCTTGGCTTCCAGGCCGCGACAACTTAGAGGGGTAATTGCCCGGGTAGTTAGTTGGACTCAAACGAACGCTGTCTAGAGACCATCGCTAGGAATAATTGGGCCCTAGTTGCAAAACCACATTTGTTGACTAGGTCAGCCAGAGTTTTACGCACTCGGTATGCCGGAATACCTAAGCGCTCAGCAATCTGCATGTCGTCTTGACCCGCCATAAAATCTGAAAAGACCAGCTCGGTCTGTTGGTCCAAGTTGGCAATGTTTAGCGCAAATCCGATTGGTGCAGCCGGAAGTTCATCAAAACTTGCTAGGAACTGACCCAACTCGGCAAAGTTTGGGTTTTGGCCCTTAGCTCGCGAGGAGCGCACGGCCTTCAGAAGCTCGATTGGCCCGTCTTCTTGGGTCACTAGATCGGTGGCACCCGCCGCAATACTGGCAAGCTGCAACTCACGACTGAAGTAGGGGCCTGTCAAAATGACTACAGGTCTTTCGGCTTCTGCATCAGCATAAGCCATGGTCAAGGCTGTCACTGCCGCCACGCCATCCATGTTCTTGAGACGGTGGTCTACAACCAACACATCGATAAGCGCTTGGGGAGCTCGGGACAACAACGAGATGGCATCGTCATCCTCGAAAACAATTTGCATGTCTTCTTGAGCTTCAAAGATCATGCGGCGACCGGCACGAATGTCGGCATCGCCGTCTACCAAACCCACGCGAATAAGGCCGGCCACGGTTAGCTCAGTTTCTGTGAGACTCCGGCATTGCTGCGAAGCCTTGGAAAGATTGCCGAGAGGGTGAAACCAACCCCGGGGACCAGAGTTGCCTCGATGCTTCCACCATAGAGGGCAGCACGTTCACGCATGGCTGTGATGCCCGCACCGCGAATTGGTTCAACCAGGGCACGCAGATCCTCTTCGACGGTGTATCCAGAGTCCTCACCGGCTAAGGCCAGGTCTGAACGTTTAGAAACCTCAATGCCGTTGTCTTTAACCAGAACCTGCAGGCCCTCGTCAACCCAGCTGAAGGCAATGCTCACATCTGTTCCCACTGGGCAGTGTTGTTTCACATTCTCGAGAGCATCAACAACAATTCGATAGATTGCCAATTCTGCACCGGTATTGATTCTGAACGGGGTGCCGTCTTGAG
>JBEEOK010000009.1:0-15975 GCA_041191645.1 Actinomycetota bacterium | reverse complement strand
GAACCTTCTTTTGGTGAAGAAGCTTCCTGGTGGGCCTAGGAGGACTTGAACCTCCGACCTCTTCATTATCAGTGAAGCGCTCTAACCACCTGAGCTATAGGCCCGTAGAACCTCTATGACTTTACACGAATTTATTTGTGAGTGCAAAGTCACAGAGGAACGGAGTTTTAGTTATTGGTGAAACCCACTGAAATTCCGCCGGTTAGGCGAGCAATTACGTTGTAGATCAGTGCTGAAACACCGGTTAGTAGCGTGCCAATCACAATGTTGAACAGTGCAGTGGTGATGGCAAATGACATTACTCGTGGCAAGCTCAACTGCTCGGCAACGTTTACGCCAACTGCGGTGGTGCCGCTGCCGCCACCAATAATGCCGTTAATCAGGGTGCTTAAGCTGCCAAACAAACCGGTGCTGCTGACTACGAGCCAGATCAAGAAGAAACCTACGATCATGGCAATGCCGGTGGCAATAGTCACCAAGAGACCAGCCTTTACTGCAGACCAAAAGTCAATGTGAACCAGCTTTAGCTTTACCTGCTTTGGTGCCGGACCAGCTGCTCGACTAGCTGCGCTTTTTGCCGCGGCCTTTAGGCGTTCTTTCATTCAGCTGCTCCTTCGCTAAGGGTTTCATCGGCAGAAACTTCGTCTTCGCCGGTAATCTCATTCGACTCTAGATTGCGTTCGGTGTTTTTGGCTAGTCCAAGAATCACATCGTCGTCTTCGAATCGAGCAAAAACCACACCCATAGTGTCGCGGCCCTTGGCAGGAACCTCGTTCACGGCTGAACGAACCACCTTGCCGCTGGCTAGAACTACAAGAACTTCGTCGTCTTCGGCAACAATGATCGCGCCTACTAGGTCACCGCGCTTTTCTTCGAGCTTGGCAACCTTGATTCCTAGACCACCGCGGTTTTGTGGGCGGTACTGAGAAACCTCGGTGCGCTTGGCATAGCCACCCTCGGTAACTACAAACACGAATGCTTCTTCTGAGTCGTTGATCACGCTAGCTGAAAGCAGGTGATCACCATCTCTAAAGTTCATACCAATGTTTCCAGAGGTGTCGCGGCCCATTGGGCGCAGCATTTCATCGCTGGCAGAGAAGCGAATAGACATGCCCTTGTGTGAAACCAAAAGCAGGTCGTCTGCCTCTGAGGCCAACATTGCCGAGACCAGTTCGTCGCCCTCGCGCAGCTTGATGGCAATAATTCCACCGGTTCTGGCGGTGTCGTAGGCATCGAGTGCAGTCTTCTTTACCAAGCCCTCGCGGGTAGCCAAAACCAGGTAAGGCGCCTGCTGGTAGTCCTTGATGTCTAGAACTTGGGCAATTTGCTCGTCTGGCTGCAGGGCCAAAAGGTTGGCAACGTGCTGACCCTTGGTGTCGCGGCCACCCTCTAGAACTTCGTAAGCCTTAGTGCGGTAGACGCGGCCCTTGTTGGTGAAGAACAACAACCAGTGGTGGGTTGTCGTCACAAAGAAGTGCTCAACAACGTCATCGGCGCGAAGGTTGGCGCCCTTTACGCCCTTGCCGCCGCGGTGCTGTTGACGGTAGGCGTCACTCTTGGTGCGCTTAATGTAGCCACCGCGGGTTAGCGAGACAACCATCTCTTCTTCTGGAATGAGGTCTTCGACCGAGACATCGCCGTCAAATCCAGCAATGATTGCGCTGCGGCGGTCGTCGCCGTGCTTGGCAACAACCTCGTCAAGCTCTTCGCTGATAATGGTGCGCTGGCGAGCAGGATCGGCAATGATTGCCTTGAAGTCAACGATCTGGGCCTCAAGTTCGGCTGCCTCATCGATGATCTTCTGGCGCTCCAGTGCTGCCAGCTGGCGCAACTGCATGTTCAGAATTGCGCGAGCCTGAAGTTCGTCGATCGATAGCAACTGCATTAGGCCATCGCGTGCTTCTTCTACGTTGGCACTCTTGCGAATCAACGCGATAACAGCATCAAGTGCGTCCAGTGCCTTGAGGTAACCGCGCAAAATGTGGGCGCGCTCTTCTGCCTTGCGCAGGCGGAACTGAGTGCGGCGAACGATAACTTCAACCTGGTGTTCAACCCAGTTGCTAATGAAGCCATCTAGGCTCAGGGTGCGTGGCACACCGTCAACCAGAGCCAGCATGTTGGCACTGAAGTTTTCTTGCAGCGGGGTCAACTTATAAAGGTTGTTCAGAACTACGCGTGCAACCGCGTCTTTCTTTAGAACAACAACCAAACGCTGACCGGTGCGGCCAGAGGTTTCGTCGCGAATGTCGGCAATGCCCTGAAGGCGGCCTTCTTTAACCAGGCCAGCGATCTTCTCTGCCAGGTTGTCAGGGTTTACCTGGTAAGGCAGCTCGGTAACCACAAGGCAAGTGCGGCCCTGAAGTTCTTCAACATTGATGATGGCGCGCATGGTGATAGACCCACGACCAGTTCGGTAAGCCTCTTCAATGCCTTTGCGGCCAAGAATGTGGGCACCGGTTGGAAAGTCTGGGCCCTTGATGCGCTCGATGAGAGCCTCAAGCAGTTCTTCGCGGGTAGCATCTGGGTTCTTTAGGTACCACTGGGCACCGTCGGCAACCTCACGAAGGTTGTGTGGCGGAATGTTGGTGGCCATACCAACCGCAATACCGATTGACCCGTTGACCAAAAGGTTTGGAATGCGGCTAGGCAAGACAGTTGGCTCTTGGGTGCGGCCGTCGTAGTTGTCTTGGAAATCTACAGTCTCTTCATCGATGTCGCGAACCATTTCCATGGCCAAAGGTGCCATGCGGCACTCGGTGTATCGGGGAGCCGCGGCAGGGTCGTTACCCGGTGAACCAAAGTTTCCCTGCCCCGAGATTAGTGGGTAACGCAGGTTCCAGTCTTGGGTGAGGCGGACCATGGTGTCGTAAATGGCGCTGTCACCGTGCGGGTGGTACTGACCCATAACGTCACCGACCACGCGCGAGCACTTTGAGAACTGCTTGTCTGGGCGGTAGCCGCCGTCAAACATTGCATAAATCACGCGGCGGTGGACCGGCTTTAGGCCGTCACGAACGTCTGGCAAGGCGCGGCCAACGATAACGCTCATTGCGTAGTCAAGGTAGCTGCGCTGCATTTCAACCTGCAGATCAACCTGCTCAATGTTGTCGATCAGACCGCTTGGGTTTGTAGTTTCTTCAGCCATGATGTCTCTTCTCTAAATCTTTCGTCAGTGTCGGCGGCCTAGATGTCTAGGAAGCGGACATCCTTTGCGTTCTGCTGAATGAATGAGCGGCGTGCATCGACGTCTTCACCCATGAGGGTAGAGAAGACCTCGTCGGCCAGAGCTGCATCTTCGAGGGTTACCTGAAGAAGGGTGCGCTTGTCTGGATCCATGGTGGTGTCCCAAAGTTCGTCATAGTCCATTTCACCCAGACCCTTGTAACGCTGAATAGCGTTCTCTTTAGGAATACGCTTGCCGGCAGCGGCGCCATCGGCCAAAGCCTTGTCGCGCTGGGCGTCTGAGTAAACGTACTGGTGTTCGGCATTTGACCACTTGATCTTGAAAAGCGGTGGCTGGGCCAAGTAAACATAGCCGTGCTCAATAAGTGGGCGCATGTAGCGGAATAGCAGGGTGAGGATCAGCGTGCGAATGTGCAGACCGTCAACATCGGCATCGGCCATCAAAATGCACTTGTGGTAGCGGGCCTTAGTGACATCAAATTCTTCACCGATGCCAGTACCAAACGCAGTAATGATTGCCTGAACCTCGGCATTGCCCAGGGCGCGGTCAAGGCGTGCCTTTTCTACGTTGAGCACCTTTCCTCGAAGCGGAAGAATGGCCTGAGTCTCAGGGTTGCGGCCACGAACAGCCGAACCACCTGCCGAGTCACCCTCAACAAGGTAGATTTCTGAAAGTTCTGGCTTGCGGCTTGAGCAGTCGCGAAGCTTGCCCGGCATACCGCCTGACTCAAGAAGACCCTTGCGACGGGTGGCCTCACGGGCCTTTCGAGCAGCGTGGCGTGCGGTAGCAGCCTGAATGGCCTTGCGAATAATGTCCTTGGCAACATTTGGGTTTCTACCCAGCCAGTCACCAAGTTCTTCGTTGACCACACGCTGCACAAAAGCCTTTGCCTCTGTGTTTCCCAGCTTGGTCTTGGTCTGGCCTTCAAACTGTGGCTCAGACAACTTGACCGAGATCACACAGGTTAGGCCTTCGCGGCAGTCGTCACCTGAGAGGTTCTCGTCTTTCTCTTTGAGCAGGTTCTTTTCGCGAGCGTACTTGTTGAGCAGGCTGGTCAGCGCAGCGCGGAAGCCCTCTTCGTGAGTACCACCCTCGTGAGTGTTGATGGTGTTTGCGTAGGTGTGAACGCTCTCGTTGTAGGCGTTGGTCCACTGCATTGCAATTTCAACAGAAAGGTTCTTTTCTTTGGTCTCTGACTCAAAAGAAATGATCTCTTCGTTGACGATCTCGTTCTTCTTTGACACGTTGAGGTATTCAACGTAGTCGCGAAGGCCATTCTCGTAGTGGTAAGTGTCGGTGCGGCCACTGCGCTCGTCTTCTAGAGAGATGCGCAGACCCTTGTTCAAGAAGCACATTTGCTGAAAACGCGCGCGAAGGGTCTCGTAGTCGTACTCAACTGTTTCAAAGATCTCTGGTGAGGCCAAGAACTCAATGGTGGTTCCGGTGTAGTCGGCAGGCTCGCCCTTTTCAAGCGGTGCGTCTGGCACACCAATCTTGTAACTCTGGTTCCACAAGAAACCTTCGCGAGCCACCTGAACCTTGAGCTTGGTTGAAAGGGCGTTTACCACCGATGCACCCACACCGTGCAAACCACCAGAAACGGCGTAACCGCCGCCACCGAATTTTCCACCAGCGTGAAGAATGGTCAAAACTACCTGAACCGTTGAGATGCCCTCGGTTGGGTGTGTGCTTACCGGAATGCCTCGGCCATTGTCTTTGACGCGGATCCAGCCATCTTTAGTGATGGTCACATTGATGGTGTCGCAGTAGCCAGCCAATGCCTCATCTACAGAGTTGTCTACGATTTCGTAAACCAAGTGGTGCAAACCACGCGGACCGGTGGAACCGATGTACATTCCGGGACGTTTACGGACTGCTTCGAGGCCCTCGAGGACCTGGATATTTCCGGCTTCGTAAGTAGTGTCAGACATGTTCGGTTGTGCTCCTTATTCGCGTGGTTAGGCCCGGTGAAATGCGACTTCAGTAGCCGACTTAAATTCGGGGTATCTAACTACCCAAATTCTACCTTTTGGGCCTGACAAAACGCGGTATTTGACACCTATCCGTAGGTGTCGCGGGGGCCTCTTCCGGGCACTGATCTTGGGCCTTTTTTCCAGCTTGGCGCATCTGGCCCAAGCAGCTTTAAAGCAGTGATTTTGAGATCAGGATAAGCGGCTGAAATTTGGTGCAATATTTGGGTTTGCATGAGTCTGAGTTGAGTAGCCCAGGCAGTTGATTTACAGCGAATGGTTAGCGTGCCATTTGAGAGCGTTTCGGGTTGGGTGCTGGCCGCATTTGCCTCGCCGACGATTGCTTGCCAGTTGTTAAACAGCTCTGCTTCGGCAAGCTGGCTTTCCCAACGAAAAGATTTGAGGAGGCCCTCGATACCAACACCGGCTTGAATTACATCTCTACCTTTTTCAAATGGTCGCGAGTTTTGTAATTTCTCTTTTTCGGCAATTCTTTTAGCTTCGCGGCTAAGGCGGCCAGTTACTGCCTCTCGCATTCGCCAGTAAAACTCTTGGGCAAAATCTCTTTTTTCCACTAGTTTTCACCAGGCTTTTGGGCTTTTATCGCTTCAATAGTTCCCGAGCTGACCTCAAAAACAGTGGCCGTCAGGGTCTTTGGCACATCTTCGGCAACAGCTGCCGTAATCAATACCTGCTCGTTATCGGCAACCATTCCAGCCAATCGCTCGCGCCTTCCGGCATCAAGTTCGGCAAAAACGTCGTCCAGAATCAAAATCGGATCGCCAGATCTAGTTTCAGTTCTCAATAGTGCAATAGAGGCCAGTCGCAGCGCCAAAGCATAAGACCAGGATTCTCCGTGGCTTGCATAGCCCTTAGCCGGCAGGTCTCCGAGCATAAGAACCAGGTCATCGCGGTGGGGCCCAACCAGGGTAATTCCGCGTTCCAACTCTTTTGGCCGCACGAATGACAATTTTTTGCGGAACAAATCCAAAATTTCGGCGCGATCAGCTGTGTTGATGTACTCGAGATCTTCGGCATCCTCGTCGAATTGCACAATTGCCGAGCCCAAGAGTGATGATTTCACCAGAATTCGAGGTTCATTATTGGAAATCGCGATGGATTGGTAAGCCGCAAATAAATGGGGGCGCAAGCGTTCTACCAAATCGACCCGGGCCGCGATAATTTCCGATCCATAAGACATAAGCGATTCATCCCAGGCATCCAGCGTGCTGAGTGATGACCCTTTTGCCCCGGTCTGGCGCGCTGTTTTTAGCAGGGTGTTGCGTTGCTTCAGTACACGTTCATAGTCTGAGTAAACCCCAGCAAACCTTGGCCAAACTTGAATTACAAGTTCGTCAATAAATGCACGCCGATTGCTTGGATCGCGCTTCACGATGTCTAGGTCTTCGGGGGAAAAAGTCACAGAGTTCACAAAGCCAAGAACATCGCGAACTTTTTGGGTTGGTGACTTGTTTAGTCGAGATTTATTTGGCGAGTCGCGGTTGAGTTCTAGCTCAATCAGCACGTCTCTTGAGTCAAAGCTGGCCAGAGCTCTTATTGCCGCTTGACCCTTGTCTTTTTGAATCAGGGGTAGATAGCCAGCCACCCTGTGACTTGAAAGTGTTGATAAATAGCGGATTGCCTCAACAAAATTGGTTTTACCCTGACCATTTGGGCCAACCAATAGGTTGACACCTTGATTGAGTGTGATTTCAGCAGAGGTGTAATTACGAAATTGGGCGAGCGAAAGATGCTTTATGTACATCTAACGCCCGCCCTTTTCAAAAAATTTGTTATTTAGCCTTGCTGCTTGATTTAGCGAACCAAAAGATTTGGCTGCAGTAGATAGCGATAGCTGTCAGCATCGGTCTTTTCTTTTGATCCATGGCTTGAAATCAATACTGGTCCTGGCTTATTTGGGTTGTCGTTGTTAGTGAACGCAATCTTGACGAATTCGCCGTGAACACCTGAAAGACCATCAATCAGGAACTGTGGCTTCAGTGAAACAACAATTTCTTTTCCAGAAAGTTCAGAGTTGATGTTTTCCGAAGCCTGGGCAGTCTCGTTGCCGGTTGCCTCTAGTGAAAGTTCGCCTTCGCTAAAGCTGTAGCGCAATGGGCTTTCGCGTTCTAGAACCAGAGCCACTCGTCTAGTTGAATCAACCAAATCAGAGGTAGAAACCACTGCATAGTTGTCAATGTCACTTGGGAACAAGCTTTTAACCGGTGGAAAGTTTCCCTTTAGAAGCAAAGAGGTCACCGAACGGTTATTTGCCTTGAACGCGATCATTTCGCGGTCATCTGTTTTTGCAATCGCAATCGAGATTTCACCTTGGTTGCCAAAAGTTTTTGCAACCTCTTGAAGAGTTCTGGCAGGAACCAGTGCAACTGATCCAGCACCGGTTGGGCTAGCCACCCAAGCTACATCTCTTAGAGCAACACGGTAACGGTCTGTAGCAACAAATGAAATCGACTTTTCACTGGTTTCAAGCTGAACTCCAGTAAGCACTGGGGTTACGTCATCTTTCGAAGCGGCAACGGCAACCTGGTGAACTGCGTCAGCAAATGCCTCACCGGTGATGGTTCCCGAAATGGCAGGAATTTCAGGCAAGGTTGGGTATTCCTCAACCGGCATGGTTGAAAGAGAAAACTTTGTAGAACCACAAGAAACGGTTACTTTGCTGCCATCGGTGGCAAATTCAACCGGTGCGTTAGGCAGCTTGCTAGCAATTTCGGAAAGCAAGCGGCCAGAGACCAATACTCGGCCAGATGTTTCTACCTTGGCCACGATCTCAGCCTGAGCTGAAACTTCGTAATCAAACACCGATAGGCGTAACGCGTTTGCGTCTGCCTCGATCAGAATTCCACCAAGAATTGGCAAAGTTGTGCGCTGAGGCAAAAGGCGAACGGCAAAAGATACTGCTTCGCTCAGTACGTCTTTATTTACTTGGAACTTCAAGGTTCTCCCCAAATCTGCGCTGCATTAGTTTGTAGTCCTCAATCTTGGCACATTTAAGCAATAAATCCTTGGTATTTAGCACCATTCAGGGGCTTTTGTAATTTCCCTAGGAGTTATGAATCTTTCTAAATCTTTAAATATTTAAAACAACATTATTAACACCTGTGGAAAATGTGGATAAGTCCCGACTTCTCAATGTTTCTCACGAAACTACAACCGTGTTAGATGTTTATACACCTGTGAATAGTTTTGTGGATAACTCTTGTTCCTGTTAGTTCAATATTTCTTTGTCACAAAGTGATCAGGCTTATTGCATTGAATATTGGCAGTTTTCCACAGTTATCCACAGATATGTTCATATCTATATATTTGCCACTTAAAGAGAAAAACCACCCTTGAAGGTGGTTTCTAACTCTTTGAAGCTGTCTTTATTCGGCCAATAATTTCTGTCACCTGGTTGTAAACATATCTGCGTTCATTCATGAACTCAGTGATTTTGCGTTGGGCATACATAACAGTTGTGTGATCACGACCACCAAACAGTTGGCCAATCTTTGGCAAAGACAAATTGGTTTGTTCGCGGCAAATGTACATGGCTACCTGGCGCGCCAAAGCAATTGCAGCAATTCGTGAAGATCCATACAGATCGTCTGGCGTGATTTTGTAATACGCAGCTACAGCATTGATGATTTCGATAGGTGCAATTACCTGATCTGAACCAACCGGAACAATGTCCTTCAAAACAGTCTGAACCAGCTGCATGTCAACTTTTTGGCGGTTTAGGGCCGCAAAAGCGTTTACACGAATCAGGGTTCCCTCTAATTCACGAATATTCGATGAAACACGAGCCGCCATGTATTCGATGATGTCGTCGTCAACGCGCAGTTTGTCGTTTTCCGCCTTTTTGCGCAGAATAGCGATTCGAGTTTCTAGTTCTGGGGACTGAATGTCTGTGAGTAGACCCCACTCAAAGCGTGAAACCATGCGGTCTTCAAAACCTGTTAGTTGCTTTGGTGGCAAGTCAGATGTAATTACAACTTGCTTGTTGTGATCGTGCAGGGTGTTGAAAGTGTGGAAAAAAGCTTCTTGCGTCTGGTCTTTACCCTGTAAGAACTGAATGTCGTCAATTAGAAGAACGTCAATGTCGCGGTATTCAGCTTGGAACATGCCTGTTCGGTTGTTTTGAATGGCATTAATAAAGTCGTTGGTAAATTCTTCGCTTGATACATAGCGAACTTTGATCCTTGGATAAAGGTTCAGGGCGTAGTGACCAATTGCGTGCAAAAGGTGAGTTTTACCGAGTCCTGAATCTCCATAGATAAACAGCGGGTTGTAGGCCTTGGCCGGCGCTTCGGCAACTGCAAAAGAGGCGGCGTGAGCAAAACGGTTGGAACCACCGGTAACAAAGTTATCGAAGGTGTATTTAGGGTTTAGCCGAGTTTCAAAGTTTGAACCAGTAAGAGCGGGCCCGGTAGAAACTGAGTCGGGAAAAGTAACTGGGGTTCCGGCTGGGTTCAGTGGAGGCCAGTTTGCCTCGGGTGCAGTGGCCGGAACGGCTGGTTCAAAATTTGCTTCAATGTCGGGGTTAACCACTGTGGCAAAGTTGATTGGACCACCGAATTCTGCATTTGCAGCCATTGCCTCTTGAATGTAAGGGCGCATGCGCTGCTGGATCATCTCGCGGGTTAGCTCATTCGGCACTTCGAGATAAAGGGTTTCACCTAAAACACCTTTAGGTTCAACCAGGCTGATGAATCCAAGAAGTTGTGGGGTTAGGCGTTCATCGTTGTTAAGTTTGGCGACCAGAGAGAGCCACAAACCTGTGACTACATCTGTTTCAGCCATCTCAAACACCTTCTTTTGCCCCCGGCTATATGCCAGTAGATGATTACTTTATGCCAAGTTTTCCACAAGGTTATCCACGATGTTAATAATGTGTGGATAACCGAATCCCCCATTGCTTTGCATTGTGGATATGTCGGTGTATTGATTCAACTCAATGGTGTGCCTAAAAAGCAAATTAAGACGGTGTGTCGAATCCCGGATTTTTTGTAGTTCTATGAAATACTTTTGTGTTTTTTATTGAAACACCCTGAATAACTTGACCGGATTAGGCTATGTGGCGTAGGTTAAAGAGGTTGCTCTGCATCTGGAACGTCTTTTAATCGGTTAACCGACACGAACGCCAACGTTCCAAACCAAACTTGCAAGATCCAAAAACGGAGAAGAATCCATGTCGAAGCGTACTTTCCAGCCGAACAACCGTCGTCGTGCAAAGACTCACGGTTTCCGTCTACGCATGCAGACCCGTGCCGGTCGCGCCATCTTGGCTGCTCGCCGTCGCAAGGGCCGCAGCGAGCTTTCAGCTTAATTCGGACTAAATAGCCCTCGGTAGTCAACAAGTGTTGGCCCGCGAGAACCGTCTGCTCAAAGCAGACGAATTTCGTTCGACCATGAAAACTGGTCGGAAAGTAGGCTCAGACCACCTAGTCATCTATCTAAAGCGGGATGAGGCACAGCCTCAGGCCCGCTTTGGTTTTGTGGTGGCAAAAACTGTTGGTGGCGCAGTAAAAAGAAATCTGGTCAAGCGCAGAATGCGCGAAGTTGCCAGAGAGTTATTGAAAGACTCGAACATTCCAATGACCGTCGTGGTGCGAGCCCTACCGGGCTCAGCTGAGATCACTTGGAATAAACTTCGAGAAGAACTTTTAAACGCATTTGATTCTGCTGTTAAAAAGTTAGGCAGCCAGTGATTTTTGTAATTTCAATCTGGTTAGCCCCTAGAAACTTATTGGTTTTGCTCATTAAGGCCTATCGCAAGGTGATTTCTCCGCTGTATGGAGATGTTTGCAGGTATTACCCAACCTGCTCTGCCTACGGTCTGGGGCAAATCCAACAACGCGGCGTAATAGCTGGCTCGGTTTTGACCGCGCTTCGTATTTTGCGTTGCAACCCATGGGCGCAAGGTGGCGTCGATGAGGTAAAACCAGGCTCTGGCCGGTTTCGGGTAACCGAAAGTGGCTTTGTTGTACCGAACCTTAAGAAGGGTTAAGAAATGCCAGATCTGTTATGGCCAATTAAGTGGATCATTGAGCTGATCCTTGTTGCTTTTCACTCACTGTTCACTGCTCTAGGAATGGGCGCAACTCAGGGTATTACCTGGGTGCTCTCAATTGTTGGGTTAACCGTTGTGGTTCGTTCAGCCCTAATTCCGGTTTTTGTGAAGCAAATCAAGAGCCAGCGAAACATGATGAATGCTCAGCCCGAACTGCAGAAGTTGCAGAAGAAGTACAAGGGCAAAACGGACCGCGAGTCGCGTGAAAAGATGGCCAAAGAGCAGATGGAGCTTTATAAGCGCACCGGCTCGAACCCACTCAGCTCGTGCCTGCCACTCTTGATCCAGATGCCGATATTCTCTGGTCTTTTCTTTGTTCTAAACGATGCCCAGAACTCACTTAACACCGGTAATGCCGGTGTGGGCCTGATGAACCTTGAGCTTTCTAACCAGTTTGCCCAGGCAAGCCTGTTTGGAGCACCACTGAAAGACACCTTCCTGAGCAGCCAGCTGCTTGAGGTGAAGATTCTTGCGGCAGTAATGATTTTGATCATGACCGCTACGCAGTACATCACCCAGAAGCAGATCATGTCTAAGAACCAGAACCCAGACGTGATGAACTCTCAGTACATGCAGACTCAGAAGATCATGCTCTACATCTTCCCTTTGATCTTCATGATTTCGGGTATCTCATTCCCGCTGGGAGTTATGTTCTACTGGCTTGCCTCGAACACCTGGACCATGGGTCAGCAGTTTATTGTGATTCGCAACATGCCAACTCCTGGGTCAATTGCCCACAAGGCACGCGAAGAGCGCCTAGCTAAGAAGGGCAAGCTACCAAAGGCAGATGCCGCCGCTGAGGTTGTTGAAGAGGAAAAGCCTCGTCAGCGAGTTCAGCCTGCCGGCAAGGCCCGTGCCAAGAAGGCGCCGGCCAAGTCTGAAGCCACAAAACCAGATGCTAAAAAGGCACCTGCTGCAAAGCCTGCGGCCAATAAATCAACTACCAACAAGGGTAAGAAGTAGAAAATGACCACTGAAGAACTAAAAGAGAACGAAGAGTCATCAGTCAAGGCGCTCGAAGAAGAGGGCGACATTGCCGCCGACTACCTAGAGGAACTGTTGGACATCTTTGATCTTGATGGCGACATTGAGATCGATGTGCGTCAGGGCCGCGCTTACCTTGAGATCACTGCCGGTGGGGAGAGTAACCTGCGGGTTATTTCTGAGCCAGAGACCGTTGAGGCACTTCAGGAACTAACTCGTTTGGCCGTTCAGGTTAAAACCAACAGCTTTAGCCGCTTGATTCTTGATGTAGGAGGCTCTCGTCAAGCCCGTGTAGACGAGCTAACCCGCATCGTTAATAAGCTAATTGCCAAGGTCAAAGACACTGGTGAGGCTGTGCCTATGAAGCCAATGTCTTCTTACGAGCGCAAGATTGTGCACGACATCATCTCGTCGGCTGGTCTAGTGTCTGAATCTGAGGGCGAAGGTCGCGACCGTTACATCGTTATCAAGCCAAGCTAAGTTTCACGTGAAACATATGTGAAGGTAGAGCGCGCAAGCGGCGGCCAGGTTGTCTCAGCACAGCTTCGCCACCCTCGGGCCTTGCGTGAAACATTCTTAAAGCGATAGGCCGGGAATCCCCCGGCCTTTCCCTTTTCATTTGGAAAGATAGAAACATGTCTGAAAACCAACAGTTCGCCCCCGAAAAAGAGCCTGCTACCGCTTTGGCGATTTTTGGTAGCGGAATCGACAAAGCCCGAGGATATGCCGCGGCCCTGATTCGTGACGGCGATGAGCTTGGCCTGCTTGGACCTCGCGAGATGCCGAAACTTTGGAGCCGCCACATTCTTAACTCGGCAGTGGTCGCAGAGTTGGTACCAGACGGTGCCAAGGTGGCCGATGTTGGTTCAGGTGCCGGATTGCCTGGCATTCCCATGGCTATTGCCCAGCCAAATGCTGAATTTGTGCTCATTGAACCAATGGAGCGCCGTTCTAACTGGTTGCTCCAGCAGGTTGAGGAGCTTGGGCTAAACAATGTTCGTGTAATTCGTGCCCGCGCCGAAGAGGTAGGCGAGGCATTCGATATCGTCACAGCTCGCGCCGTTTCCGCCCTTCCTAAACTTTTGAGAATGACCGTTCCCCTGACTCGCAACGGCGGTCAAATTATCGCGTTGAAGGGCTCAAAAGCCGCCGACGAGATAGAAGAGTCAAAATCGCTGCAGAAAAAGCTGAAAATCGCCGGTTTTGAGATCCTGGTGACCGGTGCACAGCACCTTGCTGAACCGACAACCGTGGTGCGAACTACGCTAGTCTGAAGTTTTACAGAAACATTTGGAGTGAAATTTGAGCGAGAATTCGGTGCAACCGGCTGAGGCAACAGCAGTAACCCCGCCTACCGTATTTGCCGGTCACGGTTACCCATCCGATCGCTTTGAAGTCAGCCCAGAACCAACCGGTTGGATTGTTTCACGTGAAACAATCACAGAAGTTAGCGCTAAATAATGGCTTTTGTAGAGACTCCCCTGGCTCGAGAGCTGGCCAACAACACCCGCAGACTGCAGATTCTGGCTCAGCAGAACCCGCCAAAGCCACTGCGCACCCGCGTGATCTCGGTTTCTAACCAAAAAGGCGGCGTTGGCAAGACCACCAGCACAGTAAACCTAGCCGCCGGATTGGCTAGCAAGGGCCTAAAAGTGCTGGTTATTGACCTAGACCCACAGGGAAACGCGTCGACCGCACTCAATATCCCTCACCAGGAAGGCACCAGAGGGATTTATGAGGTGTTAACCGAGGGCGCAAGCATCGCATCGGTGGTACAACCAAGCTCAGAGAGCCCAAATTTGTCTTGTGTTCCGGCAACAATTGACCTTGCCGGTGCTGAAATTGAGATTGTCACCCAAATTGAGCGCCTGAATTGGCACGCACTGCTCAAAACTGCGATCGAAGATTACCTAAAACCTGGCCAAGGTCACGAGGTTCCTGACTACGTCTTTATTGACTGCCCGCCTAGCCTTGGGCTGCTCACCGTAAATGCATTCGTTGCCGCTACCGAAGTGCTGCTGCCGATTCAGTGTGAGTACTACGCACTCGAGGGTCTATCGCAGCTGCTTAGGAACATTGAACGTGTTCAACAGGCTTTGAACCCGCAGCTTGCGCTCTCCACAATTCTGTTGACCATGTATGACTCAAGAACTCGCCTGGCTGCCCAGGTAGTTGCCGATGTTCGACAGCACTTTCCTGCTCAGACTTTGGACTCAGTAATTCCAAGAAACGTGCGCGTTTCAGAGGCACCAAGCTTTGGCCGCACAGTAATTTCACACGACCCATCATCACCTGGCGCAATTTCGTACCTCGAAGCCGCCATGGAAATTGCAATTAAGGGAGCTCAGAATGGCAGATAAGAAAGTTGGCCTTGGCCGCGGTATTGGTGCCCTAATCCCAACCACCCCACTGGCAAGTGAGAGACCAATCGATGTATTTTTTGGCAACCAGCCAGGCGAAGGCGTGGCCCCAGAGGCCAGTGTTGGTGCGGAATCCAACCTTGTAGCAGTTCCAGGCGCGAGCTTTGGCTACCTGAATGTCACAGCGATTATTCCTAACCCAATGCAGCCTAGATCTGTCTTTGAACCAGAGGCTTTTGCCGAGTTGGTGCACTCAGTTCGTGAGTTTGGTGTGCTTCAGCCGATTGTGGTTCGACCGCTTGGTGAGCAGGATGGCCAGCCAACCTATGAGCTGATTATGGGTGAGCGCCGTTTGCGTGCATCGAAAGAGGCTGGGCTAGACAAGATTCCGGCCGTGATCCGCGAAACAGCCGATGAAAATATGCTGCGTGACGCTTTGCTCGAGAACATTCACCGAGCAAACCTGAACCCACTTGAAGAGGCATCCGCGTATCAGCAGCTGCTCTCAGACTTTGGCATTACCCAGGATCAACTTGCCGAGAAAATTGGCCGCTCCCGCCCACAAATCACCAACACAATCCGTTTGCTGAAGCTACCAATGGGAGTTCAGCAGAAAGTTGCAGCCGGTGTGCTCAGTGCTGGCCACGCCCGTGCAATTCTTAGTGTGGTTGATGAGGCTCGCATGGAACACTTTGCCAACAAAGTGATCCAGGAAGGCCTTTCGGTGCGCTCTCTTGAAGAAATCGTGGCGCTAGACAAGCCAGCAAAACCAGGAAAAGCTGCGATCATTGCCGGTGGGCGACAAGATTCACTGAAATCGTTGGCTGAAAAGCTCGGAGACCGCCTTGACACCAAAGTCAGCATTGTTTTGGGCAAGAAAAAGGGCCAGCTGGTCATTGATTTTGCGACCGTGGGCGACTTGACCCGCATTTTGAAGGAACTGGGCGTAGACACCCAGCACTAATTAGCCACGATTGTTGCGTGCAGCCTCGGCTAGTGAGTAGTAAACCTCACCCAGTGAGTTGCCCGAAGCGGTAATTGCTTGTGGCAGAAGAGAAGTCTCGGTCAAACCAGGCAAAACGTTGGCCTCAAGGAACCAAATAGCGCCCTGTGGGTCAACAATCATGTCAATTCGCGACAAGTGGCGTAGTCCAAGCAGCTCATGTGCCTTAATCGCCAGCTCTGCGGCCTTCTCAGCCACTTTTGGCTCGAGACGGGCTGGTACAAAGTAATTGGTTTCTCCGGCCGTGTAGCGCTCGTCATAGCCAAATTTGCCGTCCACTGGCTCGATCTCTACCGCTGGCAACGCAAATGGGCCAGCTCCTAGGTCAATCACGCTCACGGCAAGCTCAGTACCCTCGATGAATTTCTCAATGATGGCTACATCGCAGTAAACATAAGCGT
>JBEEOK010000008.1:0-17884 GCA_041191645.1 Actinomycetota bacterium | reverse complement strand
GTCCGGCAATCATGAATTCAGGCATTTGTATAAGTCTAAACAAGGGGAGTGCTGATTTGTTCCCGCCTTATCAACAGATGCGCCAACGGCGTGGTCATCTACTCTGTTGTGGCACAGACTCTTCTGGTGATTCACATTGTGCCACGTCCGAACATAAGAGGCGTTGAAAAGGCCGAACTGCTCTGGACGAAACGGGGTTGGCGACTCAGGACCGAGGGTTGCAATAAAGAGCTTTTGCGCTCGGTATTTAGGCCGTGGCCTATTCGGATGATGGCGGGCCTAACCAACCAGCTTGTTCAGGCACGCTCGGGCCGGGTTTACCTAGTTGTCGAGAGTTCGGTGCAACATCGCAGCCCGGAAACTAGGGGTCGTAGTCGGGCACGTGCGGTAGGTTTTGTGGCAGCAGGTCTTATTGCAGTGTTAACAACTGTCGGGGTTCTTGATGTGTCCCCAGGGCAAGAGAGCATGGGTGCATCTCCGCTGAGCAGTTCTTCTTCATCTTCAAGTGCAAACAGCCCAAATCCTGAGCCGGGGCCTCAGAGCGTAAACCCATGTGCCATACCTTTACAGGACTTGGAAGCGTTTCAGGCTTTCCTAGCTAAACGGACTGGTTACCATGAGGTGTCTGTTAGTCAGATTGGCGGACTGAGGATGGTCGTAATTCTGCAAGACTGCGAATCTTTGGAGGAGACACGACGGCTAACCTTCACTGAGAAAAATGATGAATGGAAGTTAAAAAAAGTTTCCCGGTAGGAACGCCTACCGGGAAACTAGATTCCTTGAGCTTAGAGGCCCAAAACCGAGTCGAAGTTTGCTTCTTCAAGGCGGGCTTTGACATCAACCAAGAATCTTGATGCGTCGGCGCCGTCAACAAGGCGGTGGTCATATGACAGGGCTAGGTAAACCATGCTGCGAATTGCAATGGCGTCCTGGCCATTTGCATCGGTTACAACCACAGGGCGCTTGGTGACCACACCAGTTCCGAGGATTGCCACCTGAGGCAAGAAGACGACTGGAGTGTCAAACAACGCGCCACGCGAACCGGTGTTGGTAAGAGTGAAGGTTCCACCGCCAAGTTCATCTGGCTTCAACTGGTTGGCACGAGTGCGGCCCGCAAGATCGGCGATCTGCTGGGCTGTCTGCATGATGGTAAGGGTTGATGCGTCCCGAATTACCGGCGTTAGCAGGCCCTTCTCGGTGTCGACGGCAAATGAGATGTTCTCAGTGCCGTGGTAGACCACGTTGTCGCCATCAATTGTCGCGTTCAGCTTTGGGTGCACTCGCAGCGCCTCGGCTGCTGCTAGGGCAAAGAACGGCATGAAGTTTAGCTTGCCACCAGACTTTGCCACGAATTCAGCCTGAACACGCTGACGCAATTGAGCAATTTTGGTGACGTCAACTTCGACCACAGTGGTCAACTGTGCTGTCGAAACCATTGATGCTACGGCACGCTCGGCAAGTACTTTACGAAGACGGCTCATTGGCTCGGTGGTACCACGAAGTGGCGAAGCCTCGCCAGGAACGTGTGCGGTCTGGACAGGAGCGGCTGCGGCAAAGGCAGCTGGTGCTGCTGCCGGGGCTACACTTGCAGCAAGCACGTCATCCTTGCGAATGCGGCCGCCTACGCCGGTTCCGGCAACCTGAGTCAGGTCGATGCCGGTCTCGTTTGCCAGCTTGCGAACCAATGGAGTCACATAACCGGCGTCGGAGGTTACCGCCGGAGCTGCAACTGCAGGGGCTGGTGCAGCAACTACGGGTGCAACCGGGGCTACTGGGGCAACTGGTGCGGAAACGGCAGGCGCAGGGGCAACCGGAGATGCAGCAACAGTTGCTGGAGCTGCTGGTGCAGCAACAGGAGCTGCTTGTTCAGCTACCGGTGCTGGAGCAGGAGCTGAAGATGCGCCGTCTCCGATGATGACTAGAACGGCGCCAACCTGCACAGTCTCGTCCTCTTGGACCAAGATCTGTTCGATTACGCCACCCACTGGAGACGGGATCTCGGTGTCGACCTTGTCGGTCGATACCTCAACTAAAGGCTCGTCGACAGCTACGGTGTCTCCGACCTTCTTAAGCCAACGGGTAACGGTACCTTCGGTAACGCTCTCGCCCAATGCTGGTAGTACTACTGATTCACTCATTGATTGCTGCTCCTTGTGGGAATTTCTGCTTATGCGTGGGCGTGAAGTGGCTTACCGGCAAGTGCTAGGTGAGCCTCGCCGATCGCTTCGTTCATGGTTGGGTGGGCGTGGACAAGCGCTGCAACGTCTTCTGGGTAGGCCTCCCAGTTGACAATTAGTTGGGCTTCACCAATTTGCTCACCAACACGTGAGCCAATCATGTGCACACCAATTACAGGGCCGTTGTTTCTGCGGATTAGTTTGATGAAGCCGGCAGTGCCAAGAATCTGACTCTTTCCGTTTCCACCCAAGTTGTACTCGTAGGTTGAGATGTTGTCTGCGCCATAAGTTTCAGCAGCCTTAGCTTCAGTAAGACCGACTGATGCAATCTCCGGCTCACAATAGGTGACCTTTGGAATGCCATTCTCGTCAATTACTGCAGGCTGTAGACCAGCAATCTCCTCGGCAATGAAAATACCCTGTTGGAAGCCTCGGTGTGCAAGCTGAAGACCAGGAACGATGTCTCCGGCCGCGTAAACACCTGGGATGTTGGTCTGTAGACGCTCGTTGGTTAGCACGAAGCCGCGATCCATCTGGATGCCCTGCTGCTCGTAGCCAAGACCTGCCGTGTTTGGACCTCGACCAACTGCTACCAAAAGCAACTCAGCTTCTAGGCGCTCGCCCGACTCGAGGCTTACGACTACGCCGTGCTCGTTCTGCTCAACACCAGAGAAACGCACGCCGGTCTTGAAATCAATGCCGCGCTTGCGGAATGCACGCTCTAGGGCCTTGCTCACAGAGGCATCCTCGTTAGGAACTAGTGAAGGCAGACCCTCAACAATGGTCACTTCAGTTCCGAAAGACTTCCAGATTGAGGCAAATTCAACGCCGATAACGCCACCACCGAGAACGATTACTTTGTTCGGTACGAAGTTCAATTGAAGAGCGTGCTCTGAGGTGATAACTCTGCCACCGATTTCAAGTCCCGGCAGGCTTCGGCTGTACGAACCAGATGCCAGGACGATGTTCTGTCCGGTGTAGTTGTCGCCATTAACCTGGATGGTCTTCGGGCCAACCAAGATGCCTTCTCCGTTGACAACGGTGATGTTCTTTGAGTTAACCAAACCGGTAAGTCCCTTGAACAAACGGTCAACGATAGTGTTCCGGTAGGCGTTGACGGCCGGCATGTCAACTGCGCCGAAGGTGGCCTGAATGCCATAGTGGCCCGCGTCTCTAACGCTGTCAGCAACCTCTGCAGAGTGCAAAAGCGCCTTCGTTGGAATACAACCGCGGTGCAGACAGGTGCCTCCGAGTTTGTCTTTTTCGATCAAAGCAACGCTCTTACCGAGCTGTGCTGAACGAAGAGCTGCAGCGTAACCGCCACTTCCTCCACCAAGGATTACAACGTCAAAGTTGTGATCGGCCACTTATTACTCCCTTTCGCAGATACCTTCAAAACTTTACTATGTTTCCCTCTGAAAACTATCGAGCGCGCTGGTCGACTAACTCGATCAGGGTTCGAACCATGGTTCCGGTAGCGCCTTTTGGAGTGAAGCCATAAGCAGAACTCGAGTTATCTGACGGGCCGGCAATGTCAAGATGCGCCCAAGGAATGGTCTTGCTTGAATCCTTTTTCTGTTTTCCGACGAATTCGCGGAGAAATAACCCACCGATGAGCATTCCACCGGCACGATTGCCTATCTTCACATTGGCTATGTCAGCAATGTCCGAATTCAGAAGTGGTCGCAGCTCAGAAGGCAGTGGCATGTGCCAAACTGGCTCATCCACCATGTTGGCCGCTTTCCGGACCTCTTCAACAGCAGAGTCGTCGCCCATTAGCCCAGCAATTCGATTGCCGAGTGCGATTGTTGCCGCACCTGTCAAAGTTGCCACATCGACAATTAGATCGGGGTGTTCCTCGCTGGCAATCGAAAGACCATCGGCTAGCACCAGCCGGCCTTCAGCATCGGTATTCAGAACTTCAATGGTCTTGCCATTTCTGGCTTTGATGACGTCGTTTGGTCGCGTCGCGGTTCCTGATGGCATGTTTTCTGCAAGACACATCCATGCAGTGACGCGGATATTGATGCCCAACTTTGCAATCGCAACAATGGCCTGAAGTACGGTCGCTGCACCGGTCATGTCGTACTTCATACCAACCATGGACTCTGCGGGCTTCAGGCTTAGTCCACCGGTATCAAAGGTTATGCCCTTTCCAACTAGAGCAATATGCCCCTTCGCGCCTTTAGGCGTGTATGCGACTTTTATCAGGCGGGGAGGCCTTGAAGACCCCATCCCAACTGCGCTGATTCCACCGAATCCACCCTTTACAAGGGCCTTTTCATCCCAACTTTCAAGTGCCAGCGGCAGACCCTCAACGGCCGCCTTTGCAGCCACTTCGAACGATGCAGGGTAAAGATCATTCGCAGGCTGATTTACCAAGTCTCTAGACGCGTGAACTGCTACGCGCACAACCTCGATGCGTTCCAAGTCGTCCGCACCCAGTTTGAAATCTGAGATGAAAGTAAGCGACTCGGTCTTGAGTTTCTGCTCGGGTTTTGATTTATACGACTGGAATTCGTAGAGGCCCAAGTTGAAACCCTCAGCCAAAGCGATAAGTTGCTCTTTGGTTTGGAACGGAAGATCTACGACAACCTTGGTAAACAAGCCAAAGTTTCTAGCAATTACGCCACCTAAACTGCGCCAGACACCGATATTTTCAGTGTCTAGGGGCAATACCAAAACACCGATTACCGCACCGTCACTACCTGGTATCGAGATGGTTGATTCAGGATTTGTGGTGAGCCCCAGAGCGTTCAGATCAACGAGCGGAGAAACTTCAAGTGCAGAAGGCAACAGCTCGCATTTGTCAGCTTTGTGCTCGGCAGCCATCACGAAAACAGTTCCCTTGGAACCGGTAGGAATTTTGGAAGCCGTTTGAGTCTTGAACTTTTTCATAATCCCCATGCTAGACGGGGCGTAGTTAGGATTTGAGTTATGGAATCGACCCAATCTCTTTATTCTTACCGGACCTCGTTCGAGTCCATTCCTTTGGGCCTCCATCTCGTAGCAGGATTGAGTGGATTTACCGACGCTGGCAATGTTCTCAGCCAACTCTCTGATCAAATATTCTCAGAACTAGACCATGAACTCGTTATCAAATTTGATAACGATGAACTTCTCGATTACAGGTCTCGTCGACCTGTCATGTTCTTTGAACGTGATCACATTGAGTCTTACGAACCAGCAGTGTTGGGGGTCTATCTTGTTCACGATGAGGCAAATCAGCCGTTTCTTTTTCTACACGGATACGAACCTGATTTCCGCTGGGAGGCCTTCACTGCCGCAATTCAAGAAATTGTCGATGACCTAGCAGTAAGTGATTTCACCTGGGTGCATGCAATTCCTTTTCCTGCACCACACACTCGTTCTATCGGAGTCACCGTGTCTGGCAACCGAGCCGACGTGATTGCGACTGTCTCGGAGTGGAAGCCTCAGACTCAAGTGCCAGGCAACGTACTTCACCTAATTGAATACACACTTGCCAAATCAGACCTGCCAATGGCTGGATTGGTGCTGCTTGTGCCTCACTACCTTGCTGAGACAGCCTTCCCGCAGGCCGCTGTGAAGGCGTTTGAGCAGGTTTCAGCCGCGACGGGCTTGGTGTTTCCAACTGACCGACTTCGTGAGCAGGGGCAAGACGTGCTTCGCAAGATCAATGAGCAAATTGCCAAGAACGACGACCTTGCCAAGATGATCGAAACCCTCGAAGCGGGTTATGGAAATGAATCCACGGGTGTAGCTAAAGCTGCTGTCATGAGGCCTCAAACCAACCTGCCGTCAGCAGAGGAGATTGCAGAGGAGCTCGAAGGTTATCTTGCGACTCGTCGCAAGAACGCCGCCGACGAGAATTAGTTCAGAGCTTTCTCGTCTAGTTGGCGGCAGCTTTCCATCCAAAAGTTTTTGCGTTCAGCTTGGTTCATCGCTGATTTGGGTAATGGAATTGTTTTCGCTGCACCCCAAAGCTGAAACACTTTTGGACCCCAATAACCCGCTTGCGCTGATAAGCAAGCCTCGATAATGGGCTGAGCGCCACTCTTGGCGGACTGGGCTAACAGAAACTCCAGTGCCCTCACCAATCGATTTCCATATGAAGCAGCCCGTGCGAAACCCGGGTGTGCAGCCGACACTGTCAAGCGATTACCTTGGTTGACTTGTTGTCGTTGAAGCTCGAGGGCACTCACCAGGTTGAAAAGTTTTGAGTCTCGATAGGCTCGGCCCGGTGCCATTCCGACGTAATTCTGGCCAAGTTTCAGCTCGCCACGGCGTGCCACGATCGACGTGGTGAATACGACACGCGCCCCATCATTGGCGGAGGGCAACAGTCGGCGAGTTAAGTGGGCGTGACCAAAGTGATTTACCCCGATGTGCCACTCGAACCCATCGGATGTCAGCCTGTAAGGGCGTTCAATCTTTGCGCCAGCGTTGTTTACTAGCAAGTCCCATTTCCGCAGAAGAGTCTTGGTGAACTGGGATACATCTGCGAGGTCGGCAAGGTTTAGTTCTCGAAACTCAATAGAGACGTGCGGGTGGCACTTTTGCAGCTTGACGGCTGCCGTGTGGCCTTTGTTCCTGTCTCGTCCCGTGATGATTATGTCGAATCCATTTTCAGCGAGGGCCATTGCAGTGTGAAAGCCAATGCCTGAAGTTCCGCCAGTCACAATGGCCAATTTTTGCTGCATACCTCCATCGTATGGTTCAGATTCCTGCGAGGATGGGGGAATGAAGTCTCACCGCGCATCGCTGGTTATGGCGGCTGGAGCATTCGCCTACCTCGTGGCCGTGACCAATCGCAGCAGCCTGGGTGTGGCCACTATTGAGGCAACGGAACGTTTTCAAGTTTCTGCAGCGCAACTGTCTATGCTCGCAGTTGCCCAGCTGATTGTTTATGCGGCCATGCAGATTCCGGTCGGGATGTTGTTAGATCGCTATGGTGCCCGAGCCATGTTGGCTTTCGGCGCCATAACGATGAGCGTCGGGCAATTTTTTGTTGCATTTTCCGAACATCTTCCAATGGCCGTGATTGGTCGCATGTTCCTGGGCATGGGTGACGCTTTCGTTTTTATTTCGATGATCCGCCTAATTAATGGTTGGTATCACGGGGGAGCGGCAACGAAGCGCCAGCAATTATTGACGAACATTGGGCAACTTGGACAGGCAGTCTCTGCAATCCCATTTGCATCGCTTTTGCACTTATTGGGCTGGACTCCGGCTTTCGGTTTTCTGGCCACCCTTACGCTCATTCTGGTGTTCGTCAGTCTGGTTTACGTTCGAGACGACCGTGAAGGTCACTCAAGCCACCACAGGGTTGAAAGCTTTAGGAAAGTTATTGGAGGTCTAACGAATAACATTCGTCACCCCGGTGTTCGAATGGCGTTCTGGACCCACTTCACTCTTCAGTCCGCAACCTCGGTTTTCATTCTTTTGTGGGGATTTCCATTCCTGGTGAACGGGCAAGGCTTTTCTCGGGATCTGGCATCGCTCGTAATCGCCTCGTTTGTAGTTATGGGTTTTATGGTCGGCCCGATCATCAGTCGTGTGTGTTCGGCGCATCCAGAACTGCGTGATCGACTCGTATTCACTGGCATTATTTCGATTGGATCGATTTGGTCCGCAGTCGTCTTTGGCCCGGAACAGGTGCATCCTTTTGTTTTAGCGCTTCTGGTAGTCGTCTTATCGACCGCCGCCCCTATGTCCATGATCGCCTTTGACTACACACGGGCATTCGTGCCTAAAAAGTCCCTCGGCTCGACTAATGGCTTTGTGAACATCGGTGGTTTCTTAGCCACCTTTTCGATGATGTTTTTTGCGGGTGTAATCCTTGACCTCGTTCAAGCAGTGCAAGTCGCAAATGGTATTGATCAGGGTTTGTATTCGGCATTTGGATTCAAATGGGCCATGAGTATCCAATTCCTAGTTCTAGGACTGGGTCTGGGTATGTTCTTGCTTGAACGCAGCAAACTAAGAAGACTTAGCCTCACGGAATAATCCGGGAAACGTTCTGGTTATTCAAGAAGTCAATGTTGAGTGTTTCGCCAGATAAATTCGTGTATCTGTCCGGTTTCATGCAATAATTGTCGCTTAGACCCAGTCAGTCGCATTCGCGAATTTGACATGGGTCTTAGTAATGCCCGAAACAGTGCGTGCGATCGAGCTCGTAAGGCGGGGGATTTCGAGAGGTAACTGTGGCCAAGCAATCAAGTGATAGCGCGCCAGCTAAGAAGCGGGGGTTTCTTGCGAATCTGTTACATCCAAATGAAAAGTCGTCGGGGGACACAGCAACAATCAGTGAGGAACCTGAGACCATTTCTACAGAAGTAAAGAAGACCGCTGCAAAAGTTCCGGCTGCCAAGAAAGCAGCTGAGGCTGATGCAGTCGTTGAGAAGGTAACCAAGCCTAAAAAGGCCCCTGCGGCTAAGACTCCGGTAAAGGGGGAAGAGCCGAAAGCAAAGGCTGAACCGAAGGCTAAGGCCGAGTCAAAGGCGAAGGCCGAGTCAAAGGCGAAGGCAGATCCGAAGGCGAAGCCAGCGAAAGCTGCCAAGGCGTCGAAGGGCATGGTTGAAGGCGATGAAGAGGACATCGACGATCTAGAGTCTGTCGAAGAAATCGTTGCCGAGGCCGCCTCAGCGGTTGACATTATTGCAGTCGACGACGAGCACCACGACGAAGAGCACGAAGAGACAGAGAAAATCGTTGTTCCTGAGGGCGCGCTTGTGCTTTCGAACCGAGAAGAAGATGACATTCCGGTTCAGACCACCACTATTACCGGTGCTACAGCTGACCCGGTCAAGGACTACCTGAAGCAAATCGGTAAGGTTGCGCTTCTTAACGCCGAGCTAGAAGTAGAGCTTGCGAAGCGCATTGAGGCCGGTCTATTTGCGGAAGAGAAACTTGCATTGGCCACCAACCTAACTCGCGAAGATGAGCGCGATCTAAAGTGGGTTATCAAGGATGGTCAGCGTGCCAAGAGCCACCTCCTTGAAGCAAACCTTCGTCTTGTGGTGAGCCTTGCCAAACGCTACACAGGCCGAGGCATGCAGTTCCTAGACCTTATTCAAGAGGGAAACCTTGGTCTTATCCGAGCTGTAGAGAAGTTTGACTACACCAAGGGCTACAAGTTCTCTACCTACGCCACTTGGTGGATTCGTCAGGCCATCACCCGAGCCATGGCTGACCAGGCTCGAACCATTCGAATTCCAGTTCACATGGTTGAGGTCATTAACAAGCTTGCACGCGTGCAGCGACAGTTGTTGCAAGACCTCGGTCGCGAACCAACCCCTGAAGAGTTGGCCCGCGAATTGGACATGACACCCGAGAAGGTTGTCGAAGTTCAAAAGTACGGGCGCGAACCGATCTCGCTTTCAACACCACTTGGTGAAGACGGCGACAGCGAATTCGGTGACCTTATTGAAGACACCGAGGCTGTTGTTCCAGCCGACGCAGTGGGTTTCACCATGCTCCAGCGAGAACTTGAGCGAATCTTGGATTCTCTTCACCCGCGTGAGGCTGGCGTGATTAAGAGCCGTTTCGGACTTGGCGATGGCGTGCAGAAAACTCTGGACCAAATTGGTGAGGAGTTCGGCGTTACCCGCGAACGTATTCGACAGATTGAGTCAAAGACCATGTCTAAACTCCGTCACCCATCACGTTCACAAATGCTTCGCGACTATCTAGAAAACTAGGCATGTTCTATCTACCGGCCATCGTAATCGGGCGGTTGGTGCGCGCCTTAGTGCGCCTTGTTCGCCCCGGTGGTGGATCAGCGCTTCCTGGGTTGGTAGTAAGCAAAATAGCTCCTGGTTTGCTGGCAAACACGTTGGCAAAATTCCCCGATGGCCTAGTTGTGGTGACTGGTTCGGCTGGCAAATCAACGACAACCAAGATGCTGGTTGGGATTGCTAGGGCACATGGAAAGTCCGTGTTCACAAACCCCTCGACCGCCAACATTGCCCAGGGGTTCTTTTCCTCAATCGTTGAGCAGGCAACACTGTCCGGGCGTCTCCGTGGCGATGTTGCAATCCTGGAGATGGACGAAGGGCATGCAGAGGAGATCACAAGACGCATCAAACCGAGTCAAGTGACCATTCTCAACGTTCTCGAGGACCAACTCGATCGTTTTGTTGACCCGGCTATTGTGCGAGACAAACTTGCGGCGGTTGCGTCTAGGTCTTCAGGGGCAGTTCTGCTAAACGCCGATGACCAGAACACAGTCATCATTGGGAGTCACCTAAAAAGCAGCAGTATTGATTGGTTTGGAATTGAACAGTCGATCATTGCCCAGACCTCACACGGCCTTGGCAGTGCTCCAACTTACCTGGAGATGCTTACAAGACCCGAGGTAGCTGCTGAGGTGGTAGGTCTTGACGACCGTACCGCAACAATCAAACTGGCTGACGAGGTGGTATCTGTTGAACTACCGAACCGTGGTCTGCATTTTGCTCTTGACGCGGTGGCTGCTTTGCACTCGGCTAAAGCATACTTAGGTGCAAGTTTCGACGCCGAGCTCGCGGCTGAAACCCTGAATGCCATGCCACCAGTATTTGCACGGGGTGAGATTGCCTTGGTAGATGGCCAAGAGGTCGAGTTCATCTTGGTTCAGAACCCGATGAGTTTTCAACTCAACCTCGACAACTTAACGACAAATCCTGAGCGAGTTATGGTCATGATCGGGCGCGATGTACACGACCCATCGTGGCTTTGGACAGTAGATTTTTCCGGGCTCAGCCATGCCGATGTTGTCTCTGGCTACAACGCTCATGAAATGGCTTTGCGACTGGAATATGCAGGCGTTCCTGTTGGTCAAGTCACTGACAACCTCGAAGCTGCTTTAGATGCATTTTTTGCTCTGCCTGCGCCCCAGCATTCACGCCGCACCGTAATCTTCTCGGCCGATGCGATGCGCCGTACTCGACGAATTTTAGGCTTCACAGACCCTGAGGCGGTACAGCGATGATTCGAATCGGTGTCCTATTTCCTGAGCATCTAAATCTCAATGGTGACGCAGCTAATGCCGAAGTCTTGTCAAAGCAACTTACCTGGCGCGGAGTTCCGAGCCAGATTATTGGAATTGATAAGTTCGTCGAGGCTCTTCCGGAAATCGATGTTCTGGTTGTGGGGCATGGTTCGATCGCTGCTTGGAGTGACGTGGCGTCCTCATGGTCAAGACTAAGTGGCGCTTTGGTCGAATTGATGCGGCATGGCCTTCCAGTTTTGGCAGTGTCTTCGGGGTTTGAGCTACTGTGCCGTGCCCAGAGGGGCAGTCTTAGTGGGCTAGAGGTATTCGACCTCGTCCCAGAAGATATCCAGCGCGTATCAAAATTTGAAGTGGCTGAGTTTGAAGGTTACGGGGTTCTCGGGTACAAGAACTCAGAGGCAAAACTGCCTACTATTTGTCGCAGCAACCGCGTGATTGGAACTCTACTGCATGGGCCGGTTCTGTCTAAGAATCCAGAACTTTTGGAGAGTTTTTTGGTTTCGATCAGTGAGTACGTTGGTCTTGATATTCCCGCGGTTAAGCCAGAAGTGGCCACCCGATTGGGTGACCACACTTCCAAGATTTGGGATTTGGAAAGAGAACTAGCGCGCGAGTAGTTTCTTACTCTCGTCGTGCCATGCGATTGCAATCGGCTCGAGCGTCGCTCGCTTCTCATTTCCGTGGTGTGAGCAGAAAAGTAGGTCTCCAGAGGCTAACTCGACGCGGATGTAAGCCTGGGCTCCACATTCATCACAGCGGTCAAGAGCATTAAGTTGAAACGCCTCCGAGTTCTCGGTGGTTTCTGTGGTTGCTTCGGTCTGCATGCGTGTTCCTCTCTTCCCTCCAATTTCATCACATTCAGCCTTGAAATCCGCCCTTTTCCAAGTTAGTTCGCTAACTGCGAAGTGCTTTGGGGGTACCGATTCAATCGTGTCAGTGCCTTCCCGAGTGGAGTTGACCGGTTAGCATCGTTTGGTGCCCAATTCAGAGTATTCAGCCCGCCATCTCTCGGTTCTAGAGGGCCTTGACGCTGTTCGCAAGCGCCCTGGTATGTACATCGGTTCAACCGATAGTCGCGGTCTAATGCATTGCCTTTGGGAGATTATTGATAACTCTGTCGACGAGGCTCTCGCTGGACATGGAAACCGAATCGACATCGTTCTTCACCCGGACCGCTCCGTAGAAGTTTCTGACAAAGCTCGCGGAATTCCTGTGGACATCGAGCCAAAGACTGGCCTCAGTGGTGTGGAAGTTGTCTTCACAAAGCTCCACGCAGGTGGAAAGTTTGGTTCGGGTAGTTACGCTGCCTCGGGCGGTCTGCATGGCGTCGGCGCCTCTGTTGTAAATGCACTCTCTGAACGACTTGACGTTGAGGTTGACCGCGATGGCAAGACCTATGCCATGTCATTCCGCAGGGGAGAGGCTGGAACATTCGATGATTCCAACGGAATTTCTCCATCGAACCCGTTCAAGCCTTTTGAAAATGAATCGCAGTTGCGAATCGTTGGCAAGGTTCAAAAAGGCGTAACCGGTACACGTGTTCGTTACTGGGCTGACCCACAAATATTCATCAAAGACGCCGTCTTTGCTGCCGATGAGTTATTTGGTCGGGCCAGACAGACCGCATTTCTAGTCCCTGGACTAGGGATTGGCATTCAGGACAACAGAACAGACGAAAAGGTTATCCACGAATTTAGATTTGACGGTGGCATTTCCGAATTCGCAGAGTATTTGGCAAACGATCCTGCGCTCACTGCAACTTGGAAACTTGGCGGGAATGGTGACTTCACCGAGACAGTTCCTGTGCTTGATGAAGCGGGGAACATGGTCTCTCGCGAGGTTAGTCGAAACTGCGAAGTAGAGATTGCCGTTCGATGGGGTACTGGTTACGACACGCAAGTGAAAAGCTTTGTGAACATCATTGCCACTCCAAAGGGAGGCACCCACATTGCTGGCTTCGAACAAGCTCTTCTGAAGGTGCTCCGCGCGCAGGTCGAAGCAAACTCACGCAAGTTAAAAGCTGGCAATGACAAAGTTGAGAAGGAAGACGTCCTAGCCGGACTAACCGCTGTAGTGACAGTTCGCCTGGCAGAGCCACAGTTTGAAGGCCAGACCAAGGAGATCCTTGGTACACCAGCTGTTAGGAACATCGTTGCCAATGTTGTCTCCAAGGCTCTAGCAGAAAAATTCAACAGTTCGAAACGCGACGATAAGACACAAGTGTCGCAGTTGCTCGAAAAAGTCGTTGCCGAAATGAAGTCAAGAATTTCGGCTCGAACTCATAAAGAAACTCAGCGTCGTAAGAATGCGCTTGAGAGCAGCTCGCTGCCTACAAAACTGGTGGACTGTAGAACCCAAGAGACTTCTGGCTCAGAGCTCTTCATTGTTGAGGGTGACTCTGCTCTTGGCACCGCGAAACTTGCTCGAGACAGCGAGTTTCAAGCACTCTTGCCCATTCGAGGCAAGATTCTCAATGTTCAGAAGGCATCGATTTCTGACATGTTGTCAAACACCGAGTGCGCATCGATTATTCAGGTCATAGGCGCAGGATCGGGCAGAAGTTTTGACTTGGACGTTGCGCGCTACGGCAAAGTGATTCTAATGAGCGACGCCGACGTTGACGGGGCACACATCAGAACCCTCTTGCTCACGCTTTTCTTTAGGTACATGAGGCCTCTGGTAGAGGCTGGGCGAGTTTTCGCCGCTGTGCCGCCGCTGCACCGCGTCGAGGTGATTAATGCTGGCTCAAAGGCTAATGAGGTTATCTATACCTACTCGCAAGTTGAACTTGAGGCGCTATTAAGCAAGCTATCTAGCTTGGGCAAGAAATACAAAGAGCCTATTCAGCGCTATAAGGGCCTCGGCGAGATGGATGCGGATCAGTTAGCCGAAACGACGATGGATCGTTCGCGCCGAACTCTTCGCAGGGTTCGGGTTGAGGACGCTGCGGCTGCAGAGGCCATGTTTGAGCTTCTAATGGGTAATGATGTTGCACCTAGGCGTGACTTTATTGTTGACAGCGCAGATGGCTTCGAGCGCGACCGCATCGACGCATAGGCGCTACGCGCTTTTCTGTCTTCGTTGCCCGTTTCTGCCGATTACAGTCCAACAGAACCAATAACTGCTGTGAGATTGATTCCAGAACCATCTCGTTTACCAGGGTCCTCGGCTATCGGCATGGGCTTACCGTCAGGTGTAAGTGCTTTCGCAACACCCTCAACTACTGATGCGAAATAGAGTTGGTCTTCACTGCGAATGAAGCGGTGTGACCGCACGCCGCCTGTGGCTCGACCCTTGCTAGGGAATTCAGTCATTGGTGTCCATTTGACGCTTCCCGCATCGGTTCCCGGGATTGCCATAGAACTGTTAGCTGCGGTTATAACCCGGGCATTTGTCAACTCTGAAATCACATCGAATGAAATCACACGGGCCCCCTCGGCAAGGTTGATTCCTGCCATGCCTCCCGCAGGGCGCCCCTGGGGCCGCACCAAAGACGCGCTGAAATGCAGTAGTTGGGCGTCGCTGGAGATAAAGACCAAAGTGTTGTCTTCATTGCAGACACCGGCGCCAACAACCTCGTCTCCGTCTTTGAGGGTGATCAGTTCGAACTCATCACGTGCTGGGTAGTCAGCAACAACTCTCTTTACGACGCCCTGTTTTGTCGCCAAAGCCAACGAGACAGATTCCTCAAGAGCAAATACCTGAATAAATTTGACACCTCTGCTTAGCCCCAAGAATGCACTCACTTCGGCGGCACTGGACAGCATCGATAAGTCAGAAATACCCGGAACATCACCAACATGTATGCGATGTACCAAGCCATCACTGGTAAGAAACCCGATGTCAGACCTGGTTGAAGTTGAGATCACGCTTCGGAGAGCATCATGGTTTTGTCTGGCACCAGCCTGCAGTGCCAGTTCACTTCCGTCGATACGCGCGACTCGGCCAGATGCGGTCAAAACTACTTGACACGGAGCGTCGGCCAGCTCAGCGCTGACAGTAACAGCCTTCGCTGAGGATATTGGTTTTACCTCGGACACGTTGTCTACTAGCGTCGTGCGGCGCGCATCACCGTATTTGTCAGCAATTTCGGCCAGTTCAACACTGACCACGTTTCGTAAGTTTTTATCAGAACTGAGAATTGCCTCGAGTTGGGAAATCTCATCTAGCAGAGAACTGCGCTCTGCATCCAATTCAATTTTCGAGAATTTGGTTAGTCTTCGAAGTCGCAGCTCAAGAATGTATTCGGCTTGAATTTCAGAGAGTGAGAATCTGGAACGAAGCTCACGGCGAGCATCGTCGACCTCATCACTCCGACGGATTATTGCGATTACTTCGTCAATTGAGTCGATTGCAATTAGCAGCCCGTCAACCAGATGCAGTCTGGCCTTTCGCTTGCCCAAACGGTTCGCCGTGCGCCTACGAGTCACTGTTATTCGGTGGGCCAAATAGACGCCAAGCATGTCACGGAGCCCCATTGTTTGCGGCCTACCGTCAACCAACGCAACATTGTTTACGCCGAATGAGTCCTCCATCGGTGTAAACCTATAAAGCAGATCGAGAACTACTTGCGGGTCAAAGCCGGTTTTTAGTTCGATCACTAATTTGAGACCGTTAGTTCTATCAGTAAGGTCAGTGACGTCAGAAATACCTTGAAGTTTCTTCGAATTGACGCCATCTTTGATTTTCTCGATAACCTTCTCGGGGCCGACCAAATATGGCAGTTCGGTTACGACAATGCCCATCTTGCGAGGTGAAACGCTCTCGATAGAAACACGAGCCCGAGTCTTAAAGACGCCGCGGCCAGTCTCATACGCGTCGCGCACCCCGTCGAGTCCCATGATGATTCCACCGTTCGGAAGATCCGGCCCAGGGATGTATTGCATTAGATCTGCGGTGTTCGCATGCGGGGTTTCGAGTAAGAAACGGGCGCCGGCAATAACCTCACAGAGGTTGTGCGGCGGCATGTTTGTTGCCATACCAACTGCGATGCCCGAAGCTCCGTTTACGAGTAGGTTCGGGAAGGCAGCAGGTAACACAGAAGGTTCGGTTAGCTGCGCATCGTAATTCGGCTTGAAATCGACTACGTCTTCGTCAAGTCCTTCATTCATCAGCAGCGAGGCGATCGAGAGTCTAGCTTCGGTGTAACGTGCCGCAGCCGGACCGTCATCCAGGCTTCCAAAGTTGCCGTGACCGTCAATCATTGGAACTCTTAGCGAAAACGGTTGAGCCATGCGGACTAGAGCATCGTAGATAGCACTGTCGCCGTGTGGGTGGAGCTTTCCCATTACCTCACCAACAACACGAGCAGATTTCACGTGCCCGCGGTCAGGGCGAAGACCCATTTCACCCATCTGAAAAATGATTCTCCTGTGAACAGGCTTCAGCCCATCTCGAGCGTCTGGGAGAGCTCGTGCATAGATGACCGAGTAGGAATACTCCAGGAATGAATCCTGCATCTCTTGAGACAAATCAATGTCGACAATGCGCTCGTCAAACTGGTGTTCCTGGGTCATCTTTTGGGCTACTCAAATCGGGTTGTGGCAGACTGGGGTGATGCTTTCGATGCTACCTTCCCTTCCTAAAACCTTCGGGAGGCTCCCTGATGTGTTTGTCTCCGCGTTAGGAGCGATTACGGGTTCAGGAAACCGGCTTGGCCTTCGGCGGGTTACCAGCGCTTGCGTGATCTTGGTTGATGGCTTGGGAGCACATAACCTGCTTTCGAATTCAGGGCATGCCCCATTCATTTCGCAGGCAAGCATGTCTAAAATCGGCACAGTGTTTCCGAGTACCACCGCTGCGGCAATTTCCAGTTTTGCCACGGGGCAAATGCCCGGTGTTCACGGAGTAGTTGGCTATCAGGTGTTCGACCGCAAAGCTCAGGCTCCACTGAATCTGTTGACTGGCCTTAACGACCAAACGGTTGGTGATTGGCAGCGATTTGAAACAGTTTCAGCGGTTGCCAGAGCGCAGGGTGTCAATGTCTATTCCGTAGGTCCGGGGGAGTACAGCAAGTCTGGCTTTACCAGCGCAACCATGCCGGGGGCTGAATTTGTTGCTGGTAAAACAGTCTCCGACCGATTCAGCGCCGCTGCAAAATTGCTTTCGACTGGCAAAAACAAACTCGTCTATCTTTATGTCCCGGAGCTGGACCAGCGAGCCCATGCGTATGGAACTACTTCGTCGCAGTGGCGAGACATGCTTGAAGAGCTCAACGCGGAAGTGAAACGATTTGTGCAAGACCTCCCGAAGGGGACCGGGGCACTTCTGACGGCTGATCATGGAATAGTTGATGTTGATAAAGCACACCATGTCTACCTCGATGAGTACAACGATGCAATTCCCGGCTTAGTGTCGGTCGGTGGCGATCCTAGAGTCTTGTATCTCTACTTTGAACCCGGTGAAACGCCCGAAACCAGAAAAGAACTTCTTGAAGACGCATTGAAAGAGCGCGCTGCAGTGTTCACCAGTTCTGAGGTATGCGCAGCTGGCTATTTCGGTAACGTGTCGCTTGAATCTCGCGACACTTTGCCCGATTTGATGGTGTTTGCCAGACCTAGGTCAGCTTTGTACCATCGAGGCTTTGCCAAGCCGAAGAGTCTTCAGATGATCGGGCAGCATGGAGGTATTTCACCTGAAGAACTTATGGTCCCGCTGGTGCGTTTCGGAGCTTTCGTCTAGTCCTCTGCTTTAGTGCCGAAGACGATTTCATCCCAGCTAGGCATGCTGGCGC
>JBEEOK010000007.1:0-23318 GCA_041191645.1 Actinomycetota bacterium | reverse complement strand
GCTGCAAAGCTTGCTGCAAAACATTACCCAGACTGGAAGGCGCTGCTGTTGGCTGTGGACTTCAAGGGTGCTATTGTTGTAGCACACCAATAATTGGTGAAACCCGTAAATCTAATTACGGTGAAGCGCTCTCAAACCGCGCGTACGTGACTATCGAAATCTAATTTGTCACGGCTTATCTCCTAAGAAAGAGAAATCAAAACACATGGATGAAATCCAGGAAACCACTGCTCCGGCTCGCAGAAGCCGCCGTGTAGTTGCCGATGCAGCAGCACCAGCAGCTGAAACTGCAACCGTAACAGCGCCTAAGAAGACCACTCGCACCCGCGCAACCAAGGCTGCGGCAGAGGGGTCAGAGGCAAACACCGAGAAGGCTCCGGCAATCAAGGCAGAAAAAGCGCCTCGCGCCACCAAGAGTTCAGCAGCATCGGCTGAAGCCAGCGCGCCTGCTGACTCAAACGGTTCAAACGAGCCAAAGTCTGACAGCAACGGCGAGGGCCAGGAGCGCTCAGAGCGTTCAGGCAACAACCGGAACCGCAACCGCAACCGTAACCGCAACCGCAACTCGGGTGAGGGCAACGGCTCGGACAACTCGGAATCTCGCGATTCATCAGAGAACGCGCCGCGTGAGAACGCCAACCGCGACAACTCAACTCGTGACAACGATTCACGCAACGAGCGCGATTTCAACGACGAGCGTCGCAACCGCAACGGCCGCAACCGTAACCGCAACGACCGCTACCGTGACCGCAACGACCGTCGTGGACGTGGCAATGGTGGCATGCAGGACGAGATTGAGCCAGAAATCTCACCAGACGACGTACTAGTTCCGGTTGCCGGAATTCTTGACGTTCTAGACAACTACGCCTTCGTTCGCACCAGCGGTTACCTGCCTGGCCCGAACGACGTTTATGTTTCACTTGGTCAGGTCAAGAAGTACAACCTGCGCAAGGGTGACGCCGTGGTTGGTGCAATCCGCCAGCCAAAGGACGGCGAGGGTCAGGGTCGCCAGAAGTTCAACGCAATTGTTCGAATTGACTCAATCAACGGTTTGACCGTTGAGCAGGCTGCAGCACGTGTTGAGTTTGGCAAGCTAACTCCGCTTTACCCTCAGTCACGCCTTCGCCTAGAGACTGAGCCAAACAAGCTCAGCACCCGCATCATCGACTTGGTATCACCAATCGGTAAGGGTCAGCGTGGCCTGATCGTTTCGCCACCAAAGGCCGGTAAGACCTTGGTGCTGCAGGCAATCGCCAACTCTATTGCCGTAAACAACCCAGAGGTACACCTAATGGTTGTTTTGGTTGACGAACGCCCTGAAGAAGTCACCGACATGCAGCGCACCGTCAAGGGTGAGGTTATTGCCTCAACCTTCGACCGCCCAGCAGAGGACCACACCACTGTTGCTGAGTTGGCCATCGAGCGCGCAAAGCGCTTGGTTGAGCTGGGTCACGACGTAGTTGTTCTCCTTGACTCGATCACCCGTTTGGGTCGTGCCTACAACTTGAGCGCACCTGCCTCTGGCCGAATTCTTTCTGGTGGTGTTGATTCATCAGCCCTTTACCCACCCAAGCGTTTCTTTGGTGCAGCCCGCAACATTGAAGACGGCGGCTCTTTGACAATTCTGGCTACCGCCTTGGTTGAGACCGGTTCAAAGATGGACGAGGTTATCTTCGAAGAGTTCAAGGGAACTGGAAACATGGAGCTTCGCCTGTCACGCTCACTCGCAGACAAGCGCATCTTCCCAGCTGTCGACGTCAACGCCTCGGGTACCCGTCGCGAAGAAATGCTGATGAGCCCAGACGAGACCAAGATTGTATGGAAGCTACGCCGTGCGCTAGCTGGCCTAGAGCAGCAGCAGGCACTTGAGTTGGTTCTGAGCCGTCTAAAAGAGACATCAAGCAACGTTGAGTTTTTGATGCAGGTTCAGAAGTCAATGCCGGTTCCTACTGGTTCTGACGCGGAGTAAAAGTGCTCGAGTCGGTACAACCCCTAATCACCGAGCACGCCGAGCTTCAGACCAAACTGTCTGACCCGGCGCTGCACGGAAACCCAGCTCTTGCCAAGAAACTCAACCGTCGCTACGCCGAGTTGAGCACCATCGTTGCCGCCTTTAACCAGGTTGTTGCGCTCAACGATGACCTCAAGGCAGCAAAAGAGCTGGCCAAAGAAGACGAGATGTTCGCCGAAGAGGCAACCATCACCGAAGAGCGCCTTCAGGTTGCTAACGAGAAGCTTCGCCGCTTGCTGATTCCTCGCGATCCAGATGATGGCCGCGATGTAATTATGGAAATCAAGGCTGGTGAAGGTGGTGCTGAGTCAGCGCTGTTCGCCGCTGACCTTCTTCGCATGTACATTCAGTACGCTAACTCAAAGGGTTGGAAGACTGAGGTGCTCGACAAGAACGAATCTGATCTTGGCGGCATCAAAGACATTCAGTTGGCGATCAAGGGAAACTCTTCAGACCCATCTCAGGGTGTTCACGCCCACCTCAAATACGAGGGTGGTGTTCACCGCGTACAGCGTGTGCCGGCAACTGAAACTCAGGGCCGAATTCACACCTCTGCTGCGGGTGTTTTGGTCTTCCCAGAAGTTGATGAGCCAGAAGAAGTTGAGATCAGCCAAAATGACCTTCGCATCGATGTTTACCGTTCATCTGGCCCGGGTGGTCAGTCGGTAAACACCACCGACTCGGCGGTTCGCATCACTCACTTGCCGACCGGTATCACCGTGGCTATGCAAAACGAGAAGTCTCAGTTGCAAAACCGTGAGGCCGCAATGCGTGTGCTTCGTGCCCGAATTTTGGCAGCGCAGCAAGAGGCCATTGAGGCAGAGCAGTCAGCAGCGCGTAAATCTCAGGTTAAGTCGGTAGACCGCTCAGAGCGCATTCGCACCTACAACTACCCTGAGAATCGCATTGCTGATCACCGCACCGGCTACAAGGCTTACAACCTTGATGCCGTCATGGATGGCGCACTCGAGCCAGTAATTCAGTCAGCAATCCAGATGGATGAGGAAGCCCGCCTAGCAGCTCTTGGTTCAGCCGAATCGAAGTAGTGCTTTGTTATTGCGCGACCTAGTGGAGCACGCTGCCGCTAAATTCTCTGAGGTGGGTATTCACTCGCCTGAGGTAGACGCCGAGTTGCTGGCCGCCCACGTGCTGGGTTTGACTCGTGGGGGAGTCCAAGCTCAAATTTTGATTGGTGCTTCAGTAACAGAAGACCAGGCACAACAAATAACTCACTTGTATGGGCGGCGCCAAGCACGAGAGCCACTCCAGCACATCACTGGGGTTGCCTTCTTTAGAAACCTAGAATTATCAGTTGGCCGCGGGGTCTTTATTCCGCGACCAGAGACTGAGTTCGTTGCGCAGCTTGCCATCGATGCGCTTCGGGTGGTTTCGCAGGCCCAACCAATTGCGGTGGATCTCGGCACCGGCTCAGGAGCCATTGCTTTGGCTATGGCCACTGAGGTACTAAATGCAAAGGTCTTTGCAGTAGAAAAATCTTCCGACGCAATGCCTTTTACCACCAAGAATTTTGAGCGCTATGGTGCGCAGAATGCCCAATTGATACAGGGTGATTTAGCCACAGCTTTCACAGAGTTAGACGGTCAGGTTGCGGTAGTTGCCTCAAATCCGCCCTACATACCTTTAGCAGCGGTACCTCGAGACGTTGAGGTACACCTGTACGACCCAGATCTTGCTCTCTATGGTGGAGACGATGGCATGTCAGTAATTCACCACGTTTCAGCTACGGCCAAGCGGCTGCTTCATGAAGGCGGTTACCTGGTTATTGAGCACGCAGACTCACAGGCTGAACAGGTGAGTCAACTACTATTGGCTGTTGGATGGCGACAAGTTCGTGCGCATCGAGACCTAACCGGTCGAGACCGTGCCGTAACCGCGATCAAGTAAAACCAGACGTTCAAAGAGGAGTGTGCCGTGCAGCGAATTTACGATTGTTCCGTTGACACTGACCTATTGACCGGCATGCGCCTTGCCAAAGTCGCGCTGGGTCGGTCTGAACTAGTGGTTTTGCCCACCGACACCGTCTATGGGATTGGTTGCGATGCATTTTCAGCTAAGGGCGTTCAAGCATTGCTCGCGGCCAAGGGGCGCGGCCCGCAGTCACCGCCACCAGTTCTGATTGGCAACCTCAACACGTTGCACGCTCTGGCCGAAGACGTTCCTGAGGTGGCTAGACGCCTAGCCGATACTTTTTGGCCAGGGGCGCTAACCATGATTTTGAAGGCGCAGCAATCACTCACTTGGGATCTCGGTGAAACCAAAGGCACTGTTGCTCTGCGCATGCCTGATCACAAAATTGCCCTAGCTCTCCTTGAAGAGGTTGGGCCGATGGCTGTTTCCAGCGCCAACCTGACCGGGCAACCTGCGGCAACCACTTGCCAGCAAGCAGAGGCCTATTTGGCTAATTCAGTTTCGGTATATCTCGATGCTGGCACCAGCCCAAAGGGCGAGGCATCGACCATTATTGACCTAACCAGCGTGGTTGATTCTTATGACGCTGATGGCAACTTGACCACCACTGGAAAGATCAAGATTGTTCGCCGGGGAGCCCTTTCGGCAGCCAAACTAAAGTCTGTTGCGGGCGACCTGCTGGAAGAGTCAAACTAGCAAATGCGCGCTTATTTACTGATGATGTTGGTTGCCGCCGCGGTAACCTTCGTGGGAACCTGGGCTGTGCTGAAACTAGCCCACAAGTACCGCATTTATCCTCAAATTCGCTCACGCGATGTTCACACCCGCCCAACTCCGCGCCTTGGCGGCGTAGCTATGTTTGTGGGTTTTACCGCCGCGGTCTTGGCGGCCGGTTCGCTGGGCTGGTTTAAGAGTGTTTTCAGCGAGCCGATTCACATCATCGCAATTGTCCTGGCCGCGTTGCTGATCACCATAATTGGCGTTTTAGATGACCTGTACGACTTGGACTGGAGCCTCAAACTTGCTGGGCAGTTTGTGGTTGCCGGAATTTTGGCTTGGCAGGGTGTTCAGGTTGTATCGCTGCCTATTGCTGGTTTGACCATCGGGAGCTTCGGCATTTCGTTTGTGGCCACTGTATTCATCACGGTATTGATCATGAATGCGGTCAACTTCATCGATGGTCTAGATGGCTTAGTTGCCGGCGTTGTACTGATTGGCACTGCAGTCTTTTTTGCCTACAGCTACCTCTTGGCTCAGCAGACTTCGCCGACCAACTATTTCAACTTGGCATCACTGATTTCAGCCATCGTGATCGGCATGTGCGTGGGCTTTTTGCCATTCAACTGGCACCGCGCCAAAATCTTTATGGGCGACACCGGCGCCATGCTCCTTGGTCTACTTATGGCCACATCTGCACTCACCGTTACCGGTCAGATTGATCCGCAATTGGTCAGCCGCGGCGAGCTAGTTCCAGCCTTTATTCCACTGATTCTGCCTTTAGCTATCTTGGTGTTGCCACTGCTCGACTTTTCTTGGGCAGTTCTTCGCCGCCTACGCGCGGGCAAGTCGCCATTCTCGGCTGATCGGCTTCACCTTCACCACCGATTACAAGACTTTGGTCACTCCCACCTGGGAGCGGTGCTGGTTTTTTATGCTTGGACCACAGTGATTTCCATCTCATGCCTACTGTTCTTCTTCCTTCCAGTCGGCACTGTGATGTGGGTGCTGGGTCTTGGTGTCATTGGAGCTGTGGGCTACACGGTTCTTCCGCTATTCAAAAAGAAATGGGCCAGTCGTGTCTAAAGCTCTAAACGGTTTGTTCAAGCAGGTTCTCGGTCTGGGATCGGCTCTAGTTGGTGCTATTGCTCTGATCGGCGGTCTAATCGGATTCCTCGTGGCCGACATGCCTGGTCTGACCAGCGCTCTAATTGGGGCGGCTCTGACCTTGGTGTTCTTCGGTTTGACCGCACTCAGTGTGATGATTGGTGGCCGCCTTCCATTGGGTGCCTTCTTCGGTATCGTGCTTGGTGGTTGGTTGGTCAAGGTGATTGGCTTTGTGTTGCTCATGGGGCTCCTAAAAGACGCTGAGTTCATCAACGGCCCGGTCATGTTCTTCACTTTGGTTGCATCGATTTTGGGTACTTTAGCAATCGATTCGGTGTTAGTTCTCAAGGCACGAATTCCTATCGAGCCAGCCGCTTAAAGATTTCTAAAAAACTTCGGCCAATCCCTGCCAAACCGCTGTTTCGGGCAAACTGGGGCTGTTAGGATTAGTCGAGGAACTGGGGATTCTCTCCAGTACCAATTCGCACTGTAAATCGCCGCAAGGCACATCAAACTTGCCCCGAAACAGGAGTTCACGCTGTTCACTAACGCCTTGAACCTGCTCAACGTAGCAGCGAGCACCGAAGAGTCGGGCAGTGGCTTCCACGCCCCTTCAATCATGGAGTTCTATCCAGAGATTGTGGCTTTCGCCGACACCCCATTCGCACTGAACCGAATCATGCTGATTCGTCTTCTAGTTGTCGCACTACTTCTAGTGCTTTTCACACTGTGGACTCGCAAGTTCAAGCAGGCCAACAAGTCCAACAGCTTCGTTCCAGGTAAGTTCCAGTTGATGGGTGAAATCTCACTGAACTTTGTGCGCAAGAGCATTGCTCACGATCAGCTGGGCGAAAAAGACGGCGACCGCTTCTTGCCGTTGCTCACCACCATTTTCTTCGTGACTCTCGGCATGAACATCACCGGTATTATCCCGGGTCTAAACATCGCCGGAACCTCGGTAATTGGTCTTCCAATCGTGATGGCCGTTGCTGCTTATGTGACTTTCATCTATGCCGGAATCAAAAAGCACGGCGGCCACTTCTTCACGAACGCGCTGTTCCCAGCTGGTGTGCCAAAGGCTTTCTACGTATTGGTGACTCCAATCGAGTTCCTATCGACTTTCATTCTTCGCCCAGTTACTCTGGCTCTTCGTCTCACCATGAACATGATCGCTGGCCACTTGTTGCTAGTGCTTTGCTTCTCGGCAACCCAGTTCTTCTTGTTCAACGCTGAAGGTGCCTTCAAGTTCTTCGGCGCAGGAACCTTTGTCTTTGGTTTTGCATTCACAGTGTTCGAGATTCTGGTTGCATTCCTACAGGCATACGTTTTTACTCTGCTGACCACGGTCTACATTCAGTTGGCCTTGGCAGACGAGCACTAATCAGATCTGACAACCGTCAGGTCTAAACCACGGAAGGGAAATACAAAGTGGACGTAACTAACATCGCAGAAGTATCAGGAAACATCGCAGTAATCGGCTACGGCCTTGCAGCAATCGGTCCTGGTGTAGGTGTAGGTCTTGTTGTTTCAAAGACCATCGAGTCAATCGCTCGCCAGCCAGAGCTAGCAGCAAAGCTTCAGGTCACCATGTGGCTTGGTATCGCATTTACCGAGGCGCTAGCGCTAATCGGTCTTGCAACCCCATTCATCTTCGCTTAGTCAGTCAGGACCTCACACCATGATTTCAAGGATTCTCGCTGCGGCAGAGGAAGGTGCGGCTAAAAACCCACTACTTCCTGAGTCGTACGATCTCCTGTGGTCTTCGGTTGTCTTCGTAATTCTGCTGGCTTTCTTCTGGTTCAAGGTTCTTCCGAACTTCAAGAAGACTTTGGATGCACGCACCGAGGCCATCGAAGGTCGTCTCGAGGCTGCAGAAAAAGCTCAGGCAGAGGCTGCAGCTAAGACTGCAAATATCGAAGCCGAGCAGGCTGAGGCACGCGCCGAAGCATCAAAGATTCGTGAAGAAGCACGCGCCGAGGGTGCAGCTATTTTGGCTGAACTAAAGGAGCAGGCATCTCTCGAGGCAGCTCGTTTGACCGCAACCGCAAAGGCTCAGATCGAGGCCGAGCGCCAGTCAGCCCTAATCTCGCTTCGCGCAGAGGTTGGCTCACTAGCAATCGACCTTGCATCAAGCGTTGTTGGCGCAAGCCTTCAGAACGACAAGATTGCCAGCGGCGTTGTCGACCAGTTCTTGGCCGACCTCGAAGCAGGCGACACCGCTTCTAAGAGCAAAGCAGGCAAGAAGTAAAAATGGCGAGTTCAACCAGACAGTCACTAGCCCAAGCTAAAGAGGCTCTAAGCCCACTTCTAGCCAAGGCTGACCTCAAGTTCGCAGAAGAGATTTTTGCTATTGGCGCTGCCGTTGCATCTTCATCTCAGTTGCGCAGCATCCTCTCGGACCCTTCCGCCGAGGCCAAAGCCAAGTCAGGTGCACTCGAAGCCGTTTTCGGCAAGAGTGTCTCCAAGACAGCGCTTGAGTTCACCAACTCTCTGGTTGCACTTCGCTGGTCTACCGGCCAAGACCTCGTAGCCGCTTTCGAGCAGCTCGCGGTCTTTGCGGTAGCCACTATTGCTTCAGCAAACCAGCAGCTTGCAGCAGTTGAAACCCAGCTGTTCGCTTTCCAACAGGCAGTCGATTCCGATCAGGATCTTCAGTTTGCACTGGGCGACCGTTTGGCTTCAGACGAGGCCAAGTTGGCACTAGTCGAGACACTAACCAAGGGCAAGGCAAACGAAGAAGCCATCGTGCTGATTCGTCGTGCAGTCATTGGTGCACGTCGTCGTCGCGTTTCAGTGGTTCTAGAGCAGTTCGGCAAGCAGGTATCTGCTGTTGCCAGCCGTCTCGTTGCAACTGTCACCGTGGCAGCGCCAATCACCGCGCAGCAGCTAGAGCGTCTTGAGGGCGCTTTGGCTCAGTCATACGGCCAAAGCCTAAAGCTCAACGTTGAGGTAGATCCGTCTATCCTCGGCGGCGTCAAAGTGCAGGTTGCCGGAGAAATCCTTGACGGAAGCCTCAGCTCCCGTCTAACTGCAGCAAAACTTCAACTCGCGTAAGCGACCAAAAACTTCAGCCGCCTAGGCGGCTGACGCAACGACCAACCGGGGTTCGCCCCAGAAGTAGAGGAACGAGATGGCAGATCTGAACATCAGCCCGAACGAGATTCGCGATGCTCTAAAGGACTTCGTTAAGTCTTACGAGCCAGCCAAGGCTTCAAAGACTGAAGTGGGCCACGTAATCGATGCCGGTGACGGTATCGCTCACATCGAGGGTCTTCCATCAGCAATGGCGAACGAGCTTCTAAAGTTTGAGGATGGCACTCTTGGCCTAGCCCTAAACCTTGACGAGCGCGAGATCGGTACCGTTGTTCTCGGTAACTTCGAAGGCATCGTCGAGGGCATGGAAGTTCACCGCACTGGTGAAGTTCTTTCTGTTCCAGTTGGCGACAACTTCCTTGGTCGCGTTGTTGACCCGCTAGGTAACCCAATCGACGGACTAGGCGACATCAAGGCAGAGGCTCGCCGTGCGCTTGAGCTTCAGGCACCTGGTGTTATGGCTCGTAAGTCTGTTCACGAACCACTTCAGACCGGTATCAAGGCAATCGACGCCATGATCCCAGTTGGTCGTGGTCAGCGTCAGCTAATCATTGGTGACCGCCAGACTGGTAAGACCGCAATTGCGATCGACACCATCATTAACCAAAAGGCAAACTGGGAGTCAGGCGACGTTCAGAAGCAGGTTCGCTGCATCTATGTAGCTATCGGTCAAAAGGGTTCAACCATTGCAGGTGTTAAGGCTGCTCTAGAAGAAGCCGGCGCCATGGAGTACACCACCATCGTGGCTTCTCCTGCATCTGACCCAGCTGGCTTCAAGTACCTAGCTCCTTACACCGGTTCTGCAATTGGTCAGCACTGGATGTACGGCGGCAAGCACGTACTCATCATCTTCGATGACCTGTCAAAGCAGGCCGAGGCCTACCGTGCAGTGTCACTTCTTCTACGTCGCCCACCAGGCCGCGAGGCTTACCCAGGTGACGTCTTCTACCTACACTCACGTCTACTTGAGCGTTGTGCCAAGCTAAACGATGAGCTAGGTGGCGGTTCGATGACTGGTCTACCAATCATCGAGACCAAGGCAAACGACGTTTCTGCATACATTCCAACCAACGTGATTTCTATCACCGACGGTCAGATCTTCTTGCAGTCAGACTTGTTCAACTCAAACCAGCGCCCTGCTATCGACGTAGGTATCTCGGTTTCACGCGTTGGTGGTGCAGCTCAGGTTAAGGGCATCAAGGGTGTTTCAGGTACCTTGAAGCTTGAGCTAGCTCAGTACCGTGCGCTAGAAGCGTTCGCAATGTTCGCATCTGACCTAGATGCAGCATCTCGTCAACAGCTTGCACGTGGTGCTCGTCTGATGGAACTTCTAAAGCAGCCTCAGTACTCACCATTCCCAGTTGAAGAGCAGACCGTATCTATCTGGGCTGGTACTACCGGCAAGCTAGATGAGGTGCCAGTTGAGGACGTTCTACGCTTCGAGGCTGAGTTGCTAGACAACCTACGCCGCAACAGCAACGTTCTGACCACCATTCGCGAGACCAGCAAGCTTGAAAAAGACACCATTGCTGAACTTGAGAAAGCTGTAGCAAAGTTCAAGAAGAGCTTTGCGACCAGCTCGGGTGAATCTCTAGCATCGGCTGCAGACGCAACCGTTCTTGACGAAGAAGATGTCAACCAGGAAAAGATCGTCAAGCAGAAGCGCGGCTAAGCGCTTTAGCTAAGACAATCAACCAACTGACGACAAGAATCTAGGAGAGACATGGGAGCGCAACTTCGGGTCTATAGGCAGAAAATTAAGTCTGCCCAGACGACCAAGAAGATTACTCGTGCCATGGAGTTGATCTCTGCATCACGCATTTACAAGGCTCAGCAGCGTGTAGCAGCTTCAACCCCTTATGCACGTGCTGTCACTCGTGCGGTTTCTGCGGTAGCAACTTACTCAAACATTGCTCACCCTCTGACCACTGAGCCAGAGCGTATTGACCGCGCAGCCGTAGTAATTTTCACCTCTGACCGCGGTCTTGCTGGTGCGTTTTCATCGAACGTGCTAAAAGAGGCCGAACAGCTAACCAACCTGCTTAAAGAGCAGGGTAAAGAAGTGGTTTACTACCTAGTTGGCCGCAAGGCTGTTGCCAACTTCGGTTTCCGTCGTCGCACAGCTGTGCAGCAGTGGATTGGTGGCACCGACCTGCCTCAGGTTGATACCGCCAAAGAAATTGCCGATGCAGTGGTTGCCGCTTTCAACACTGATTACGCCGACGGTGGTGTAGACGAGATTCACTTGGTATCTAACCGCTTCATTTCGATGATTGCTCAGGTGCCAGAGGTAGTTCGTCTTCTTCCTCTTGAGGTAGTCGAAGGCGTTGAGGCTCCAGCTTCAGACGAGGTCTTCCCGCTTTACGAGTTCGAACCAGACGCTAACAAGGTGCTTGATGCCTTGCTACCGGTTTATGTAGAGAGCCGCATTTTCAACGCCATGCTGCAGTCAGCTGCCTCTGAGCACGCTGCCCGCCAGAAGGCCATGAAGTCAGCAACCGATAACGCTGACAAGCTCATCAAAAACTACACCCGCCTCAGCAATGCGGCACGTCAGTCAGAAATTACCCAGCAGATTTCGGAAATTGTTGGTGGTGCAGACGCATTGTCTGCCGCCGGCAACGAAGACTAAGAGAAAGAAAGAGACATGGCCGAGACCAAGAAGAAGGTTGCAGCACCTGCAGCCGGCACCGGGCGTATTGCTCGCGTTACCGGTCCAGTGGTTGACATCGAGTTCCCGCACGATGCCATCCCTGCGATCTACAACGCACTCACCACTGAGATTGTGCTTGATGGCGAGAAGAGCACTCTTACTCTCGAGGTCGCACAGCACCTCGGAGACGACCTTGTTCGTGCAATTGCGCTAAAGCCAACCGATGGTTTGGTTCGTGGCGGTCTTGTCACCGACACCGGTGCTCCAATCTCAGTTCCAGTTGGAGATGTCACCAAGGGTCACGTGTTCAACGTAACCGGTGAAGTCTTGAACGCTAAGCCAGGCGAGAAGATTGAGGTCAACGAGACCTGGTCAATCCACCGTCAGCCACCAGCATTCGACCAGCTTGAGTCAAAGACCAGCATGTTTGAGACCGGTATTAAGGTTATTGACCTTCTAACCCCTTATGTTCAGGGTGGAAAGATTGGTCTATTCGGTGGTGCTGGTGTTGGTAAGACCGTTCTGATCCAGGAAATGATCTACCGTGTGGCCGAAAACCACGACGGTGTGTCTGTATTCGCTGGTGTTGGTGAGCGTACCCGTGAAGGTAACGACCTTATCGACGAAATGACCGAGTCAGGCGTTATCGACAAAACTGCACTGGTCTTCGGCCAGATGGATGAGCCACCTGGCACCCGTCTTCGCGTAGCGCTTTCAGCGCTAACCATGGCGGAGTACTTCCGTGACGTTCAGAAGCAGGACGTTCTGTTGTTCATCGACAACATCTTCCGCTTCACCCAGGCAGGTTCAGAGGTTTCAACCCTTCTAGGCCGTATGCCTTCAGCTGTGGGTTACCAGCCAAACTTGGCCGATGAGATGGGTCTCCTACAGGAGCGCATCACCTCGACCCGTGGTCACTCGATTACCTCGCTACAGGCAATTTACGTGCCTGCTGACGACTACACGGACCCAGCCCCGGCAACCACATTTGCTCACTTGGACGCAACTACCGAGCTTTCTCGTGAAATTGCATCTCAGGGTCTTTACCCTGCTGTGGACCCGCTAACCTCGACCTCACGTATCTTGGACCCTCGCTACATCAGCAAGGACCACTACGAGACTGCAACCTTGGTTAAGTCGATCCTGCAGAAGAACAAGGAACTTCAGGAAATCATCGCGATTCTTGGTGTTGAAGAGCTTTCAGAAGAAGACAAGATCACCGTTTCACGTGCACGTCGTATTCAGCGCTTCTTGTCTCAGAACACCTACATGGCTACCAAGTTCACCGGTGTTCCAGGATCAACCGTGCCTCTAAAGGACACCATCGAGGGCTTCTCGGCCATCGCTCGCGGTGACTTTGACCACGTTGGTGAGCAGGCGTTCTTCAACCTTGGTGACATCAACGATGTTCTAAAGGAATGGGACCGCATCCAGAAGGAATCTAAGTAATCATGGCGACATTGCGCGTTGAACTTGTAGCAGCAGAGAAGGCCGTCTGGTCGGGCGAGGCCAAGATGGTCATCGCTAAGACCGTTGAAGGTGAGATCGGTCTGCTTCCTGGTCACGAACCTATGCTGGCTATTCTCAGCTCCGGTGAAGTGCGCATCACTCTTGAAGACGGCAACGTAGTCAAGGCCAATGCTGAAGACGGGTTCCTTTCTGTTGAGCACAACGTAGTTTCTGTTGTTGCTCGTCACGCAGCCCTGATCTAAATCAAAAGTTAAATGAAAAACCCCACCGGTTGGTGGGGTTTTTCATTTAAAGTCCGTTTGTGCGCCGGTTAGCGGCAGGCACCCATTTGACGTCTCCGCCTTGCTTGAGGTTCGCGTATCTAGCCAATACAAAAAGCAGGTCGCTCAGGCGGTTGAGATACTTGGCCGCCGCGATGTTGATGCCACCGTTTGGTTGCCCTTTCTTAGCTGACTCTGTCCCGTACGCCTCGATTGCGTGCCAAGTTGCTCTTTCTGCCCGGCGAACCACGGTTCTAGCCAGATGCAGTCCGGCTGACAATCCAGTTCCGCCAGGAATAATGAACGAGTCCAGTTTTGGTAGCTGCAAGTTGTATTTGTCGATGGCGGCTTCTAGGGCATCGATCCAGACTTCGTCCACACGCAGAGGTGGGTACTCATAGTGTTCGGTCAGCGGGGTCGAAAGGTCTGCACCTAAATCGAACAGATCGTTCTGAATCTGAGTCAATAGCTGCAGAGTTTCGGCGTCAAAGTCTTCGCGGGCCAGCGCAACGGCTACGCCGATGGCCGAGTTGGCTTCGTCTACATCTGCGTAGGCCTCAATGCGAGGGTCAGTCTTGCGAACTCTTGTAAAGTTGCTCAGGCCAGTTGTGCCTTCATCGCCTGTTCGGGTATAGATCTTTGTTAGCTTGACCATGCCTCAAGTCTAGGCTCATCGAAATAGGCTATTGGTATGTATCTTTTGCTTCCGCCATCAGAGACCAAGGCTGCTGGCGGTAGCCGAAACTTCGCCCTCGAGCAACTAACCTTTCCTAACTTGATGGAGGCTCGCTCGGCCGTCATGACCGCGTACGGGACCAGCGAAATCCAACAGGCACCGGCAATGCCTGCAATCGACCGCTACACCGGAACTTTGTTCTCCGCAGTACACGGTCGTGGACTAAAGGGCTCCATTACTGCCAACAATTCGCTAACTCAAGACGAGCGTGACTTAGCTGAGGGTGCGGTATTTATTCAATCCGCACTCTTTGGCTTGGTCGGGGTAAATGATGCTTTGCCGGTTTATAAATTGAATCCAAGTCGAAAGTTGAACGGTCTGGACCTTAGGAAAACCTGGGCGCCCGCGCACGATTTGCTCTGGTCGAGTTTTGGTTCGGAACCGATATTGGATCTGCGGTCCAAAGCCTATGCCGATTTGGCTCCGATTCCTGCTGAAGTTGGCGCTTACTCGGTGGTTGTTTTCGTAGAGAAAGACAATGGCATTAGGGAACAACTCAATCACTTCAATAAGAAAGCCAAAGGGCAGCTGGTTCGCAGTGCGTTGACTGGTCAGGGTATTCCGAAAACCATCGAAGAGCTGGCTGAGCGAGCGAGTCTAGCCGGCCTGAAACTTGAAGTTTCTGATTCCGTCATCACGGTCGTAACCCGCCAGGCTACTTAGTTTCCTCAAGAGCCGGTAGCTTCACGAGACCATCCTCCAGTGCAAACACGGCACCGGCAAAAGCATCTTTTGCGTAGTAAACGTATCCGGGCAAGATCCAAACGGAATTGTCTGAAGCCCAAATAGTGATGCTAGCTCGTTCTGCAGAGTCTAGGGTTAGGTCAACAATCTTTGGTTCCGGCGTCGACTCGGACTCAAGTTCGCGGGTGTCAATACCATCTGCAATTGGCAACGCGAATCCAGATTCATAGAACTTGTAGGCAACGCCGCCCGAGTATCGATAATCGCTAAGTCGAGAGACTGCTGAGTGCTCACTCACGGTATTGAAGGTACCCATTTGCTCAAACTCTGCTGCAAATCCGCTGACACTTGCCAGTGTTCCAGAGTCAGACCAGCTCATCCACCACTTCTCGGCGGTTGGGCCGCCATCTAAAAACACAGATGCTTCAACTGAAGCGCCCCAGGTGTCACGGGACACCCGGATCTGATCTCTTGGAAAATTCACGCCCGCGTTGGCAAAAATCTGATTCGCCTGTTCCACTAGTTCTGATTCGCTTGGTATTTGGCCGGATTCAATTGGCGTGTCGACAGTACTTGGCCAAGCAGCCGGATCGTTGAACCACCAGCTTCCGTTACCGGACCAGTTCAAGTAAAGGTTTGGACCGGAACCATCCTCTGATCCGAGCACCCAGGTTGGCCATTCCGCCGATGAGTACTGCGATTCTTTTGGGGTTCCTTCTATCGAAAAGACCCGCCCAAGCATCAAAAGGTAATCAGTCGGTGTGCCATTTAGCTTGGCTTTATAGACGGCGCCCTTGCCAGCCTCGCGGCCCAGCGAATCGCCGGCTACATAGTTGTACTGCGTCCACATAATCATGTCACGCAAGCCCTGGTCGGCTTCGGTTCCGGGTGATCCCTTGGCGCCCAACATAGAGCTGCTCTGCGAGTCGCCCACGGAAAGCAGGTATTGCGGCTCACCGGGAGACAGTGTCAATGGAATTGCGATCGCAAGTGCCCCGGCTGCAGCCAGCGCGGTCAATAGGAACCTGGGCTTAATGGCGGAATTCATTCGGTGCCTTCGCCAAGAATTTTGGGCTTGTTTGGTTGCGGCGTTGTGCAGTAACTCATTGCCTAATTCAACTTCGACCACTGGGTCGGCTGCCTTCAGGCGGGCATCCAGGTTGTTTTCTTTCATATCAGGTTAATGTCGCCCGATTCTCTAATCTTTCACGGCTAAATATTTTGCAAGTTTGGCTCTGGCGCGATGCAGCTTCGCGCTGGCGGCATTGGCAGAAATGCCGAGCGCCTGAGCGGCCTCGCTAACCCCTAGAGAATCGAAGGCCACCAACGCAATCAATGCTCGGTCGGAGGGGGTCAGTTTTGCCCATCCGGCGGCGAGATCCGCATCGAATACTGCCAGCGATTCGGCCGAGGGTGCGTTGTCAGGACTCAGGGTTAGGGTTAGAAGTTTTAGGGCAGAGTTTTGTCTGCGACGAAAATTTGCAACCTGGAAACCTGCGATTTTGTACAGCCAGGGGAGTTCCTGGCCTAGTGTTACCGAGTCTCGCTTTTGCCAGGCAACCTCAAATACCATTGCGGCTAAATCCTCGACCTGATCTCGGTCGACACGCCGCCCCAAGTACCGGCTGATTGCCGGCAAATATTCGCGATATGTCGCGACGAATTGTTCGGGTGTCATGCTGCTCTCGAATCTGGGGCCAGGTGCCCTAAAGGGTTTATGTCTGTAAGCTTTCTAATCTTTCAAAACTGGTATTCAAGCTAACCCCCTCGAGTTTCAAAAGAGCTAGCTTGGTTGGGATTCCTAACCCTGGGGTGTACCCGGTAACTTTTCCATTCGATCCAAGTACCCGATGGCATGGAATTCGAATTGGAACTGGATTTGCTGCCACTGCCCCGCCCACGGCCCGAACAGCCTTTGGGTTTCCGCATAGTTGGGCAATCTGTCCGTAGCTAAGTGTCTTGCCATATTCAATGCTCTCCAGTGCCCGCCAAACTGCCTCTTGAAAGGCTGTTCCGTGCGTGGCAACTTCAAAATTGACCGTTTTCGACTTACCGCCCAGATAGCGCGTTATTTGGCGTTTCGCCTTAAACAGCGTGCTGCTGCGGCCAAGTGCTGGGGCTGTCTCGCCGCCTATTGTGAGCCGCACCACCTTTTCATTGAGGGAGTAAACAGAAATAACGCCAAGCAGAGAGTTAAAAGAAAGACTCGCGTCGAAGTTGATGTTTGTCATGCCCTTACTTTCGTTCATGCATTCATCGTCGTTCGACGCGAGCCTAATTCTGTGGAGAACTACATCGCCCGCCAGGCTTCGTCCAAGCAGCCACGCAGAATTTGTTCAATTTCCTTGAACTGGTCCGGGCCAATGGTTAGCGGTGGGGCAAGCTGTACTACCGGGTCGCCACGGTCATCTGAGCGGCAGTACAAACCCTCTTCAAACATGCGGTGAGACAAGATTCCGCGAAGCAATTTCTCGGACTCGGCGTCATTGAATGTTTCTTTGGTGGTTTTGTCTTTTACTAGCTCAATCGCAAAGAAGTAGCCCTCGCCACGAACGTCGCCAACAATTGGCAGATCCTTTAGGGTCTCCAGAGTTCTGCGGAACTCCGGGGCATTTCGGCGAACGTTTCCAACTAGATCTTCCTCATCGAAAATGTCCAGGTTCTCAAGTGCTACCGCACATGAAACCGGGTGGCCACCGTAGGTGTATCCGTGAGGGAACAGGTTAGTGCCCTGCTTGAATGGCTCAAAGAACTTTTCAGCCATGATCAAGGCGCCGATTGGTGCGTAGGCGGAGGTCATTCCCTTGGCGCATACCAGCATGTCTGGCTCAAAGTCATACAACTCAGAGGCAAACATGGTTCCGATTCGACCAAAGCCATCGATGGTTTCGTCGGCTACCAGAATCACATCGTACTTATCGCAGATTTCACGCACCCGCTTGAAGTAACTCTTTGGTGCGGTAAAACAACCACCCGAGTTCTGAACCGGCTCCAAGAAGAACGCAGCAACAGTGTCTGGGTCTTCGAACAGGATCATCTCTTCAACACGGTCAGCCGCCCAAAGGCCGAATTCCTCTTCGGTGGCAAAATCATCCTGAGCGCGGTACCAGTTGGTGTTTGGCACGCGGAAGGTTGATGGCACCAATGGCTCGAAAGCCTTTTTCATAGATGGAATACCGGTCAGCGAAAGCGCACCGTGCGAGGTGCCGTGGTAGGCAACTGCGCGGGTTAGAACTTTGTGCTTCATTGGCTTGCCCTGCAGTTTGAAGTATTGCTTGGCTAGCTTCCAGGCAGTCTCATTAGCCTCGCCGCCGCCGGTAGTGAAGAACACACGCGACATGTTCTTTGGGGCGTATGACAGCAGTCGCTCAGAAAGCTCAATTCCTGGCTTGTGTGCGTGCGACCAAAGCGGAAAGTAGTCAAGCTCTTTCATTTGCTTTGCTGCTGCCTCGGCTAGGCGGTGTCGGCCGTGACCTGCGTTTACCGAGAAAAGGCTCGAAATACCGTCAAAGTATTTCTTGCCATTTTGGTCCCAGAAGTGGTGACCTTCAGCGTGGGTAATGATTGGTATTTCGCCGTTCTTGGCAAAATATGGGCTGTGGCGGGTGAAGTGCAAGAACATGTTGTCCTTGGCGGCCTGCTGCAGCATTTGTGGGGTTGCCTCTTGACCAGCTTTTCGCGCGTCAAGTAGCGGGGTGGCGGATTCTGCTTTCTTTCGATTCCAGATAGCCATTTGATATCACTCTTTACTATTTGTTTGGCTGGAGTCTCATCTGGTACCCCAGTTGTAAACCTGCTTTTGCACCTTCAAATACACGAACGATTCGGTAGAAGATACTCCGGGCAGTGTCCGGATTTTTGAATTGAGTAGGGCTATGAGCTCGTCATCGCTCTCACAAACCACCTCAACCAAAATGTCAAAACTTCCTGCGGTAAGAACTACGTAGTCAACCTCCGGCATAGCGGTCAGTTGATCGGCAATCTCACGGGTATCGCCACCGCAGCGAACCCCGATCATTGCTTGGCGGTGAAAACCCAGCTGCTTTGGGTCAGTTACTGCAACAATTTGAAGCACGCCCGAATCGGTGAGTTTTTGTACACGCAATCGAGCAGCAGCCTCGCTGAGGCCTACGTTCTTGCCTATCTCCGAGTACGAGCGGCGCCCGTCAATTTGCAACTGCTCGATGATCGATCTTGATACATCGTCCATTTGCGGCGACTTGGTCCGTTGAACTCGTGACATATTCCGATTTTGACAGCGAAATTACCTATTTGCAAACGAAAACGCACCTGAGTCGCAGTTTCACGACTGAATTGATAGTGATTTGTGATAATTTGCCCCGAAATCATGATTTTCGACCTGGGAAATCCTGATTAGAATCACAGTTGAAGGCCAATATCTAAGGGGTAAACCAATGTCGGTTCGCGAACTCAAAAACTTCATCAATGGTGAATACGTTGAAGCCAAGGCTGGTGAAACCAGCGATGTCATCAATCCGGCTACCGGTGAGGTCTACGCCCATGCACCGATTTCTTCGGCGGCCGACGTTGACGCTGCCTACCAGGCGGCTGCCAAGGGTTTCGAAGAATGGAGTCAATTCACCCCGGGGGAGCGTCAGCTGGCTCTATTCCGTATCGCCGACGCACTCGAGGCGCGTGCTGAAGAGGCTGCTGATGTGGAGTCTGAAAACACCGGTAAGCCGCGCAGCACTTTGGTCGAATACGAAATGGCTCCATCGGTTGACCAGATTCGATTCTTCGCTGGTGCTGCCAGAAACCTGGAGGGTAAGGCTGCCGCCGAATACGCACGTGACCACACCTCGTGGATTCGTCGCGAACCCATCGGTGTAATTGGGCAGGTTACGCCGTGGAACTACCCGCTGAACATGGCTGTTTGGAAGTTTGCCCCTGCTATCGCTGCCGGTAACACCGTGGTAATCAAGCCTTCGGACACCACCCCGGCCTCAACCCTGTTGCTAGCCGAGATTGCAGCCGAGTTTTTGCCTGCCGGTGTGTTCAACGTTGTGGCCGGTAACCGCGATACCGGTCGAGCGATGATCGAAAACGAGATTCCGCAGATGGTTTCTATTACCGGTTCGGTGCGAGCGGGCATGGAGGTTGCCAAGTCAGCGGCCACCGACTTGAAGCGGGTTCACCTCGAGCTAGGTGGCAAGGCTCCGGTCATTGTCTGTGCCGATGCTGATTTGCAAAAGGCTGCTGCTCAGATTGCGATTGCCGGTTACTTCAACGCGGGTCAAGACTGCACGGCTGCAACCAGAATCTTAGTTCACGAGTCGGTTCATGATGAGTTTTTGGCACTACTGGTGGCTGAGGTAAGAGCCAATGCCATCACCGGTGACCCAAGTCGTGATGACATTCTTTACGGTCCGGTTAATAACGCCGGTCAGCTAGAGCGCGTGCAGGGTTTCATCGACCGCCTACCAGATCACGCAAATCTCGAAACCGGTGGAGTTCGCCTTGGCGACAAGGGTTACTTCTTAGAAGCGGCAGTGTTGTCTGGGCTCAAGCAAACTGACGAACACATCCAGAGTGAAATCTTTGGGCCGGTGGTGACCGTTCAAAAATTCAAAGATGATGAACAGGCGCTGCGTTGGGCTAATGACGTCAAGTATGGCCTGGCTTCATCAGTATGGACGCAGAACCACACCCGCGCTATGCGCTTCTCGAAGGGTTTGAACTTCGGCTGTGTCTGGATCAATACCCACATTCCTTTGGCTGCCGAAATGCCTCACGGTGGTTTCCGCCACTCTGGCTATGGCAAAGACCTATCGCAGTACGGATTTGAGGACTACACGCGAATCAAGCACGTCATGAGCTACATCGGGGAGTAGCCAGCACTTTTCCACAAATTCATTGGTTTGGACCCTTACCTCGAGGTAGGGGTCCATTCTTTTGAGCATGCAACTTGCCTGGTTTCTGCCTTCAATCTTTATGGGGTTGGTCATGGCCGTATCGACCGGTACGTGGCAAGGTTTGTTGTTCTCGGCCACCGCTCTGTTGGCTTGGCCAATAATGGCGCGCGCTCGCCGCAGGCTTGAGGTTGACCTCACGGCGCCAATCGAGATAACCGGAACCCACGTCTACTTGGGTGATGTGCAATTGCCTAGATGGCAAATCTTTTGGCGGCAAGAGTGGCATGACGCCCTTTATCGGCGCCTCAAAACTAGTTTGCAGGCACAGCAGGTTCAGCGGGATTTACAAGGTAGTTCAGGCTGGCAAATGCCGAGCCGTGGCGGATTCGTTATGGGTGCCACATTGGATGGCAGCCCAGTTGAGCTGGTTTTGTGTGATCAAGATTCGCATTTGCTGATTCTTGGCCCAACCGGGACCGGTAAAAGCAAATTGCTAAATCACATGCTCCAAAGCCACTTGGCCCAGAAGGCATTACCGCAAGCTGAACCACGGTCTGGCCCGGGTAGGCCCTCAGAATTTTGGTTATTCGATTTCAAGGGCGGCGCGGCACTGCGTCGGTTTGCGTCAAATTCGATGGTTAGCCGATTTGTCACCGACATTGACGGTCATGATCCGGCATTGCTGTGGGCTGGCATCGGGGTAGAGCTTCAGCGCCGAGAATCCCTATTGGCGCAAGTCGGCGCCATCGAGACCAGTTTGTTTCTCGTGATTGACGAGTTAGCTGAGGCTCTCCGAGGTCACGCATCAGCACAGGCTGAACTAACCAGCCTTCTGTCTCGTGGTCGGTCGCTGGGGTTTCACCTAATTGCCACCTCACAGTCGCTCCATAGTTTGCCGCGAGCCATGCTGGCCAATGTGGGCTCCCATGTGCTCCTCGGTAAACCCGATCCGATGCTGCTCATGCAATTGGGCCTCAAGTCGGCGGCAGAGACTGAGTCAAACATTAGCGGCTGGCTGTCGGCGGTGCTTCATCGTTCTACCCAAAACCCAGTCGGCTTTATTTTTCCAAATCAGTAGGTGTCCTGATTTCACGCATGGCATACTTTGTGGCAGTATTTCAATGAACGCGTGTTTTTGCGCTTTTGGTTGTGTTGGTTGGGCCAATGAAGGCCCCTCTTGTTTAGGAGTCATGGCAATGAATAAGCCTCTTCCGGAATCACCAATGATTAGCGAGCTGGTTAACCAGGCTCGACGTCACCAAATCACAAGACGCGCGGCTTTGGCCGGTGCCGGAGCTACTGCGGCTGCACTAACCCTGGCTGCCTGTGCCCCAGCTGGTTCAAGCAGCACGGGCCTGACCCCGGCAGAAGACCTGTCTGAATCAGAGAAGGTCATTACCTGGGACAACTGGGCTGCCTACCTAGACGGCGAAGAAGACGCCAGCTACCCAACTCTAAAAGCGTTCGAAGCGCAGACCGGAATCAAGGTTTACTACGACCCAGAGGCCATCGTTGGAAACAACGAGTACTACGGTGCTGCCGAGAAGCAGTTGTTGGCGGGCCAAGACATTGGTGCTGACACCATGTGCCTTACCGACTGGCAGAATGCCTTCTTGATTGAAGCTGGTCTGGTTCAAAAACTAAACCTGGCAAACATTCCAAACCACGCCAACATGAACGCGTCGGTCGCGAGCCCAACCTTTGACTCAGGTCGCGACTACAGCATGCCGTGGATGTCATTCATGACAGGTATTGCCTACAACAAGAAGCTCTACAAGGAGCTAACTGGTAAAGACGCGCCTACCTCGGTAGAAGACCTTTGGCAGCCTGCTCTAAAGGGCCGTGTAGTGATGTTGAGCGAGTACCGTGAAGCTGTCGGCCTCATCCTGATTTCTCAGGGCGTAGACATTGCCAACGTGACCGAAGACCAGTACATGGCGGCAGTTGACCTAGTAGCCAAGCAGGTTAGCGACGGCCAGATTAACACCAAGGGTCAGGGCTACATTGAGTCGTTCGACCAGAAGAATGCCGTAGCCGGTTTGGTTTGGTCGGGTGACCTCGAGTGGGGTGACGAGTACGGATTCGTTATGGATCCAAACGGTGCAACTTTGAACACTGACTCGTTCACTGTTCCAATGGGTGCTCAGCACAAGACCAACGTAGAAAAGTTGATCAACTACTACTACGACCCAGAAATCTCAGCGCAGGTAATCCTGGGTGGTGTGGTCTACGCGCCTCCGGTTGCCGGAACCAAGGAGATTGTTGCTGAGTCTGACCCAGACCTAGCTAACAACCCATTGATCTTCCCAGACTCAAGCAAGTTGCAGACTTTCCGTACTCTCACCTACGCAGAGCACTCAAAGTTTAACGAGGCGTTCAACGCCGCTACCGGCGTCTAGGCGGGTTGGTTCGTGAACCAAAATTCGTCATTTTCTGGCGCCGATTTAGAGCTGGTTGGAATTCGTAAGGAGTTCCCTGGCTTCACCGCCATTGAAGACCTTGATCTTCACATTCCTGCAGGTCAGTTCTTTGCTCTGCTTGGCCCTTCAGGTTGCGGTAAAACCACAACTTTGCGACTGGTAGCTGGCCTAGACGAACCAACCAAGGGCAAGATTCTCTTGGGCGGCAAGGACATCACTGACACCAAGCCGCATGAGCGCCCGATTAACACCGTGTTCCAGAGCTATGCACTGTTTCCACACATGTCAGTGCTCGAGAACGTTGCCTTTGGCTTGCGTCAGCGCAAGGTTGCCGAGCCACTAGCCAAGGCGCAACAAGCGCTTAG
>JBEEOK010000006.1:0-4160 GCA_041191645.1 Actinomycetota bacterium | reverse complement strand
GCGCCGGCAAGAAACGCTTTGCAGATCTTTCGGCAAGGTGGCAAGAGTTGGTGCGCAAAGCTGACATCACCGACGCCTTGAAGCTGCCGGGAACCGGACTCGTGGCTTTTGGTTCATTTGCGTTTTCAGATGAGAGCGCTGCCGAGAATGTGCTGGTTGTGCCAGCAATAATTTTGGGTCTGCGCGATGGTCGCGCTTGGGTCACCCGGATTTCAGCCGATGATTCACCGGTAACCGAGGTTAATTTCTGGAGCGCACCAAGCCACTATCCAGGCCATTCGCCAATCAAATTTGATGCCGGACAGGTTTCAGCCAACTCATTCAAGGACTCAGTAGCCGAGGCAGTTATTCGCATCAATCGCGGCGAGGTAAAGAAGGTGGTTCTGGCACGCGATCTAGTGGCAGAGTTGCCAGAGAATTTTGATATTCGATCAGCCTTGGTCAAGCTAGCCCACACCTACCCAACCTGCTGGGTCTACAGCGTCGAGGGGACTTTCGGAGCATCACCTGAGCTGTTAGTTCGCGTTTCTCACGGGCAAGTGTCCGCTAGAGTTCTGGCTGGCACAGCCGGCCGAGGAACTGACCCTGGCGTAGATCAGGCAATCGCTACCGCACTAGCAAGCTCAGAGAAAAATAAGAATGAACATGCGTTCGCCGTGAATTCCCTGGTTTCTGCACTCGCACCTTTTTGCACCACTGTTGACGCCGATGAAAAACCTTTCAGCCTGGCACTACCAAATCTTTGGCACCTAGCCAGCGATGTGCATGGCGTATTGCGCCAAGAGGCATCGGTGTTGGACCTGGCAGCAGCCCTGCACCCAACCGCAGCAGTTGCCGGTACACCAACTGTGAAAGCCCGCGAGGTAATCGACGAACTGGAAGGACTGGACCGAGGACGCTACGCCGGATCGGTGGGATGGATTGGCGCCGACGGGGATGGTGAATGGGCAATTGCCCTGCGCGGGGCTCAAATCTCGGGCAGCGAAGTTCGTGCTTTTGCTGGTTGCGGGATCGTTGGGGCATCAGACCCAGAGGCCGAATTGGCCGAAACCGAACTTAAGTTCAAACCCATTCGCGAGGCTCTGGCTTAGCCCAGACCCAAAACTAAGTCAGGCGAACGTCGATTAGCACAAGGCCGGTTTTCGCCAAGGCAGCATCGAGCTGACCTGCGTTCTCAACCCGCTCGTAAGACCAACCGTAAGCCTGAGCCAGGTGCCAGAGATCCACGTCTTGAGGGGTTGCAAAAAGGCGCTCAAAACTCTCTGAATCCAAACTCTTTGCCATCTCAAGACCGCTGAAAATACTGCCGCCGTGGTCGTTGCCAACAATCACCTGCAGGTTTAGCTCGCCATCGCGTTTATCGATGTTCAGTGAGCCGGCATCGTGCAACAGTGTCAGATCACCCAAGAGCACACGGGTAGTACCCTCACGCTCGACCAGCGCTATGCCGACTCCGGTGGCAACAGTTCCATCGATGCCGGCTAGACCACGGTTTGAGAACACCCGAATGGCCTTGGCTGGTGCATGCAAATCAGCCTCACGAATCAGACGCGATGCGCCCAACAGCAGTTGGTCGGCTCCGTTAGTCACGTTCCAAACGGCCTGAACCAGAGTTCTGCGATCAACGGTTTCAGCCGCTGGTGTGCCAGAAGAATCAGAGCTGGTTGCACTTGCCGTCAACTGGTGGTCGGCAAGGCGCCAGGCCTCGAGCCACTCAAAATCAACTTCATCGTCAACTGTGATTTCATCAACGGTGTGGCTGGCACGGCGGCTGACATCAAAGTGGCCCATGGTTTGGCTGCGCACCACAACCACCTCAACATTGGTGTTGTAGAGAAGACGAATGGCCGCACGGCCCAAAGTTGGTTTGCCAAAAACAATGGCGCGACCAATCTGGCCGGTCAGCTCGAGGTTGTTCTCGAGCAAAGCTCGGTAGCCAAGAATTGCATTTGCGCCCATGCGCGCGCCCGATGATGGCTCGGCAAAAAGCGGCCAACCAAACGCCTCTGCAAGTTCAACGGCATCGCTGCCGGCTCCTGCTCCGGCAATCACAACAGTTGGGCGTTCAGCGCTGAGTACCGCAAACTCAGGGTGCGGCTCAAAGATGTTTGGCAGATCAACCCGAGGGTTCAGGTGCGCGGCGTTTGGTTCAATAGCTGAAAGCGGCTCACGGAAAGCAAGGTTCAGCTGAACTGGTCCAGGCTGATCTCCGTCGTACCCCATTGCAACCGCAATCGCGTTGCTGGCCAATTGGGCTGCTTCAAGAATCTCGCCGTCGTTGCCATTCGGTGCCGGCACATCAACGCACTCGCGCACCGCATCGGCAAAAATACCAATCTGGTTGGTGGTCTGGTTAGCCCCTACTCCCCTTAGCTCGTGAGGGCGGTCTGCGGTTAGCAAAATCAGCGGCACACCAGAGTGGCTGGCTTCGAGCACGGCTGGGTGCAAGTTGGCAACCGCTGTCCCTGAGGTGGTGATCAACACCGATGGCTCCCCGCTCATTAGAGCCGCACCAAGAGCTGTGAAACCCATAGAGCGCTCATCGAGACGCACGTGAAGATTGATTTTGTTGACTTCGGCCAGTTGCCCAACAGCAATCGCTAGGGCCTGAGACCGAGCACCCGGCGCTAGAAAAAAGTTTTTTACGCCCGTTTTGGCGAGTGCAGCAACAAGGTGCGCAGCAAAAATCTGCGCTGGTGAACTACTGCTCACGCTTGTCGCTCGGGTCAGAGTCTTTGTCGTCTTTGCTGTCGCTTGAGGCATCCTGCTCCGACTTAGGCGCCGCTGGGGAATCTTGGTCTCTCAGCTTTTTGGCCAGGTCGCGCAAGAACTGCGGGTCGTCATCAGGAGCTGAAGTTTTGTATTTTGGCGCACGTCTTTTTTCGAGCAGGTGGCTAATTGCATAGGTGGCACCAAAAATAATCAAAATGCCCGCTGCAATAGCTACGAATACCAACCACTTCATGATTTAACTCTAACCGCCTTGAAACTTAGACTTATTCCATGAAGAACCCATGGATCCTTTACATCACCATTCGCGTCGGCCTATTTGCCGTACTACTTGCCATCATGCTGATGGTTGGCTTTGACCCATTCTTCTCAGCTTTGATTGCTGCCGTTGTTTCGCTGGCCATCTCACTGATTTTCTTCAACAAGCAGCGCAATGCGGTTTCTGAAGCCATCTACAAGTCAATCGATAACCGCCGCAAAAATGTCGGCGATAAAGATGCAGATTCTGAGGATTCAGCCTCTAGCCGTTAATGGCAGCCAGCCCCTGCGCAAATAGCGCGGCGTAGGCAAGTGCGGCAAAGCTGGTTAGCTTTAGGACCAAAATTTGCTCACGCGGAGTCTTGGCCGCAAGTGCAATAACCGTGGCCGGCACCACCAAAAATAGCGTTGCCCAGGCAAAGAATGTTGCCGGGTAGAGAAACGGGAACGGCGCCAAAATAAGCATTGGCAGCCAGAGCATCACAACAAACAGCGCCTTGGCCCACTTGGCGCCCACCTTGACCGCAAGGGTTCTCTTGCCCACTTCGGCATCGGTGTTTATGTCACGGATGTTGTTGATCATGAGCACCGCCGAGGCAAAGAAACCTAGCGCGATGCCGCCAAATAGCGAGTTGAGATCAAACGAGCCGATCTGAATGTAGGCGGTGCCATAGGTTGCCACCAGACCAAAGAACACAAAGACAGCAAGCTCGCCGAGCCCGGCGTAACCGTATGGGCTCTTGCCACCGGTGTAAAACCAGGCTGCCAAAATTGACACCGCTCCGACCGGCAAGAACCACCAGTGCTGGGTCATGACAACAATCACTAGGCCTGCGATGCCAGCAATACCGAAGAATGCAAATGCCGCATTTTTTACAGCGCTCGGCCGCACTGAATTTGACCCGGTTAGGCGCAGTGGCCCAACGCGGTTGGCATCTGTGCCGCGAATTCCATCTGAGTAGTCATTGGCGTAGTTGACGCCAATCTGCAGGCTGAGTGAGACCGTTAGCGCTAGCAAGGAGAGCGATAGGTTGAACTTGCCGGCCGCATCTGCAGCGCCCATACCAATCAGCACCGGAGCAATCGCCAGAGGCAGAGTCCGCAGGCGTGCGCCAGCAATCCACAGTTTTAGTGAGTCTGAGCGCTTTGACTTGGCGGCTGTTTTGCCGGTT
>JBEEOK010000005.1:0-12055 GCA_041191645.1 Actinomycetota bacterium | reverse complement strand
GTTTCTCCAGAAGATGAAGAGCGCGAGCTGTTCGAAGGCTTTGGTCTTGACGTCTCAACCGATTACGACGACGAAGATGCTGAGCTAATTGCTCGCCCACCAGTAGTCACCGTTATGGGTCACGTTGACCACGGTAAGACTCGTTTGCTCGACAGCATCCGCAACTCAAATGTGATTGCTGGCGAGGCCGGCGGTATTACTCAGCACATTGGTGCATACCAGGTGCACGTTGAGCACGAGGGCGTAGACCGCGCAATTACCTTTATTGACACCCCAGGTCACGAGGCGTTTACCGCCATGCGTGCACGTGGTGCTCAGGTCACTGACGTGGCAATCCTTGTGGTTGCAGCAGATGACGGCGTTATGCCTCAGACCATTGAAGCGTTGAACCACGCTCAGTCTGCTGGTGTGCCAATCGTGGTCGCCGTTAACAAGACCGATAAAGAGGGTGCTAACCCGGCCAAGATTCGTCAGCAGCTAACCGAGTTCAACCTCGTTGCTGAAGAATACGGTGGTGACGTCATGTTTGTTGACGTTTCAGCACTAACCGGCAAGGGTATTAAGGATCTTCTTGACGCAGTTCTTTTGACTGCTGATGCTGCTCTTGACATGCGTGCCAACCCAAACAAGGATGCCCGCGGTGTTGCTATCGAAGCCAACCTAGACAAGGGTCGTGGTTCGGTAGCTACCGTTCTTATCCAGTCTGGAACCCTGCACGTTGGTGACTCAATCGTTGCCGGTGCGGCCCACGGTCGTGTGCGTGCCATGTTCGATGAAAACGGTGTTGCCGTTGAAGCCGCTGAACCGAGCCGCCCAGTTCAGGTTCTTGGTCTACAGTCAGTTCCTCGCGCTGGTGACACTTTCGTAGTTACCTCTGACGAGCGTCAGGCACGCCAAATTGCCGAGAAGCGCGAAGCCGCCGACCGCAACGCCTTGCTTGCCAAGACTCGCAAGCGTGTGAGCCTTGAAGACTTCACCAAGGCACTTGAAGATGGCAAGGTTGAGGCTCTTAACCTCATCATCAAGGGTGACGTTTCTGGTGCTGTTGAAGCTCTCGAAGATTCATTGCTCAAGATTGAAGTTGACGATTCAGTTCAGCTACGCATCATTCACCGCGGTGTTGGTGCCATTACTGAGTCTGACGTTAACCTGGCCACCGTTGACAGCGCCATCATCATTGGTTTCAACGTCAAGCCAGACAACAAGGCCAAGGAGCGCGCCGACCGCGAGGGCGTCGACATTCGTCAGTACTCAGTTATCTACGCTGCGCTTGACGACATCGAGAAGGCACTCAAGGGCATGCTCAAGCCTGAGTACGAAGAAGTTCAGCTTGGTACCGCCGAGGTACGCGAACTGTTCAAGTCTTCGAAGGTCGGAACCATCGCCGGTTCGATCGTTCGCTCAGGTTCGATTCGCCGCAACAGCTCTGCCCGCGTATTGCGCGCTGGCAAGGTTATCGTTGACAACCTCAAGATTGAATCGCTAAAGCGCTTTAAGGACGACGCCACCGAGGTCAAGACTGACTTCGAGTGTGGTATCGGTCTGAGCGGCTTCAACGACCTTCAGCTTGAAGACATCATCGAGACCTTCGAGATGCGCGAAAAGCCACGAGTTTAGGTTTAGAACATGGCAGATGTCGCACGCGCTAGAAAACTAGCGGAACGCATCAAGGTATTGGTGGCAGAGGCGCTTGAGCGCGCCGTCAAGGATCCAGATTTGGGCTTTGTCACCATTACCGATGTCAAGGTCACTCCAGACCTTCAGCACTCAACCATCTTCTTTACCGTTTTTGGATCTGCGACCGACAAAGTTCGTAGCGCCGAAATCATCGAGAAGAACCGTGGCGTTATTCGTCGCGAGGTAGGGCGTCAGTTATCTATTCGTTTGGTGCCAACTCTTGAGTTCGTAGCCGATGAAATTCCTGAAACCGCCGCTCATATGAACGATCTCTTGGCTGAGGCCAAGGCTCGTGACGCCGAGGTTGCCAAGCTGGCAGCCGAAGCCCATTGGGCTGGAGAAGAAAACCCTTATAAAGAACCTCGACAGATTGAAGAGGACGAAGACTAAATGTCTTCAGGTCTTGTTCTGATTGACAAGCCTTCGGGCTGGACCAGTCACGACGTGGTCGCTCGCCTTCGCAAGGTGGCGGGCACCCGTCGGGTTGGTCATGCCGGAACACTCGACCCTATGGCCACCGGTCTTTTGTTGATCGGCATTAACTCGGCCACCAAGTTGCTCACTTTCTTGGTCGGCGAAAACAAGACCTACTTTGCGACCATCCGACTAGGTGCTGCAACCATCACCGATGACAAAGAGTCCGAATTTTCGACCATCGCTGAGCCGCAAAAAATCGGTGCCGTAACCCCGCAAAAAATAGAAGCTGCCCTTGCTGCTCTTCGGGGTGAAATCATGCAGGTGCCAAGTTCGGTAAGTGCCATCAAAGTAGATGGCCAGCGCTCCTATGCGCAGGTTAGATCAGGCAACGACGTCAAGTTGGCCGCCCGCCCAATCACAATTCACAAGTTTGAAATTCTCGGCGAACCCAGGCTTGAGTCTGCAGGCGGGCATCAGTTCATTGACATCGATGTTGTCGTTGACTGCAGTTCAGGCACCTATATTCGTGCATTGGCACGCGATCTGGGTGCTGCTCTTGAAGTAGGTGGTCACCTAACCGCACTTCGGCGAACCAAGATCGGCAGCTACACAATTGCGCAGGCTCAGCAACTTGACGACCTCAGTGCTGAAAATCTGGTGGTGTTGGATATCTCTGAGGCAGCGAGTCAACAGTTTGCCGTTCGAAACCTGGACCCGCAAGAAGTTATTGACCTCCGGCACGGCAAACGCCTTGTTGCGCAAGGTGAGGGCAAAGAGCCGATTGCAGGTCTTGATACCAGCGGAAAATTGGTTGCCATGCTCACCAGATCTGGCAAGGATCTCAAGTCACTAGTCGTATTCCCAGAGGGTTCAAATGATTGATTGGTTTTATTCGCTGAGTGTCGGTGTTAGTGTCGTGGCTGGTCTTTGGGCAACAGTGTTGGGCTTAGCCAAACGAAAGCCAAGTCTTTTCAGTCTGGTTCCTCTGGCCCTCGTGCAGGTGCTGCTGCTCATTCAATTGGCAATTTCGATTTCACTAGTCTTTCTGGGGGAGAGGGCAAAGCAAGACACCGTCGAATTTTTTGCCTACCTAGTGGTTGCTTTGATGGTTCCTTTGGCCGCCGGGTTTTGGTCACTCATTGAGCGAACCCGCTGGTCAACCGTGGTCCTTGGTGTTGGTGCCCTTACAGTGTCAGTAATGCTGGTTCGAATGCAGCAAATTTGGCTGGGCGTTTAGTTTAAGTCAGCCAATAAGGGCCTGACGATTACCCCAATTTAACCCTGTGTTAATCCAGTCAACAGGTTGAATTCATCCTGCCTGTCAATGATTGACGCATGGCTCAACAAACTGAACTCAAGGTTCCAGAGCGCCGCAAGCTCAACACTGCTCCTACGGTTTTCGGAGACAAAGTCTTCTTCCGAGTGGCTTCGGCCGCAGCAAACTTTTCCATTGTCTTAGTCGGTCTCATTTTGGCTTTCCTGGTTTGGCAGTCCTTGCCGGCCCTTCAGTCTCAGGGTATTGACTTCATTTTTGGTTCCAACTGGGATTCCGCAGCTGAAAAGCCTGTGTTCCAAATTGGTCCAATGCTGTGGGGATCATTCCTGATTTCCCTGCTTGGCGTTTCACTTGCTGTTCCCATGGCAATCGCCATTGCCTACTTCATTGAGTTCATGGCAAATAAGTTTGTCGGCCGTGTAGTAACAACCTTGATTGACCTCTTAGCTGCACTGCCATCGGTGGTTTTGGGCCTCTGGGGTTTTGCCGTATTTACACCCATCGCTTCAGGCTGGGCAGAATCCCTTCACCAGACCTTCGGCTGGTTCCCGCTGTTCGCCTCAGATGGTCAAGGGTTCCTTGCTTCACCGTTTATTGCAGGCTGGATTGTTGCCATCATGATTGTTCCAATCATCGCCTCAATCTCTCGTGAAATCTTTAGTCAAATTGACAGAGACCTAATCAATGCGGCCAAGGGTTTGGGTGGAGGGGAGTTCTCGATTTTCCGTCGCGTCATCCTGCCTACAGCTTCTGGCGGTGTCGTTGGTGGAGTTCTTCTGGGCCTAGGCCGTGCTTTGGGTGAGACAGTTGCTATTTTCTACGTGCTGAACCTAGTCTTCGAGATCAACTGGTACGAGATTCTGCAGCAAAAGGGTGGATCTATCGCCTCCAACATTCTGAGCCGCTTTGGTGAGGCCGGGCCTGCTGAGATCAGCGCACTGATGGCATCTGGCCTGGTGCTGTTTGTTCTTACCCTGTTCATCAACTCAATTGCTGCAGTGATTGTTGCCAAAGCTCAACCATGGAGAAAAAACTAATGAGCGTATACGTTCCAGAGACTCTCGAGCGCCCGGCGAATGCTGCACCTTGGGCCAAGCGTGACCCAAAAAACACCGCATACATCGTTTTGGCGTCAGCGCTTCCGGCAGCCCTTGCAATTATTCTCAGCTTGGTTTTTCAGTTGAAGCCTGAGTACGGCCTGTTGGGTGTCTTTTTACCCCTGCAAATCATCGCTGGTCTTCTAGTCGGAACCAAGGTTGCAGGTAAGCGCGGCCGCGGCGATGCACTCCTTACTGTCTTCACCATCTTCTTTTCGAGCATGGTTTTGATTTTGTTGCTATCTGTTTTGTGGTCTGTGGTTTCCAATGGAGCCAAGGCCATGAGTTGGCAGTTTTTCACGCAAAACAATGTTTACGTTTCGTCCAATACCTCGCTTGAGTACGGGGGTGTCGGTCACTCGATTATCGGAACCGTGCTGATTGTTGGGCTTGCGACCATTGTCACGGTGCCTCTGGGCATCCTGATTGCGGTCTACCTAACTGAAACCCGCGGTAAAACTCGTGGACTAATCCGCACTCTGATCCAGGCCATGTCAGGCTTGCCTTCGGTTGTAGCCGGCCTGTTTGTTTACGCAGCCTTCATCGTTACCGGCATCACTCAATACGCGGGCTGGGCGGGCTCGCTAGCGCTCTTGCCTCTGATGTTGCCAACGGTTAGCCGAATCGCCGAAGAGTCATTGCGACTAGTGCCAGCAGACCTTAGAAGCGCGGCCATTGGGCTTGGTGCCCCAAACTATCGCGCATTTTTGCAGGTTGTTATGCCAGCTGCCAAAAGCGGTTTGGTTACGGCAGTGCTGCTGGGAATTGCTCGAATCATCGGTGAAACCGCTCCGCTGATTCTGACCACCTTTGCAGCTTCGACAACCTCCTTCAACATCTTCAACGGCCCTATGTCTACTTTGCCAACGTATCTTTACGGCTTTATCTCTGACCCGTCTGTGCAAAGTGCCCAGCGTGCCTGGGGTGCGGCTCTTGTGATGCTGATTTTGGTAGGCGTCCTCTTTACTTCGGCACGTGTCATGACCAGATCTCGCGTCGGCAAAAAATCAAACAAGAATGGAAAATAGCAAATGACTTCACTTTCTTTGACTGACACAGTTTTGTACTCAAGGGATGTCAACGTGTGGTTTGGTGACCGTCACGTGCTTAGCGATGTAAATCTTGAGTTTCCAACCAACCAGGTGACCGCGCTAATTGGCCCATCCGGCTGCGGAAAATCAACCTTCTTGCGCACCCTAAACCGCATGCACGAACTGATTCCCTCGGCGGGTTTTGCCGGTGAAATTTTCTTGGACGGTGAGGACATCTATGCCGACAAGGTTGACCCGGTTAATGTGCGTTTGAAGGTTGGCATGGTCTTCCAGAAGCCAAACCCATTCCCAACCATGTCGATCAAGGACAACATCCTTTCCGGTTTGCGTTTGTCTGGTCGCAAGATTTCAGATGGTGATGATTTAGTAGAAACTTCGCTGCGACGCGCATCAATCTGGAACGAAGTAAAAGATCGCCTCAACGACCCTGCTGTTTCGCTGTCTGGTGGGCAGCAGCAGCGTCTCTGCATTGCTCGCTCTCTGGCTATGAACCCAGAGGTGCTATTGATGGATGAGCCTTGTTCAGCTCTTGATCCAGGCTCAACCCGCCGAATTGAAGAGACCATTCAAGAGCTTTCTGAGTCAATGACCATCGTCATCGTGACGCACAACATGCAGCAGGCTCAGCGCGTATCTGACCAGACCGCTTTTTTCTTGTCAGAAGATGGGCGCCCAGGTCACGTTGTTGAATTCGGAAAAACCGAGGCGGTTTTCAACCAGCCGATTGACCCTCGGACTAACGACTATGTCAACGGACACTTCGGGTAGCAGGTTAAGTCACTGTTTACTTTGCCTTCGTGCAACGGTCACAAAGTGAACAAATTTAGTTAATCTCCAGCAAACAAACTGAAGTCAGTCGGAAAACCGATGCTCAAAATCAAAAGGAGAAACTAATGTTTCGCAAGGCAACTGGTGCTCTAGCCGCCATCGCTCTAGTGGCAACTCTAGCCACCGCTTCAGCTCCGGCCACCGCAGCCGGAGTGTCAATCACCGGTGAAGGTTCATCTTTCGCAGGTACCGCTCTTATCGCAGCCCAGAGCAAGTTCAACGCTAAGGGTGGCGCCCAGGTTAACTACACCAAGTCATCATCAAGCAAGGGCCGCGCAAACGTTGCAGCGGGAACCGTTGACTTTGGTGCTTCAGACATCACTTACGTTGCTGCTGGCGCAACAGCTCCTGCAAACACCGTTCTGACCCCGCTACTGGGTGGCCCAATTGCCATCGTTTACAACCTGCCTTCAGTTGGTAAGGGCCTTCGCCTTGACCCAGCAACCTTGGGTGCAATCTTCAACGGCAAGATCACCTCATGGAACCACGCAAACATCAAGCGTTTGAACCCAACCAAGACCCTGCCTGCAAAGCCAATCTCAGTTCGCTTCCGTGCAGCAGGTTCAGGCACCACCGCAAACCTTACCCAGTACCTAGCTGGTAACAAGGTTGCAGGCTGGACTGCAAACAACGGTGACTTCACCAAGGCATCGGGCGCAGCATCAGTTGTCGGTGTTTCAGTTCCGTCATCATCAGACATGGTGACTGCTGTGGACAACACCTCATACACCATTGGTTATGTTGACCTAGCGGATGCAGCTGGCAAGGGCCTTGTTTACGCTTCAATCAAGAACCCGGCTGGTCAGTACGTGCTCCCTACCGCTACTGCTTCAAAGGCATTCCTTGCTGCACAGACAGTTCCGACTGATGGTTCAGTAAAGATCAACTTCTTGAAGAAGATCAGCGGCGGCTACAACCTAAGCGCATTTGCTTACGGTATTGCATCTTCAAACTACGCAGATTCAGCCAAGGGTGCTGCCGTGAAGTCTTTCTTCACCTACGTAGTTAGCTCAGCTGTGCCAACCGGTTACGTAGCTCTTTCGGGTGCTGCCAAGACTGCGGCTCTAAAGCAGATTGCAAAGATCAAGTAGTAACTAAGAATCAAAAATGAGTGTGGGGAGCGCGGCCTTGGCCGTTGCTCCCCACAATCACTTATCAGCAAAAGAGGAAAACTAATGTTCGCAAAGCTGGCTGCTGCGGTTATCACCGGCGTCCTGGCGGTTTCACTGTCTGGTTGCACTCCACCCATGCCACCTGAAATCCTGTCGGCGCTAGCCGAGCAGGAATTTACCTGTGTCGAGGGTGACTCGGTAATTTCAGTGCCAGCAGGCACCACTGACATGGCACCAGGTTGGCAGTTTGCGGCATCAGACGCTTGCCCAGGAATGAACCTTGAAGTTCAATTCGATGATCCAGCCGGCGCAGATTTGGTGTTCACCAGTGCCGACTTGGATAACGGTTTGTGTAAGGCTAGCGTCGAGGTGCCGTTTGCAATCGATGCGGGAGTCTTGGTCTACCAGCACTCCGACGGCAACATGTTCAACTTCTCGCCAGCGCTCATCACCAAGATTTTCTCGGGTGAGATAACCGATTGGTCAGACCCGCAGATTGCACAGGAAAACCTGGGAGCTGTTTACCAGGCCGGCCCTATCACCATCCTCGACAGTGCATACGGCCCAGCACTTGACTCCTTCAATGCCTGGATGAAACGTCTTGACTCCAATTTCGAAAACCAACTCGTCAAGGCCGGCCCTGCCGTGAGTGCTGCCGATTTGGTTCTCGAGGAGGGTCAGATTGCCATCGTTCCTAATTCGGTGGCTATGGAAATCGGCTTGATGCCAGCCGGAGTAATCAACGGCCCTGACGCCTCAGTCGACGTTATCTACCCAGACACTGGTTCTGTTGGCTCAGCCGCAACTCAGTTTGATGTTCAAAGTTCTTCTGATGCCACCATGGTGACTTACAACGCTGCCAACCCCGCGCAACCGGCGCCAGGTGCTGAAACGGCCCAACCGCCATACGAGGCTGTCTACGCCGCCAAATTATTCATTTGTGGTGAAGCTACTTTGCCAAAGCGGGCCATGGCCAGGTTCATTCTTCGTCAAGACCAGCAGGGTGCAATGGCGGCAACCTACTACGTGCCAATTACCGAATCCATGCGAATTGAGGCATTGGCGGTAGTTTCTGAAGGGCTAACCTTGCCATCATTTGATCCAGAGGACTACACCGGCTAATCCCGCCCCGGTTGCTTGTTAGGCTTTTACTCATGCCCAATAGGCCCCAATCACTAGGTATCGGACGCTTGCTAATTGCCGTCTACGGAGTCTTCGCCGTGTCATCTTCGGCGAGGGCCCTGTACCAGTTATTTCGCGAGTTTGAACAGGCTCCACTTGCCTATTCGCTGTCGGCACTGGCAGCAGTGGTCTATGTGGTGGCTACCATCGCACTGGCTCGTCCGTCGCTACGAACTCTGGCGATCATCGCAGTGGCATTTGAATTAGTTGGCGTTTTGACCGTGGGCATTTTGAGCTTCATTCACCCTGAGTTATTTGCTCACCCTTCGGTTTGGTCATTCTTTGGGCAGGGTTATGGTTACGTGCCTTTGGTTTTGCCATTCTTGGGCTTGCTCTGGCTTAGAAAGCAGTCCACAAAATAATGTTGGCGGTTCAGAGCATTCAAGAGCTGCCCGAAGGTTTTGCCCAAACGGCTGTCACTATCGGCAAATTTGACGGCATTCACCTGGGGCATCAAAAGCTCCTTGGTCAGTTGGTTGAAGCCTCCGAAGAGCACCTGCTAGCCAGTGTCGTGGTTACTTTCGACCGCCACCCCGATGCGCTGTTTAGGCCGGAACAGGCTAGGTTGCCACTTATCGGTCCGGGGCAAAAACTGGAGCTACTAGAACACGCAGGTGTGGATGCAGTCATTACCCTGCCTTTCGATCAAGCCTTAGCCAGTCTTTCGCCACGTGAATTCGTGCAAGAAATCTTGGTCGATGGGCTTAAAGCAAAGTTGGTTTTGGTAGGAGAAGACTTTCGATTTGGCCAAGGCGGCCTCGGCACACCTGAAGTCCTGCGCGAGCTCGGGGCAGAATTTGGGTTCAGTGCTCGAGTAATTTCTAGCGCGAATCTGGGTGGTGCAAAGGTTTCGACGACAAGAATAATTGAGTCACTAGATCGCGGCGATGTTTCTGAAGCAGCGGCAATGCTTGGGCGAAACCATCAAACCGTTGGTGTCATTGAGCATGGGTTAAAGATCGGTCGCACTATTGGGTTTCCGACTGCCAACATGAGCCGCGAGGCCGAAGGTTACCTTCCTCTCGATGGTGTCTATGCTGGCTGGCTGTATGCCGACGGCAAAAAGTACCCAGCGGCCCATTCGGTCGGAATAAACGAAACCTTTCAGGCTGTTCCGCGCTTGGTAGAGTCACATGTCATCGATCGCAATGACCTTGACCTGTATGACAAAACTGTGGTGCTTGAGTTTGTTGAATTCATTCGGCCAGCCGCCAAATTTGACGGTGTTGACTCACTGGTAGCCGAGATAAATCGCGATCTAGAAAAATGCCGAGCAATCTTGGGCAAGGCTGATTAGCTCTCAGGCAACTATCAAGTTATTGCCAGAGAAACTCCAGCACTTTTTCGGACTTCACTCATTTTTGGTTGAAAGTCTCTTTTTATAAGCGGTTGAAATCACCTAGCCGTTCATTCAAAGCAGACCGAAAGGAACTAGAAATGGCCAAGTCAGAGAATAACGAACCAGCATCAGTTGAACCAGAGATCCCGGCTGATTCCGCAGCAAACCTAGACGCAAGCAGCCCGTATGAAACAGAGGAAGCCCTGCCAAAGAAAAACCGAACCGCATGGTTGAAATCTCGCGGCATCAAAATTGCCGCAATCGCGACGGGTGGGTCGTTGGCGCTCGGCGCAGCGTTCGTTGGCGGTGTCGTTACTGCAAAAACTTTTGGGCCTTCATTCGGTGTTGGTTTTGCCCAGTCGTTTGATGGTGAAGAGCGCCAATTTCCGCAGGCAGAAGGCTTGCAACACGATCGTTATGGTGAAGGCAACCGACCTCCTCGCGGTTTCGGCGATAGAGATGGTGATGGCGTACGAGAGTTCAAGGTGGATACAGACGGCCAAACCCCAGCTACTCCTGATTCGACTCTCGAGGCACCAGCTCCGACGGCTACCGTCACTCCTTAGTTTTTTAGCTAGTAGGCGCCATGACCCCGATCAGTTTCCCCAGCTGGTCGGGGTCATGTGCTTAAATGAGAGCAACGAAGGAGAATCATGACTTTTGCAGGAGCCATCAAAGTTTGTTTGAGCAAGTTCGCTGACTTTAGAGGCGTGGCCGACCGCCGCGAATACTGGTTCTTCGTTTTGTTTACGGTCCTGGTCAGCATCGTTTTGAGCACTATCGATGGGCTGCTATTCCCACCGAGCACTGTTGCGATGGATGCTTTTCTGGAGGCACTAGAGGCAAATCCAGACGTTTTTGACCAAGCGTTGTTCAGTGCAGCGCTGGCCGAGAGCCTGAACTCAACCCCAATTAGCAACCTGGTTGGTTTTATCCTGGGTATTCCACTGTTGGCAGCCTTGGTTCGCCGCATGCGCGACGCGGGTTTCAGTGCTTGGTGGATGCTGCTTTCGTGGTTGCCGCTCTTAACATTCATTTTTTCTCTGCTACCTACCAAGACCGCAGAGCAGGGCAATAAATACATCAGGACTAGCAACTAGCCCAGTTTTCAGCTAGGCTTGTCAGGTTGCCGTGCATCGGCCGCGGATAAAGAGCGCCAAAACATTGGGTTTTGAGCACCGCGCAGTTAGTAGAAGAGGACCATTCAAATGGCACTAGACGCAGCAGTTAAAACTGCAATCATCAACGAGTACGCGACCCACCCAGGCGACACTGGTTCTCCTGAGGTTCAGGTTGCTGTGCTTACCAAGCGCATCAAAGACCTAACCGAGCACCTAAAAGAGCACAAGCACGACCACCACTCACGTCGTGGTCTATTGATCCTTGTTGGTCAGCGTCGCCGTCTACTCGGCTACCTGCAGGGTGTAGACATCAACCGCTACCGTGCGCTAATCGAGCGTCTAGGTCTGCGCCGCTAATTCGCCTTCGGCAAATGGTCGATAATTTGCCTTGAGGTAAACAATAGGTTTTAGATAACCGCCTTCCTGTTCAGGAGGGCGGTTTTCTGTTAGCCTAAACCTGAGCATCGCAGCAGGTTTGCTGGTCTCCGGTTGTGGATCTTGAGTTTTGGCTTCAAGGTTTTCTACTGCAGACCAGGGCATCCCTCCAATGTGGGCAAGTTAACTTGCCGCGAACGCTCACGCGCATAATCAAAATTGGCTATTTTGGCCACGATTTTTAGCGCAAAGAGGATAAAAGAGGAGGGACCATGGAAGGTCCAGAAATCAAAGCAACAGAAGCAGTTATCGACAACGGGAAGTACGGAAAGCGCGTTATTCGCTTCGAGACCGGTCGTCTAGCACAGCAGGCACATGGTGCCGCAGCTGTTTACATCGATGAAGAGACCATGCTGTTCTCGGCTACCACTGCAAGCAAGCAGCCAAAAGACCAGTTCGACTTCTTCCCACTAACCATTGACGTTGAAGAGCGCATGTATGCGGCAGGCCGCATTCCAGGAAGCTTCTTCCGTCGCGAAGGTCGCCCATCAACCGAGGCAATCCTTGCCTGCCGTTTGA
>JBEEOK010000004.1:0-6827 GCA_041191645.1 Actinomycetota bacterium | reverse complement strand
AGATGACTGAACGCGATTCTCAACCATGAAACCTGAATTGAACGCTTCACTAACCTGTGCCGCCCACTCTTTGCGCACCGGGGCACCACTGATATCGCGGTAAAAGATAGTTGCGGCACTCGATGGGCGCGCGTGCCCAGCCGCCACAAAATTGCCCTCAGAAGTGGGCACCCAAAGCACTAGGTCGGCGAACACTAGGTCGGCAATTAGCTGCCAATCTGCCATGAGCAGGTGCAGCCACTCGATATCGGCATGACTGGTTCGGCCACCGTTGGCCTTGATTAGTTCGCTAAGCGTTGACACCTAACCGAGTTTAGCGATGCGCCGGTCCAGCGGCGAGCGCTCCCCCAACACCAACCCTTTGGTAAGCACCGAGATTGCCATGCGAGCCAAAGAGGACCGTTTTGCTTGATTTATTGAAACTGCCGACTTCATGGCCGAGTCAGTGGCAATAGGGTCATCTGGAATGAAGCAATCCACGGTTATCTGAGCCAACCGGCCAAGCGTTTCTGCAATCTGTTGTTTGGCTGAAGAGCCCAACACCGAGGTTCGAAGCCGATTCACGACACATAGCAACTGCCCCTGCGGCCGCAGAGCCTGCAGTGCGCTAACCTCACGCAAATACCTGGCAATGCCGACCGGGTCGGCGGAGCAAATTGTTATGACCTGCTGTGCATTTTGTAGCACTTGCCAGGTGACGGCATTTCGCTCCAATCCTGTAATACTGTGCCGCAGGTTTGCCTCCAATGAGGACGAAAGATCGACAATCACGAAGTCAGAGTTTTCTGCCGCCACAGCAAGTATTTCCTCGGCGCGATCCACTGCAATCTCTGGCCACCGCTCTGCTGAAGCAAGGCCCGCCAGCAACCTGAAGGAGCATTTACCGACCGGCACCTCGACCGATAAACGTTGAAACTGATCCGCGTCAAAACGAGAATGCCCAACCAGTCGCGCCGCGGCAGCGATGCCTACTGGTCCGTCACCGAGACCAAGCATTACCCCGGTAGAACTAGCGGCGAGGTCCAGATCAACAAAGGTTACGCCTTTGCCGTTATCTGCCAGTTCACCAGCCAATCCGAGTGCAATCGTGGTTTTACCCGGCGACCCCGACGGGCCCCAAACGGCAATGATCTTGCCAGTTTCAGTCTGCAAAAGTCGGCCTCATGACTAACGAGAGCTCGCTGCCGCCAGCTTGAGCCTTGAGAACCGCTGCCACTGCGTCTTCTGGCACCCAGAGTTCAACATTTGGGGCAGCATCGGCAAACACGGCTGATGGTTCAGACAAACGCCCAACCTCGGCTGCTAAGACCAGCAGATACGGATCACCGAATGAGTTATTTTCCAAAATTGGAGTAACCCAAACATCGGCCGAAGAACCTGGCTGCAGTGCGTCTGGCAAACCCATGGCCGAGGTAACCACAACCGGCACTCTGTCATCGATTACCGCGTTGGCGATGGCGCTTTTAGGGATCAACTGCCCGGCTCGAAATGGACCCAATACATAGGCGCCGGGCGGCAACTCGTTTGGTTTCAGGTAGTCACCCGCGCTTCCCGCTAGGTCAAACTCGGCAATATTGAAGTCGGCCTCTGACACCTGAGCGCCCGATGCAATACCTTTGGCCGCCACCAAGTATTGTTGCGAACCCGATAACTGCTGGTAAGCATAGGTGAGCGTCATGAATGCCAGAGCGGCAAAACCCGCAGCCAGCAAAAGAAGTTTTACCTTTGAGCCGGATGCCCGGCCAGCACGTGATGATTTCATGCCGCAAGTCAAACCGAGTTTTGACCTAGACACCGAAATTATCCACAGACAGAATTCTGAGGTGCGCCAACCGGCAGATGGGCACGCCAATCAACCCCGATTCGTTATCGGCAGCGAGCACCAGCATGGATTCAGAAACCTGAAGGATACTTACCGGTCTGAACGCGCCATCTCCCATGCCTTTCCATTCGGCGGCTATGGGAGTTTTCATATTTTTCAAGCACGCGGCAAGCAGATTTTCGGCTACGCGAGTGCGTGGCAACGAGGCCTCGTCGCCCTGACTGAAGGACAAAGAGCGCACGTTTTGGAATGACAGAAGATTCCAAATTGGTAACTTTTCATCTAGCCCGGCTACGTAATCTAAGCCAATTACCGGAGCCACTAAATGGTGTTTTGCAAGGTCTAAATCCTGAACCAGCGCAACCCTTGCTTTTCCATTAATTAATTGGGCTGCAGGTGTGTTTTCGGCAGCCTCAAACTGGGCTTCTAAGTCCTCAAAAAGGTCATCGATTTGCATCGGCCAATTATGTGCCGAGCTCTGACAAGGTAATGAAAGTTATCCACAGGTAGATAACCACCTATTGCCAGCCATTAATTCGAGGGACTACTTTCAAATTCTTCGCATCAATCAGCGGAGTTAACTTACGGAACTGGGGGTCAAGAATGAAAGCTAATGCGGTACCAGAAGATTTTGGCAATGAAGATCTGCCTGGCAATGGTGACAAAGACGTCACTGCCAAGAAACCAGCGGCCAAAAAGAAGATTCGAAACGTGAGGAACCCTTTGGAGTCCGAAGCTTTCTTTGGCAAGCAGTTCATAAGTTCAAAAGACCTGCCTAACCCAAATGACAGCCTGAAGCTATTGGCAACTGGCGTGGTCGAGGTTATTGCGGGCACCCGCCAGGCTGATCAGCTTTCTAGATTTCTAACCGATGGCGTGTACCAAAGTTTGCAGATCAAGGCTAGACAGGCTCGCGAGTATCGAGAAGAAAACGGCATAAAAGCTCAACACCAGAAATTTGCGGTCGGTAGCATGCGCACAGAATCGCCCCGTGACGGAGTTATTGAATCAGTGGTCATGCTGAATGGGCAACGCCGCAATCGAGCCGTGGTTATTCGGCTCGAAGGCATCAATCATCGCTGGCGCGCCACATCACTTTCGGTGCTGTAGCCACCAACAATTTATGAGCGGAAGAACGAGCTTCCCTGGCCACCCTGCTCAGGCTTCTGAGTTGGGTTAGCCGGGGTTTGCTTTGCAACGTTCTCGGCACCTGAGTGAGCCTCTGCAGCACCGTCCTCGTTCGGAGCAATGTAGGTCAACTGCTCAGCAGATGGGCGTGGAGCTGGAGTTACCTCAACCTCAACGTTGAACAAGAAACCGATGGCCTCTTCTTTAATTTGCCCCATCATCTGCTGGAACATGCTGTAACCCTCACGCTGGTACTCAACCAGCGGGTCACGCTGTGCCATGGCACGAAGACCAATACCTTCTTTTAGGTAGTCCATTTCGTAAAGGTGATCGCGCCACTTGCGGTCAACCACTGACATAACCACACGGCGCTCAAGCTCACGCATAGCCGGCTCACCGATTGCCTCGGTGCGCTTTGCATAGGCAAGCTTGGCATCACTGACAATCTCGCGGGTTAGCCAGTCACGGGTAAGGCGTGAACGGTTGCCTGCCTCGGCCAGTACCTCAGAAATCTCAAGACTGATTGGGTAGATGGCCTTGAGCTCAGCCCATAGCGCTTCTAGATCCCAGTCGCTGCCAGCGTGGTCAGAAATGTGGCCCTCGACAATAGCGGCAATTGCATCATTCAAGAAGGTCTCTACTCGAGCAGCAATGTCGTCACCCTCAAGAATGTGACGGCGATCGCTGTAGATGGCCTCACGCTGACGGTTTAGAACGTCGTCGTACTTCAAAACGTTCTTGCGAATCTCAGCATTGCGACCTTCAACCTGCGACTGGGCGCTGGCGATTGCACGACTGACAACTTTTGATTCGATTGCCATCTCGTCTGGAACACTGGCACGGTTCATTAGAGAACTGGCCGCACCCGAGTTGAACAGACGCATTAGGTCATCGGTGAGTGAAAGGTAGAAACGTGACTCACCAACGTCACCCTGGCGACCGGCACGACCACGCAACTGGTTGTCAATGCGGCGCGACTCGTGGCGCTCGGTGCCCAGAACATAAAGACCACCGACAGCCAGGACCTTTTCAGCCTCGGCAGTGACGTCTTCTTTGATCTTGGCGAATTCGGTAGCCCAGGCAGCCTCATAGGCCTCTGGGGTTTCGTCTGCGTGCAGACCCTGCTTGTTCAAAGCTTCAACGGTCAAGAACTCGGCGTTTCCACCAAGCATGATGTCAGTACCGCGACCAGCCATGTTGGTAGCCACAGTAACGGCACCCAAACGTCCAGCCTGGGCAACGATTGATGCCTCTCGAGCGTGGTTCTTGGCGTTCAAAACCTCGTGACGCACGCCAGCCTTGGCCAACAACTTAGACAGGTATTCGCTCTTCTCAACGCTGGTGGTACCAACCAAAACTGGCTGGCCCTTCTTGTGTCGCTCAGCAATATCGATGACAACCTGGTTGAACTTGACCTCTTCGTTCTTGTAGATGAGGTCTGGCTGGTCAATACGAACCATTGGCTTGTTTGTAGGAATCGGAACAACACCCAACTTGTAGGTGCTCATGAACTCGGCAGCCTCAGTCTCGGCGGTACCGGTCATGCCCGACAGCTTGTTGTAAAGACGGAAGTAGTTCTGCAGAGTAACAGTGGCTAGGGTCTGGTTCTCAGCCTTTACCTCGACGCCCTCTTTGGCTTCAATCGCCTGGTGAATACCCTCGTTGTAACGGCGGCCGGCCAAGATGCGACCGGTGTGCTCGTCAACGATCAAGACTTCGCCGTTCATGACAACGTAGTCTTTGTCGCGCTTGAACAAAGCCTTGGCCTTGAGCGAGTTGTTAAGGAATGAAATCAGTGGAGTGTTTACCGACTCGTAAAGGTTGCCGATGCCCAGGTAGTCCTCAACCTTGGCAATACCTGGCTCCAAAATTCCAACGGTGCGTTTCTTTTCGTCAACCTCGTAATCGATAACCGGCTGAAGCTTTTCGGCGATCTTTGAGAACTCGTTGAACCAACGGTTTGCCTCGCCAGAAGCTGGGCCAGAAATGATTAGTGGGGTGCGAGCCTCATCGATAAGGATCGAGTCAACCTCGTCAACTACTGCAAAGAAGTGACCACGTTGGACCATGTCAGACTGCTGCCACGCCATGTTGTCGCGCAGGTAGTCAAAACCAAATTCGTTGTTGGTTCCGTAGGTAATGTCGGCAAGGTACTGCTCACGACGCACAGCTGGGTCTTGACCCGAAATAATGCAACCGGTGGTCATTCCTAGGGTGCGGAACACGCGGCCCATTAGGTCACTCTGGTAGCTGGCCAAGAAGTCGTTTACGGTGACCACGTGAACACCGCGGCCAGCGATGGCGTTTAGATAAGCCGGCAGGGTTGCCACCAAGGTCTTACCTTCACCGGTGCGCATTTCGGCGATGTTGCCCAGGTGGAGTGCAGCACCACCCATTAGCTGAACATCAAAGTGGCGAAGACCAAGGGTGCGCTTTGACGCCTCGCGAACGGCCGCAAAGGCCTCAGGTAGCAAGTCATCAAGGCTCTCACCGGCGGCGTAGCGCTCACGAAGGACCGCGGTCTCGTTGCGAAGCTCGTCTTCTGAGAGGTGACTGAAATCTTCTTCAAGCGCATTGGTGGCCTCGGCATAATTGCGCAGACGTGCGAGCACACGGCCTTCGCCAGCGCGAAGAAGTTTGTCGATGATTGATGCCAAAATTACGCCCCTACGGTTTGATTGGTTCTTCTTCAATCTTAGACGCAGGGCCCAACCGGAGACCGGTTGGGCCCTGCTCTCTAAGCGAAATTCAGCAAACGTTAGGAAAGGGTAATTACCCCGTAATTCCAGCCCTTGCGGCGGTAAACCACGCTTGGCTTGCCGGTCTCTGAGTCAAGGAATAGGTAGAAATCGTGACCGATTAGCTCCATGTGGTACAAAGCATCATCAACAGTCATTGGGGTGCCCACAAACTCTTTGCGGCGAATGACCACTGGGCTTTCGCCAAAGTCTGGGGCCTCGGCTTCAGCCTCGGCGCGTACCTTGCCCAGCAGAACGTCTGAATCAGCAGGCGTGATGTCTAGCTCAGCAAAATCGTGAGCGGTAAGCTCGCTGGTTCCGATTGAACCGTGACGGCCGTGGTGAACCTTGCGGCGGTCGGCGGCGCGGCGAAGACGCTCGGCAAGTTTGCCAAGGGCTATGTCAAAGGCAGCAAATTTGTCACCTGCGTGAGCCTCGGCGCGCACTACGTGGCCTGGTTCAAAAACGGTGAGTTCAACCTGATCTTCAGGTCCGGAGGTTTTACTGTGATCGTGTCTGGTGACTTTGATATCTAGCGACTGCACGTTGTGAGCAAGCTGCTCAACTTTGTGGCTGCGGTCAGATACGTATTCGCGGAATCGGTCCGAAACGCTAAGGTTGCGGGCTGAGATGTTTACTTCCATGATGACCTCCATCTGCGGGCGACGTTGCCCGTGAAAGAAAGGTATACCCAAAATCAAATCTTCGTAGCCATTTTTGACTTTGTCTCAGCAAATGTTGAGAAAAATCTAAAGTTTGCCCCGGCTTGGATAACTGCCCGGCGGCATTCCAGCAGGGTGGCACCAGTGGTAACGATGTCATCTACCAAAATTACATTTCGGCCACTTAGGGCGGAATCTGCACATAACGCCCCAGCAAGGTTTTCAAACCGTTGCTGCACCGCCAGCCCCGATTGGTCGGCCACCGATTTGGTGAAGCGGAGGGCGCGCCTAGCCACGAGCACCTGGAGACCCAACCCCTTGAGTTCCTTGGCTAAAGCCACAGCTAGCATTTGTGCGGGTAGGTAACCCCTGCGCTTATGGGCCTCGGGTCGGCTTGGTGGCACAACTAAAACATCATGATGGTTCACAGATTCAAAAATGGCCACCGCCATGGGCTTGGCGAAATATTTGGCCAAC
>JBEEOK010000003.1:0-32763 GCA_041191645.1 Actinomycetota bacterium | reverse complement strand
CCTGACCTTCAAAGTGAGCAGTCAATTCATCAATGCTTTGGCCACTAATTGCCGAGTGAATGCCCAACAGGTTAGAGACACCCGGCTTGGTTTCCCTGTCAAATCGCACCACGCCATCGGTATCGGTAACGGCGCTCTTGATTTTCTTAGAGATAACCGAGGTTTCGTCCATGATGTTTACCAAACCCTTTGGGTCACCAGACTTTGACATCTTGGCCTCTGGGTTTTGTAGGTCATAAATTTTGGCAGTTTCTTTCAAGATCACGGCCTCGGGAATTACAAAAGTTTCACCAAAGCGTGAGTTGAAACGCGTGGCAAGATCGCGGGTTAGTTCAAGGTGCTGACGCTGGTCCTCGCCAACCGGCACCACCTTAGGTTGGTACAACAAGATGTCTGCGGCTTGTAGAACCGGATAGGTGAACAGGCCTACAGACGCCGCCTCGGCACCGTTCTTCTGAGTCTTGTCTTTGAACTGAGTCATACGGCCGGCCTCACCAAAACCGGTCAAAGTCATCAAAACCCAAGCCAACTGTGCGTGGGCAGGTACGTGTGACTGCACAAAAAGTGCTGACTTATTTTCATCGATGCCTGCGGCTAGGTACTGGGCGGCAGTGATGCGAGTGTTCTGGCGCAACTGAGCTGGGTCCTGCGGAACCGTGATTGCGTGCAGATCAACAACACAGTAGAAAGCGTTGTAGTCATCCTGCATCTTGGTCCAGTTGACCAGTGCGCCTAGGTAGTTTCCAAGGTGAAGAGATCCGGCAGAAGGCTGCATGCCACTGAGCAGGTTTGGCTTAGTCATAGGGCAAGTTTAGACGAGCCGGCGGTGGCCAGCCTGTGCGTCAACTACTTAGACAGGTAGTCAACCACCACAGGGGAGTGGTCTGTCCAGCGGGTGTCATAAGAAGCTGCGCGGTGCACCAGATAGTTGCTAGCTCCTGCGGCCAAAGCCGGGGTGGCTAGGTGGTAGTCGATTCGCCAACCGGCATCGGTGTCAAAGGCTTGCCCTCGGTAAGACCACCACGTGTAAGGGCCGGCTACATCTGGGTGAGCAGCACGGCCAACATCAACCCAGCCCTGCTTGTGCATCAGGGTGTCAAAATAAGCGCGTTCTTCTGGCAAGAAACCGGCGTTCTTTAGGTTGCCCTTCCAGTTCTTGATGTCTAGCTCAGTGTGGCCCACATTGAGATCACCAACCACCACAGCCTTGCTGCCTGACTCAATTAGCTGCTGCATGCGCGCAGTCATTGCCTCAAGAAATTTGTACTTCTCAACCTGCTTTGGGGTGTCAACCTCACCAGAGTGCACGTAGGTGCTGACTACGGTGACTAGTTCGCCATCAATTTCAAAATCTGCCTCAAGCCAGCGGCCGGCAGAATCAAACTCATCGGGACCAAGTTCGGTGCGCTGAGCAACCGGTGCGACCTTGCTCACAATCGCCACACCGGCACGGCCCTTTGCGCTCGCCGCATCGTGCAGAAAGTGCCAGCTACCATTTGCCGGCGGGTTGGCTTCGAACAGCTCAACCAGGTCTTTGGTTTCTGCACGAACTTCTTGCAGCGCAATTACATCGATGTCTGGGTTTGCGGCCAACCACTCGGCCATGCCCTTCTTGAAGGCAGCACGAACACCATTGACGTTAACCGTCGCTACAGTTAGGGCCATAGGTTATGGCTTGCCGCGAAGGATTGCCTGCTTTACCTCGGCAATAGCCTTGGTTACCTCAATGCCGCGAGGGCAGGCCTCGGTGCAGTTGAAGGTGGTGCGGCAACGCCAGACACCCTCTTTATCGTTCAAGATGTCAATACGAACATCTGCAGCCTCGTCGCGAGAGTCAAAGATAAAGCGGTGTGCGTTGACAATTGCAGCTGGGCCAAAGTACTGACCGTCAGTCCAGAACACAGGGCACGAGGTGGTGCAGGCAGCACACAAGATGCACTTGGTGGTGTCTTCAAACTTTGAGTGCTGAGCTGCGCTCTGTAGTCGTTCTTTCTCAGGGTTGTCGCTGGCAATCAAGAATGGTTTGATGTCGCGGTAGGCCTGGTAGAACGGGTTCATGTCTACGACTAGGTCTTTTTCAACCTCAAGGCCCTTGATTGGCTCAACATAGATTGGCTGAGTGATGTCAAGGTCTTTGATCAGAGTCTTGCAAGCCAGGCGGTTGCGGCCGTTGATGCGCATGGCGTCAGAACCACAAACACCGTGAGCACATGAGCGGCGGAAGGTTAGAGAACCGTCCATCTCCCACTTGATCTTGTGTAGCGCGTCAAGCACACGGTCAGTGCCGTGAACCTGAACGTCAAAGTCCTCCCAGCGTGCCTCTTGGCCGTCTTCTGGGTTGTAGCGGCGAACGAACAGGGTTACCTGGAACGACGGGACGGCGCCCATCTCTTCGAAGGCAGTTGGAGCGCTTGAGGCAGCAACTGCCGGTGCCGGGGTCAGGTTAGTAGCGGCCATTAGTACTTACGCTCCATTGGCTGGTAGTTGGTGATTGTGACTGGCTTCCAGTCAATCTTGATGTTGTCGCCAGGCTTCTTGGCTGGCTTGTCGGTGAGGTAAGCCATTGAGTGCACCATGAACTTCTTGTCATCACGGGTCTCGTAGTCTTCACGGAAGTGGCCACCGCGGCTTTCGCGACGCTCACGAGATGTGAACGCTAGAACCTCGGCTAGGTCAAGCAAGAAACCAAGCTCAATTGCTTCAAGCAGGTCAGTGTTGAAACGCTGACCCTTGTCCTGAACTGAAATGTTCTCGTAGCGCACGCGCAATTCGGCGATCTTCTCGAGGGCTTCGTTTAGTGACTCTTCGGTGCGGTAAACCTGGGCATTTTTGTCCATGGTTTCCTGCAGCTCTTTGCGAAGAACTGCGACCTTCTCGGTGCCCTTTGAGTTGCGAACCTTCTCGATCATCGAGATCACTTCGTCGGCTGCGTTTGCTGGAACAGCAACGTGCTTAGCTGCCTTTGCGTATTCAACGGCAGCGATACCCGCACGCTTTCCAAACACGTTGATGTCTAGCAGCGAGTTGGTGCCCAAGCGGTTTGCACCGTGAACTGACACACAGGCACATTCACCGGCAGCGTAGAGACCCGGAACAACAGTCTTGTTGTCACGCAAAACCTCGGCCTGGACGTTGGTAGGAATTCCACCCATTGCGTAGTGTGCGGTTGGGAATACTGGCACTGGCTCGGTGTAAGGCTCTACACCTAGGTAGGTGCGCGCAAACTCGGTGATGTCAGGCAGCTTCTCGTCAATCACGGCTGGCGGAAGGTGGGTAAGGTCAAGCAGCACGTAGTCCTTGTTTGGGCCAGCACCGCGGCCTTCACGAACCTCGTTAGCCATAGCGCGCGCAACCATGTCACGCGGAGCCAAGTCTTTAATGGTCGGTGCGTAGCGCTCCATAAAGCGTTCTCCGCTGGCGTTGCGCAGAATGCCGCCCTCGCCGCGAGCTGCCTCTGAAAGCAAAATGCCCAGGCCTGCAAGACCGGTTGGGTGGAACTGGTAGAACTCCATGTCTTCTAGCGGAAGACCCTTGCGATAGATGATGCCAACGCCATCACCGGTAAGAGTGTGAGCGTTAGAGGTGGTCTTGAAGATCTTGCCGAAACCACCGGTTGCAAAAATGATGCTCTTGCCCTGGAACACGTGAATCTCTCCGGTGGCCAGCTCGTAGGCAACCACGGCAGATGGGCGTTCTTCGCCGTCCACCTTGTTCATCACTAGGTCAAGAACGTAGAACTCGTTGTAGAACTCAATGCCCAGCTTGACGCAGTTCTGATACAAAGTCTGAAGAATCATGTGTCCGGTGCGGTCGGCAGCGTAGCAAGAACGGCGAACCGGTGCCTTACCGTGGTCACGAGTGTGGCCACCAAAACGGCGTTGGTCAATCTTTCCGTCTGGGGTGCGGTTGAAAGGCAAACCCATGTTTTCCAGGTCGATTACTGCTTGTACTGATTCCTTGGCCAGAATCTCAGCGGCATCTTGGTCAACCAGGTAGTCGCCACCCTTCACGGTGTCGAAGGTGTGCCACTCCCAGCTGTCCTCTTCAACGTTGGCAAGTGCTGCTGCCATGCCACCCTGAGCGGCACCCGTGTGTGAACGGGTTGGGAACAGCTTTGAAATCACTGCAGTCTTAGCGTGTGGGCCGGCCTCAATGGCGGCACGCATGCCGGCGCCACCGGCGCCAACAATCACAACGTCGTACTGGTAGTGGTGAACCTTTGGAGTTGCGCTAGACAATTTATAGATTCCTTTGTGGCTACTTTGCCGAACAGAAAGATGGAAGAAGCTCTGCGGCGGCACCGGCAGGGCATGGATCAAATGTGAAGACCACGAGAGTGCCTAGAACTACCAAGACAGCACAAACAGCCCAAAGAGACACAACCAAAACTTTTCGAGTTGATTCCTTTGAGGTGTAGTCGTTGACGATGGTTCGCATGCCGTTGGTTCCGTGAATCATGGCTAGCCAAAGCATGGCTAGGTCCCAAACCTTCCAGAATGGGTCTGACCACTTGCCACCTACAAAGGCAAAGTCGATTGCCTTAATGCCCTCGCCCAAGAACAAGTTGGTGAAGAGGTGGCCAAAGATCAAGATGACAAGTAGCACGCCAGAGGCGCGCATGTATAGCCAGCCGTATTTCTCTAGGTTGGCCTGGTTGCGGCTTCGAGGGGCACGAGGCTGTTCAATAACTACTGACATTCGCTTCTCCTTAACCGAATACGTGAGCTAGGTGGCGAGGCGCGAAACCGATGAAGGTAAGCGCAGCTAGGGCAACCACAACCCAGAACATTACGTTCTGGTACTTGACACCCTTGCGCCAGAAGTCAATCAAGATGACCCGGACACCGTTGAGTGCGTGGAACAGAATTGCGGCAACTAGGCCAAGTTCGGCAACACCGATTAGTGGAGTCTTGTAAGTGGCGATTACAGCGTTGTAAGCCTCTGGGCTCAGGCGAACCAAAGCCGTGTCAAGAACGTGGACGAGTAAGAAAAAGAAAATTGCGACTCCGGTGATGCGGTGCAACACCCAAGACCACATTCCAACTTTTCCGCGGTACAAAGTACCTGCTGGCATTGATGGCACGAAAATCCTCCTGGATTGGCGTTTTTCTGAAAAGAAAATTCGGTTTAAGTCTACGCCTATTGACTGGGCGACCTCGCCGTTTGACGCCTAGTCGACTAGGGTTTCATTCATATGGGTACCCAGAGAAATCCAATCGATAGATTCTTCAGCATTATTCCCGCCGGCGGAATTGGCAGCCGACTTTGGCCGCTATCGCGCGCATCCGCACCAAAGTTTTTGCACGACCTCACTGGCTCTGGCCAAACACTGCTTCAAGACACCTGGGACCGACTCACTCCAATTGCTGGCCGTGACCGCATCTTGGTGGTTACCGGCAAGGTTCATAAATCAGCAGTGCTGGAACAGATCGAGGACCTTTCGACTGACAACTTGGTGCTTGAGCTATCACCAAAAGACTCAACCGCCGCAATTGCGCTGGCTGCTGCCATTCTTATGAAGCGCGAACCAGATGTGATCATCGGCTCGTTCGCCGCTGACCACGTGATCAATGAAGATGAGCTGTTTAGGGCCACCGTTCGCGAGGCAGTCGAGGTTGCGGCCACCGGCAAGATTGTCACCATTGGCATCGAACCGACCGAGCCATCGGTGGGTTTTGGCTACATCAAATCAGGTGATTCGCTGAACCTCAGTGCAGCGCCAAATGCTCGCGGGGTAGTCAAGTTTGTTGAGAAGCCAAACATTGCCAAGGCGCGCAAGTATGTGGAGTCTGGCGAGTACCTGTGGAACGCCGGAATGTTTATTGCACCCGCCTCTGTTTTGCTTGGGCAGCTCGAGAAGTCTGAGCCGGCATTGCACGCAGCAATTCTTGAGTTGGCTGAAGCCTGGGACACCGATGAGCGCAAGGCGGCTCTTGAAAAGATCTGGCCAAAACTCAAGAAGGTGGCGATTGACTATTCGGTTGCCGAGCCAGCCGCAGCGTCCGGTCTAGTGGCCGTGGTTCCGGCTACATTCACCTGGCACGATGTCGGTGACTTCGCGGCAATCGCAGAGTTGCAGTCGCAGGGCCGCCGCGGCAATTTGGCTGTCCTAGGCAACGCCAAGGTTTTGGCTGATTCTTCGAGCGGCATTTTGGTAAGTGACACCGACCGTCTCATCGCGCTAATCGGTGTCGAAGACATCATTGTGGTTGACACCCCAGATGCCCTTTTGGTTACCACCAAAGAGCACGCGCAGCGGGTAAAAAGTCTGGTTGATGCACTCAAAGCGACCGGTCACTCGGACGTTCTATAAATACGGCTAACCGAATATCGATTGTTTCAAATCAGTTAAGTTTTCTAAATCTTTCTAGAACCCCCAAAAAATCCTTCCTCAAGCCAATTAGGCTAGCCAGCGACGGCTCATGAAAGCCATGTGCCGATATTCCGGGAGGAATTCAAATGAACAACAACATTCTTAAGGGTTTGGCGCTGGCAACTGTTGCTGCCGTAACCCTAGCTGGTTGTGCTGCTGCTCCTGCAGAGCCATCAGCTGAGCCAGTTGACTTCAAGGCTTGCATGGTCTCTGACCAGGGTGGTTTTGACGACGGTTCATTCAACGAAGAGGCCTACAACGGTCTAAAGAAGGCAATCGCTGTTCTAGGCGTTCAGTCAGCTGAGGCTCAGTCACAGTCAGACGCCGACTTCCAGCCAAACGTTGACGCCATGGTTTCTGAAGGCTGCAACATTGTGGTTCCAGTTGGTTTTGCTCTAGGCGCTGCAACTGACGTTGCATCTGCTGCAAACCCAGAGGTCTTCTTTGCACCAGTTGACACCGCACTTAGCAACGCTGACTTCAGCCCTAAGTACGTTGACAACGTAAAGCCACTTTTGTTTGACACCGCTGAAGCTGCATTCCTTGCAGGTTACGTTGCGGCTGCAACCACCAAGACCGGTAAGGTTGCCACCTTCGGTGGTATGGCCTTCCCATCTGTAACCATCTTCATGGATGGCTTCAAGCAGGGTGTCGCTTACTACAACGAGGCAAAGGGAACCGCAGTTGAGGTTCTAGGTGCCGAGGGTGACGACCAGTCAAAGTGGGCAATGACCGGTGACTTCGCCGACGTTGCCAAGGGCAAGACCACCAGCGCTAACTTCATCAAGCAGGGCGCAGACATCATCCTTCCAGTTGCTGGCCCAGTTGGTGCCGGTGCTGGTCAGGCAGCTCTAGAGGCTGAGGGTGTTTACGTTATCGGTGTTGACACCGACTGGTACAACGCACCTAAGTTCGACGAGTTCAAGTCATTGATCTTGACCTCAATCCAGAAGAACATGAGTGTTGCTGTATTCGAGACCATTGAGGCTGCTCTAAACGGCAACTTCACCGGTGGCGAGGACATCTACGTAGGTACCTTGGCGAACAAGGGTGTTGCAATTTCACCTGAGCACGATGTCAAGTGGGCTGCTGGCCTAGCCGACGAAGTTGCAGCTCTTGAGGCTGCCATCGTTGCTGGCGATGTAGACGTAGTTTCTTCTTACTAATTAGTAGGTAGCAACAAAATCTGACGAAAGTTGGGGGTCGATTCTGTCGGCCCCCAACTTTTTTTGTCAGGCAACAAACGAATTCTTTTACCCCAATTAGACTGAAAATCCCTCGTGGAAATCACGAAAAACTGAAACGGGAAATAGCAATGAAGCTGGAACTCCGCGGCATCACCAAACGCTTTGGCACCATGACCGCAAATGACAATGTCAACCTAGTTGCGGAACCAGGGCAGATTCACTGCCTTCTTGGTGAGAACGGTGCGGGCAAGTCAACCCTCATGAACGTGCTTTACGGTCTTTACCAGGCCGACGGTGGCGACATTTTGCTTGACGACAAGGTTGTCAAATTCTCTGGCCCGGGCGATGCCATGGCTGCCGGAATTGGCATGGTCCACCAGCACTTCATGCTGATCCCAGTTTTTACCGTGGCCGAGAATGTGATTCTTGGGCACGAGCCAACCAAGTTTGGCGGTTTGCTAGACCTTGAAGCCGCACGCAAGCAGGTGCGTGAAATCTCGGACCGATTTGGTTTTGAGGTAGACCCAGACGCAATCGTCGGCGATTTGCCGGTGGGTGTTCAGCAGCGCGTAGAGATCATCAAGGCTCTGATGGGTGACGCCCAGGTCTTGGTTTTCGATGAACCAACTGCAGTGCTTACCCCTCAAGAAACCGACGAACTCATGGCCATCATGAAGCAGCTTCGCGCCGAGGGTAAAGCCATTGTTTTCATTACCCACAAGCTTCGTGAGGTAAAAGAAGTAGCCGACAAAATCACCGTAATCCGTTTGGGCAAGGTAGTTGGCGAAGCCGACCCTAAGGCCTCGGCAAACGAACTGGCTTCAATGATGGTTGGCCGCGCGGTTGACCTAGACGTAAACAAGGGTGAGCCAAAACTTGGCAACGCTACCTTTAAGATTTCTGGGCTTTCTAGCTGGAACCACGCTGGCGCCCAGGTTCTAGATGACGTGAATCTTGAGATTCGAGAGGGCGAGATTCTGGTTATTGCCGGAGTTCAAGGTAACGGCCAGACCGAACTCACCGAGGCGATTATTGGAATGCATGGCCGCACCACAGGATCGATTGAGCTTGATGGAAACCAGCTAATCGGCAAGAACGTTAAGCAGGTTCTTGACCTGGGTGTGGGTTTTGTTCCTGAGGACCGCACCGAAGACGGCTTGGTTGCTGATTTCACAATCGCCGAAAACCTAATGCTGGACCGAAGTGACCGCAAACCGTTTGCCAAGGGCATTAGTTTGCAACTCAACGTCTTGAAAAAGTTTGCTGAAGAAAAACTAAAACAGTTTGATATTCGTGCTCAGGGCATCAACTCAAAGGCTTCAGAGCTTTCCGGCGGTAACCAGCAGAAAGTGGTTTTGGCTCGTGAGTTGGCCCGCGACCTGCGTCTCTTGGTTGCCTCACAACCAACCCGCGGTCTTGATGTTGGCTCTATTGAGTTTGTGCACGAACAAATCGTGGCAACCCGTGACAGTGGCATTCCGGTGCTCATCGTTGCCACCGAGCTAGATGAAGCAACTCAGTTGGGTGACCGCATTGCAGTTATGTATCGCGGCAAGGTGGTTGGCGTTGTGCCAGCCAGCACTCCAAGATCAGTTTTGGGTCAAATGATGGCAGGTATCAGCGCATGAACAAAGTAGTCAAGCAAATCTTCAACCCAAGTTCGTTGGTTACTGTCCTGGCCATCCTGGCCTCTTTCATCATCGGCGGTTTGCTAATCGCATTTGCCAACGAGGACGTCCAGGCAACCTCCGCGTACCTTTTTGCCCGCCCCGCTGATTTTTTGAGCGCAGTCTGGAACGCAGTGTTCGGCGCCTACGACGCGCTGTTCCGCGGCTCAATTTTTAACTACAAAGCCAATGACACTGTTGGCATGATCAAGCCTCTTACCGAGACTCTGACCTATGCAACACCGATTACTTTGGCTGGTTTGGGAATGGCTGTGGCATTCCGATCTGGCCTATTCAACATTGGTGGAACCGGTCAAATTATCTTTGGTGCAATGGGTGCGGCCTGGGTTGGTTTCACCCTTGAGTTGCCAGCAATCATTCACCTACCGGTGGCAATTTTGGCAGGCATCGTGGCCGCAGCAGCCTTTGGTGGCTTCGTAGGTTTCTTGAAGGCAGCCACTGGCGCCAACGAGGTAATCGTGACAATCATGATGAACTACATTGCCAGCCTGTTGCTGTTCTGGATTCTGACCACTCCGCTTTTCCAGGCGCCGAATGCGACCAACCCAATCTCTCCTGAGATTTCTGAGACTGCCAAGTACTGGCGTTTTATGGGTGACGATTACCGCATCAACGCAGCATTTTTTGTGATGTTGGCGATGGTGGCGACGGTTTGGTGGTTGCTCAACCGTTCTTCAATCGGCTTCCAATTCAGGGCTCTTGGTCACAACCCAAATGCCGCGAAGGTTGCGGGAATCAACGTGGGTCTTACCTATGTTTTGGTCATGGCCATTTCTGGTGCGTTGGCCGGTTTGGCCGGTACCGCTCAGGTTTTGGGTGCCGAGAAGTACCTAACCCCAAGCGTTGCAGCCAGCTTTGGTTTTGACGCCATCACAGTGGCGCTGCTGGGCCGGTCAAAGCCGCTCGGTGTTCTAGCTGCCGGTGTATTGTTTGGTGCGCTTCGTGCCGGTGCCGTCATCATGCAGGCAAACCAGAAGGTGCCAATTGACATCGTGTTGATCGTTCAATCTCTGGTCGTGTTGTTCATCGCAGCACCGCCGTTGGTCCGATTTATGTTCCGAGTGCCTGACCTAGCTAAGAAGCAGGCCCAGAAGAAGCAGGTGGCTGCATAATGAAGCGCTCGATTAAGACTCCAATTGCCTTCAGCATTTTTGCCGCACTAAGCCTTTGGTTGGCTGCCACTGCTCCGGCCGGAACCACGCTATTCAGCTTCAATGCCGGAAAAGAGCTATTTGCAGTACCTGACTTCAACATTCCAGTTGCCGGTGCTGGCTGGCTAATTTTTGCACTGCTAGCCTTGACCACCGCTGCATCGTGGTGGCTAGCCATGCAACGCAAAAAAACTCCGCTTTGGGTAACCGGCCTGTTTGCATTTGCCTTCGTTCAGCAGGTTCTGGTGCTGCTCTTTGTTGGTGAAATGTTCCCTGTCACCACAACCCTGCAGGGCTCGCTGGCACTTGCTGTCCCACTGATCTTTGGTTCGTTGGCCGGTGTGCTTTCAGAGCGCGTTGGCGTTATCAACATCGCCATTGAGGGCCAACTGCTAGCCGGTGCTTTTGCCTCGGCAATGGTTACCTCGATTACGCACAGCCTGACCCTAGGTCTATTGGCAGCAGCTATTGCCGGTGGGCTTATTGCTGGAATCCTGGCCGTATTTGCCATCAAGTATGTTGTGGATCAAATCATCGTTGGTGTGGTCGTGAACGTTTTGGTGATTGGTCTAACCAGCTTCTTGTACTCAACTGTGATGACTCGCGACCTGGTCTTGCTGAACCAGCCAGAGCGCTTTGACCAGATTGACATTCCGTTCTTGTCTCAGATTCCAATCGTTGGCCCACTGCTGTTCTCGCAGACCCTGATTGTCTACCTCATGTACCTAGCCGTGGCCGTGGTCTACATTGCGCTATTCAAGACTCGTTGGGGCTTACGCGTTCGTGCCGTTGGCGAATACCCAAAGGCAGCCGACACCGTTGGCATCAAGGTTTACCGCACCCGCTACATCAGCGTGATGCTTGGTGGAGCCTTGGCTGGTATCGGTGGTGCGTTCTTCACCCTGGGTGCCGTTGGTTCGTTCAGCAAAGAGATGACCGCAGGTGCCGGATACATTGCTCTGGCCGCACTCATCTTTGGCCGCTGGAACCCAATCCTGGCAACTCTTGCCGCACTCATGTTTGGCTTCGCGCAGAATCTGCAGTCGGTGCTGAGCATTATTGGCTCTGACGTGCCTAGCCAGTTCTTGCTGATGTTGCCTTACGCACTGACTGTTATTGCAGTGGCCGGCCTAGTTGGCAAGGTCACCGGCCCAGCAGCAACGGGCAAAGCCTATATAAAGAGTTAGGTCTGAAATTGTCTGAAATTAACTGGGATGCCCTTCGGGAGGCTGCCAATTCGGCAATTAAGAAGGCATACGTGCCTTACTCAAAATTTCCGGTGGGTGCAGCCGCTCTCACTGACGACGGCAGGGTGGTGTCTGGCTGCAACGTTGAAAACGCGTCTTATGGCCTAACCCTTTGCGCCGAATGCTCATTGGTGAGCCAGCTTGCCATGACTGCTGAAGATGGCAGCGGCCCGGCCAAGTTGGTGGCATTCACCTGCGTTGACGGTCATGGCAACATTTTGATGCCCTGCGGTCGGTGCCGTCAGTTGTTGTTTGAGCACTCAACCAGCGGCATGATTCTTGAAACTGTTTCAGGTTTCAAAACTATTGACGAGGTAATTCCAGATGCGTTTGGGCCTCGCGACCTTGAAGAGAGAAAGTAATGTCTCAGTTTTCGGCTCCCGAACTAATTGTCACCAAACGTGACAAGGGTGAATTAACCACCGATCAAATCAACTGGCTGATTGCCAACTACACGACCGGTGTCGTAGCAGACGAGCAGATGTCGGCCATGGCCATGGCCATTTTGCTAAACGGCATGAACCGTCGCGAGATCAAGGACCTTACTCTGGCCATGATTGCCTCGGGCGAGCGATTGGACTACGCGGAGTTGCAGGCACCGACCTCAGACAAGCACTCAACCGGTGGCGTGGGCGACAAAATCACGCTTCCATTAGCCCCACTAGTTGCTGCCTTTGGAGTTGCAGTTCCGCAGCTTTCTGGCCGTGGTTTGGGTCACACCGGAGGCACACTCGACAAACTTGAGTCAATTCCAGGCTGGCGGGCGCAACTTTCAAACGAGGAATTCCACCGTCAACTAGGCGAGGTTGGTGCGGTAATTTGCGCTGCCGGTTCTGGCTTGGCTCCGGCAGACCGCAAGCTTTATTCGCTCCGCGATGTAACCGGAACCGTGGAGGCGATTCCTCTAATTGCATCGTCGATTATGTCCAAGAAGATTGCTGAAGGCACCGAGTCGCTCGTTCTTGATGTCAAGGTGGGGTCGGGTGCGTTCATGAAGAACATTGATCGTGCTCGCGAGCTTGCCACGGTAATGGTTCAGCTCGGACAGGACGCCGGTGTAAACACCTCTGCGCTGTTGACTGACATGTCAACGCCGTTGGGTCTTGAAATTGGCAACGCCCTTGAAGTTAAAGAGTCAATTGAAGTTTTGGCCGGTGGTGGCCCTGCCGATGTGGTTGAGATCACGGTTGAGCTGGCTCGAGAAATGCTCCGCCTTGCGGGTCAGCCAGATGCCGATGTTGAGGCCGCTCTCAAAGATGGTCGAGCCATGGACAAGTGGCGCCAAATGATTAAGGCACAGGGGGGCGACCCAGATGCAGCCTTGCCAGAGGCCAAAGAGCACCACGTGATTACCGCTCCGGCTAGTGGTTACTTGAGTCAGCTAGACGCACTTCAGGTAGGCACAGCATCTTGGCGCTTGGGCGCAGGCCGTGCCCGCAAAGAAGACGCCGTGCAGTTTGGTGCTGGCATCACGCTGCACGCTCAACAGGGGCAGGCAGTCCAAGCCGGCGCTCCACTTATGACTTTGCACACCGATGAACCCGAGCGTTTCGAACGCGCCCTCGAAGCTCTCGAAGGTTCGTTTAAGATTGAGGCTTCTGCATCTGCTCGCAAAATCGTGCTTGAAAAAATTAACGGCTAACGCCAAGAAAAGAGAAACCCAAAATGGCGAAATTCGACATTCAATCACTGCCAAAGATTTCACTTCACGATCACCTGGACGGTGGTCTGCGCCCGCAGAGCATCATCGAGATGGCAGCAGAAATTGGCTACGAGTTACCGGCAAATAATGCCAAAGACCTAAAGGCCTGGTTTGAAAAATCTGCCGACTCGGGCTCACTGGTTGATTACCTCAAGACTTTTGATGTAACTACCGCAGTGATGCAGACCCGGGAACACCTGACCCGCGTTGCACGTGAATTCGTGGTTGACCTAGCCAACGATGGTGTTATCTACGGTGAGGTTCGGTGGGCTCCAGAGCAGCACCTCAGCCGCGGCCTAACTCTCGATGAGGTTGTTGAAGCAGTTCAGGACGGTCTAGAAGAGGGCGCAGCTATCATCGAGAAGCAGGGTGGTTACATTCGTACCGGCCAGCTAATCACTGCCATGCGTCACGCAGACCGGGCCATGGAGATTGCCGAGCTGGCTGTTCGTCACCGCGATGCTGGTGTTGTTGGTTTTGACATCGCCGGGGCCGAAAAAGGCTTCTTGCCAAACCGTCACAAGGCTGCCTTCGACTACTTAGCTTCAGAGTTGTTCCCGGTAACCGTTCACGCGGGCGAAGCAGACGGTGTTGAGAGCATTCGCGACGCCATTGTTAGCGGCCGTGCGCTGCGTCTTGGCCACGGTGTGCGCCTGATCGAAGACATCATGTTTAGCCGCACTGAAGATGATGTAGACGTTGTCGAGCTGGGCCCAGTTGCCGAGTGGGTTAACGATCGCGGTATTGCACTTGAGATCTGCCCTTCATCAAACCTTCAGACCGGCGCTATCAGCATGCTTGGTGAGAACATGAGCGACCACCCGTTTGATGTCTTCTACGACCTTGGTTTTGCCGTGACCGTCAGCACCGATAACCGCCTGATGAGTGGCACTACTTTGACTCGCGAGCTTGAGCTTCTGGTTGACACTTTCGGCTACGGAATTGAAGACCTTGAGGTTTTCATGACCAACGCAGCAGAGCACTCATTCCAGCCGATTCACGACCGTGAAGAGTTGATTGAGGTTATTCAAGAGGCATACGCCGACGCAGCTGGGCGCTAAGCATGCGCTTTCCTCATCTGGCGGCGGCCTTTGCCGAGCACTCCGTTCAGGTTGGGGCTGTTGCGCTAGACCGTGACCACGCCATTACCCTGGCAGGCGAGCTTCTCGTGGCCAGCGGCAGGGCGACGCCGGCTTACACGCTCGAGATGATCGAGGTTGTTCAGACCCACGGGCCCTACATCGTGATTGCACCGGGCATTGCTCTGGCACACTCAAAACCGTCGGGAGCGGTTCTTGAAACCGGTTTGAGCATGGTGACCCTTGCCGAGCCGGTGGTTTTCGGCAATGCGGCAAATGACCCGGTGCGGTTGGTGATTGGGCTTTGTGCAGTGGACCACGATGGTCACCTAACTGTGATGCAAGAGCTGGCCACCGCGTTATCCGATGACGATTATGTGAATTCTCTGTTAAATGCCGTGGATAACGAAGGTCTCCGTAGTTTGTTTTAATGCCATCTGCGACAATTGAGGCATGAAAATTATTGCGGTTTGTGGAATGGGTATTGGCACTTCAGTCCTGCTGAAGATGAACGCCGAGAAAGTTCTGCGCACCATCGGTGTTGAGGCAACTGTTGAGGCAACCGATGTTAAAACTGCACGTGAGTCACGCGATGCTCAGATTATTTTGACCACAGCAGACCTTGCCGGCTCGCTGACTGGCTTGCCGTCAGAGGTAATCACGATCGACCACTTCTTTGACCTCGAAGAGCTGACCGCAAAGCTTTCTGACTCTCTGCTCTAATCTGGCTGTTCTGCTTCTTACTTCAGCAATTCGCTCATTGCGGCGTTCAATGCTGCGAGTGATTCTTGAGCCGCAGTTTTGCTCTCGCCGATTGCCTGTAGGTAACACTTCAACTTGGGTTCGGTTCCCGAAGGTCTAACAATTACTCGCCGGCCGTCAGCCAGGTCAAAACGCAGCCCATCGGTGGCACCAAGTGCAGGTGTGGCAATGCCGAGGTCGGTAAACGCCGCATTGGTGCCATCAATCTGAGCCGGTGGGTTTTGGCGCAATTTGCTCATTAGTCCACTGATGATAGACAAATCTTGAACGCGAATCGAGATTTGCCCGGTGGCAAAGTGGCCGTAGAGCTCGCCCATTTCGGCTAGACGGTCGGCAATAGTTTTGCCTTCTAGTGCCAAATCACTGGCAATTGCGGCAACCAGCAACGCTGCAGAAACGCCATCTTTATCGGGGGTGTTCTTTGGGTCAATGCAGTAGCCCAAAGCTTCTTCAAAGCCAAAGACCAGCCCTGGCACCTTAGAAATCCATTTGAATCCGGTTAGGGTCTCGCGATAGTCCAAACCAAAATGCTGCGCCACCTTAGCCAGTGCCGAGCTAGACACAATCGAGCAGGCCAGGGTTCCGCTGCCGCCAGCTGCAACCGTTCGGCTGGCTACTTCGTGGCCCAGTAACAGACCAAGCTCATCGCCGGTTAGTCGGCGCCAACCATTGGCTGCGTTGGCATCAGGAATTCCCACGGCGAGGCGGTCGGCATCTGGGTCATTTGCCAGAATCAGATCGGCCTTAGCTTGCTGGGCAAGGTCAAAACTCAAATCCATGGCGCCTGGTTCTTCAGGGTTTGGAAAAGCTACCGTCGGAAAATTGCCATCTGGCAGAAGCTGGGCATCAACAGTTGCCGGGCGCGATAACCCAACAGCGGCAAAGAGTTTCTCAACCACATGCCAGCCCACACCGTGCATGGCGGTGTAGACAATCTTTAGTGCATCGCCGTTCTGGATTAGTCCGGTAATTTTTGCGGTTTCGGCGATGTACTCATTGCGCATGGCGTCACCGATGATTTGAATGTCGTTGCTCTTTGCGATTGCGGCAAAGGTTTGCGATTCGGCCACCGCGTGAATCTTGGCGCTTATCTGTTTGTCGGCCGGCGAGGTGATTTGTGATCCACCGTTGGCCCCGCCTAGGTATACCTTGTACCCGTTGTCGCGAGGCGGGTTGTGTGAAGCCGTCACCATAATTGCGGCTGAGGTGTTCAACCGTTTGCCTGCAAATGCCAACACCGGGGTTGGCACCACACCGTCAAATAGGTGGGTAGTGATGCCGGCGGCAGCAAAAATCTCCGCTGAATCGCGCGCAAAAATGTCGCTGTTAATGCGGCCGTCAAAACCAATGACCACAGATGGCTGGTCAGCAAAGTTCTCGAGCACAAAGTCACGAATTCCAGCGGCGGCTTGAGCCACCAACACGCGGTTCATGCGGTTCGGGCCAGCGCCAAGTTCACCGCGAAGGCCGGCGGTACCAAACTCTAGCCGTGAGCCCATGCGGGCCTCGAGGGCAGCAATATCTTTTGCCGAAATGAGCGCCAACAGTTCGTTGCGGGTTTCAGCGTCTGGGTCTTGGTCAGCCCAAGCCTGGGCGGCGGCAATTAGCTGGTCGGTCATTTTTACAACTTGGCAATGATCTCGGCCAGGAGCGCGCTGATGCGAACCTCTGCATCCTTGCCCGCCTGCAAAACCTCAGCGTGGCTGAGCGGCTCTTTCTGAATGCCCGCTGCCAAATTGGTGATTAGGGAGAGTCCAAGAATTTCCATGCCTGCTTCGCGCGCAGCAATGGCTTCGAGGGTGGTCGACATGCCAACAATGTGGCCACCAATGGCCTTAGCCATTTGGACTTCGGCAGGGGTCTCATAGTGCGGTCCACGGAATTGGCAATAGACGCCTTCATCAAGTGACGAGTCAACAGTCTTAGCTAGCTCGCGCAGGCGCTTTGAATAGAGGTCGGTTAGGTCAACGAACTTTGCGCCTTCGAGTGGGCTGGTGGCGGTTAGGTTGATGTGATCGCTGATTAGAACTGGGGTGCCAGGTTTCCAAGTTTCCTTGATTCCACCTGCTCCATTGGTCAAGATCATGGTTTTCACGCCAGTAGCGGCGGCTGTGCGGGTGCCGTGTGCAACTCTGCGAACGCCGTGGCCCTCGTAGTAGTGGGTGCGAGCGCCTAACACCAGCGCGTGCTTGCCGGTTGGTAGCTTGATAGAACGCAGCGTGGCCACGTGGCCCTGGACGGCTGGAGCCGAGAAGCCAATAATTTTGGTGGCATCAATTGTTGCCACAGTCTCACCAATTAGGTCTGCTGCCTTGGCCCAGCCAGAGCCCAAGGTAAGGGCAATGTCGTGCTGAGCAACGCCGGTAAGGCTTGCGATTTGTTCGGCTGCTTGAGCCGCAATTTCAAAGGGATTCGTCGCTGAATCATCTAGTGGATTGTTCATGCTTTGAGTTTACGGTGGCAGAATTGATGGGTGAGCACAGTAGAAAAAAAGAAACACCACATCGTCATCATCGGGGGAGGGCCTGGCGGCTACGAGGCGGCACTAGCCGGTATTCAGCTGGGTGCTGAAGTGACCCTGATTGAAAGGAACGGTGTTGGTGGTGCGGCAGTTCTAACTGACGTTGTGCCTTCAAAAACTCTGATTGCAACCGCTGAGGCCGCCCAGCGTGTCGCACATGCGGCCAATCTAGGGGTGAAGTTTTCGTTTGCCGGTCAAATGGTCAAGCCAAAAATTGAAATCGACCTGGCTACTGTTAATTCACGACTCATGGATCTTGCCGAAAGCCAGTCTTCAGACATGCTCGAGACGCTGCTTCAGGCTGGAGTTCGAGTCGTTCGCGGAACCGCCCGCCTGGACGGAAACCATCACGTAGTAATCGACGCGATTGAAGACAGCAAGGCTGAGCGTCTTGAGGCAAAAACGATCATCGTGGCAGTGGGTTCTCACCCGCGCAAGTTGCCCGCCGCTATGCCAGATGGTGACCGTATCTTCACTTGGACTCAGCTCTACAATTTGACCGAACTCCCGGAGCACATGATCGTTGTCGGTTCTGGTGTTACCGGTGCGGAATTTGCTTCTGCATACAATGCGTTGGGCTCAGAGGTTACTTTGATTTCCAGCCGCGACAAGGTTTTGCCTGGTAACGATGACGACGCTGCCGAACTAATCGAGCAGGTTTTCCGCCGCAACGGAATCAACATCTTTAACAACACCCGCGCCGACAAGGTGGTCAACACCGGCAGTGGCGTAGAAGTGACGCTTGCTGACGGCAAGGTAATCAAGGGTAGCCACTGTCTAATGGCGGTTGGCTCTATTCCAAACACTGAGGGCTTGGGCCTTGAAGAAGCTGGCGTTGCTTTGACTGAGTCTGGGCACGTCGAGGTAAACAAGGTTGCCCGCACCTCCCGTGCCAACGTTTATGCGGTTGGCGACTGCACCACCTTCTTGCCGCTGGCCTCGGTTAGCGCAATGCAGGGCCGCACAGCTGTGTTTCACACCATGGGTGACGTATCGGCGCCGACTGAGCTTCGTAACGTGGCCTCAAACGTTTTCACCGCGCCCGAGATTGCCTCTGTTGGTTGGAGTGAACGTGAACTGCGCGAGGGCAAGGTTTCAGGTTTTGTTGAAAAGATTCAGCTCAACTCAAACCCGCGTGCCAAAATGCAGGGCATCGAAGACGGTTTCATCAAACTGATTTGTTCAACAGGTGGCACAGTGATTGGTGGCGTTGTGGTTGCACCGCGCGCTTCAGACCTTATTTACTCGATCGCCGTAGCTATTGAAAACCGTTTGACCGTCGATGAGTTGGCTCGCACCTTCACCGTCTACCCATCGCTTTCAGGAACCATCAGCGATGCGGCTCGTGCGCTGCACAAGCCAAACGTTTAGTCTGGCCGGTTCGGGTAACTAGTCCTGCTGGTGACCATTCAGGGAACCTAATCAAAAAAGCCGAAACAGACCAGGTTTGTGACTACTAACCTGCTCAAATTTGCCCGCAAATGCCTATGCAAAAAGCCGCGAATTCCCCACGGTCTTCGCGGAACACCCCGGCAAGGATAAGGTCAAGAAACTCAAATTTTTGCGTAGTTAGAAACCAGGTATTTGACCAGGTTTATGAGCGTTAACATACGCAAAAAAAAAGATTCTTGTTGGGGTTCGCTGAGTGTCAGCGGTAATACAAGAAAGGCGGTACTAAAAGAAATCGCGTACTACAAGAAAAACCGAGAACTTAGTTTTCAAATTTGAGCGTTTAGTCTTCGAATTCCAGCAGAACGGTTCCGGCTGGAACTGTGGTTCCAACTACCGCTGAGATTGACTTGATTACTCCGGTCTTGTGGGCGTTCATCGGCTGTTCCATCTTCATGGCTTCAAGCACTACAACCAAGTCGCCTTCGTTGACGGTGTCACCGACAGCAACCGCAATCTTGACCACGGTTGACTGCATCGGTGCCTTTAGTGCGTTACCTGATGCGCCGCCGCTGCCGGCAGTGGCCGATCCGTGGCTCTTGCGCTTTGGCGCGTGACCGGCAACCGCTGGTCCCGCAACGCCAGCACCGGCTGCCAACAGGCGCTTAGGCAGTGATACTTCAATTCGCTTGCCGTCAACTTCAACTACAACGTTGTTGCGCTCGGCTGGCTCGGCAGCCGGTTCGGAAACGCCGCTCCAAGCAGGAATATCGTTGACAAACTCAGACTCAATCCAGCGGGTGTAAATTCCGAACTTATTGGTCTCGTGGTCACCGATGAAGGCCGGTTCGTTGACGATCTTGCGGTGGAAAGGTAGAACGGTCGGCAAACCAGCTACTTCCATCTCGGCTAGTGCGCGTCGTGAACGAGCCAAAGCTTCGGTGCGGGTGGCTCCGGTCACAATCAGTTTGGCAATCATTGAGTCAAATGAGCCTGAGATCTCATCGCCAGCGCCAACACCTGTGTCAACGCGAACACCTGGGCCAGAAGGCGCCTTGAAAACGTGAACTGGGCCAGGGGCCGGCATAAAGTTGCGGCCGGCATCTTCGCCATTGATGCGGAATTCAAATGAGTGGCCCTTGACTACTGGGTCGGCGTAGTCCAAAACGCCGCCCTCAGCAAGGCGGAACTGCTCGCGCACTAGGTCAATTCCAGTGACTTCTTCAGACACTGGGTGTTCAACCTGAAGGCGGGTGTTTACCTCAAGGAATGAGATGGTGCCATCTTGAGCAACCAAGAACTCACAGGTTCCGGCACCCTGGTAGCCAACCTCTTTCAGAATTGCTTTTGAAGATTCGTAAAGTCGGCGGTTCTGTTCTTCGGTCAAGAATGGGGCTGGGGCCTCTTCAACCAGCTTCTGGTGACGGCGCTGCAATGAACAGTCGCGGGTAGAGACAACAACTACGTTTCCGTAGGCATCAGCCAAGCATTGAGTCTCAACGTGGCGAGGTTTCTCTAGGTACTTCTCAACAAAGCACTCACCGCGGCCAAATGCCGCAATCGCCTCGCGAGTTGCAGAATCAAACGCCTCTTCAACCTCTTCAGCCTTGTAAACCACCTTGATGCCGCGGCCACCGCCACCGAAGGCAGCTTTGATGGCAACCGGTAGGCCGTGCTGTGCCACAAATTCAAGAACCTCTTGCGAGCCCGAAACTGGGTCAAGAGTGCCCGGAGCCAATGGTGCACCAGCGCGCTCAGCAACATGTCGTGCAGACACCTTGTCACCCAACTGCTCGATTGCAATCGGTGATGGGCCAATCCAAATAATGCCCGCATCAATCACTGCCTGGGCGAAAGCTGCGTTCTCGGCCAAGAAGCCGTATCCAGGGTGAACTGCATCGGCACCTGACTTTTTGGCAATGGCCAAAATCTTCTCAATCACCAAATAGGTCTCAGGACCAGTCGTGCCGTGCAGCGCATAGGCCTCGTCGGCCAGCTTTACGTGCATCGCGTCACGGTCTTGGTCTGCGTAAACCGCTACCGTCAAAATTCCGGCATCTTTGGCAGCTCGTGCAATGCGCACAGCAATTTCGCCGCGGTTAGCAATCAGGACCTTGGTGATTTTCTTCTGAGTAGATGAAGTCATAATCCCCAAGCCTATTGGCAAAAATGCCCAATTTATTGGCAGTGAATTACAAAAAAATCACAAAACTACTGTGACAACTGCCAGAGACTGGTGTATTCAATGCCCAAGCTCAAAACTAACTCGCGAAGTGTTGGCAACGATAGGCCAATAACGGTGTGGGCATCGCCTTCGATTGACTTCAGAAACGCCCCGCCCAGGCCATCAATCGTGAATGCGCCGGCAACTTTGAGAGGTTCTCCGGTGGCCACGTAGGCATCAATCTCGCGGTCAGAAATGTCGGCAAAGTGAACCACCGATTTCGAAACCTTACCGGTTGCCGGTGGCAAGACGCCCGGCTTTGGATCGCGGTTATCAATCACCCAGTGGCCCGAGTACAGAGCGCCCGAACGCCCTCGCATGGCCATCCACCTAGCCCGGGCAACCTCCGGTTGGTGCGGTTTTCCTAGTGCCTCGCCATCAAATTCCAATGAAGAATCGCAACCGATAATCACAGCGTTGCGGGCATCGGGGTGGTCTACAACTGCCTCAGCCTTGGCTTTAGCCAAAATGTGAACCATGTCGGCCGTGTTTGAAATCAACCCCATGGCAGTCGCAGCTTCGGCCACGGCATCTTCATCAACCCCTGGAGCAATAGTCGTGGGTTCAATGCCACCTGAGCGCAACAGGGTCAGGCGGGCGGGAGAGGTCGATGCAAGAACTAAACGAGTCACACCGATACTCTGGCACACTTATACGGTGAGTAAAACTACAAACTGGGTCGGCCAGAATCTTGAACTAACCATCGAAAAGGTGGCGCACGGCGGCATTTTTGTTGCCCGCCACGACGGACGCGTGGTGTTTGTCTCGCACGTCTTGCCAGGTGAGAAAGTCAAGGCCGTGGTTTATGAAGACCGCGGAGGGTCTTTTTGCCGCGCTGAACCAACCGAGATTTTGGGTGCCTCACCAGATCGCGTTGCCCACTTTTGGAAGCAGGCGGGCCCTGGCGGTGCCGGCGGTGCCGAGTTTGGTCACATCAAACTTGCTCGCCAGCGCGAGCTAAAGGCTGATGTCATTGAAGAAGCCTTGCAGCGCATGGCTGGCGTTGAACTTAGGCCGGTTGTTGAGGCGGCCCCTGGCGATGACGAGGCAAACGGTTTGGGTTACCGCACCCGCGTTCAGTTGCACGTTGACGAGGCGGGCACCGTAGGCCCCTACCGTGAGCGCAGCCACGAGGTAATCAAGGTTCGCGATCTGCCATTGGCAGTAGAAGAAATTCGCGAAACTGAAATGCACAACAAGAATTTTCAGAGCGTCCGCAAAATCGAGGTTGCTGCATCAAGCACCGGCCAGGTTCAATGGCGCATCGATAACAAGCTCAAGGGCGACGAACGCCTGGTTGAGCGCGCGGCTGGGCGCACATTCAGAATTAGCGGCGGCGGTTTCTGGCAGGTTCACAAAAAAGCTGCTGACCTGCTGGCCAACTGCGTGAACGACATGGTTGAGGCCGTGGGCATCGACAAAGAGGCTGACAACCTCGACCTATACGGTGGTGTTGGTTTGTTTACCAGCGCGCTCGCCGGACGAGTAGGCAAAGACTTGCGCATGACCTCGGTCGAATCCTTCCGCCAGGCCACCGATGACGCCACCTTAAACCTTTCTGACTTGCCAAAGGTCAAGGCTGTTTGTGCGCCTGTAGAGCGATTCTTAAATGAAAAGGTCGGAAATCTAGATAAGGGAGGCAAGACCGCGAGCCCACGCAATTCAACCGTGGTGCTAGACCCACCGCGCTCTGGTGCCGGTGCCAAAGTGGTTGACCAACTTCTGAAGATTGCCCCTAAGCACGTGGTTTACGTTGCCTGCGATCCAATTGCGTTGGCCCGCGACCTGAAGCAGTTCTTGGCCGGTGGCTACGAGCTCAAGCAGCTTCGTGCGTTTGATCTGTTCCCGCACACCCACCATGTTGAATGTGTGGCAAGTTTGGTGCGAAAGGCTTAAAACGATGAACGACCTATCCCTTGCCCCGATCGAGCGCAATATCTGCGTAGCCATCGTTGATGATCACGATGCCATCAGATTTGCATTTCGCGGTGCCTGCGAGGAGTACGGTCTAGATTTTTGTGGCGCATCTGACACTGTCGCTGGCTTACTAAACGGTCAAAGCAAAATTGACTGCGATGTTGTGGTGCTTGACCTCTCCTTGGCCGATGGCTCAATCATCACCGACAACGTGAAGGCGCTTCTTGCTGCAGGAACCCAGGTTTTGATCTTTAGCATCGCTGATAAAAAAGCCCACGTGGCTTCGGCCCTTAAAGCCGGTGCTGCTGCACTAGTGCGTAAGTCGCAATCCATGGACGAGCTAATCAAAGCCATCAAGTTGGTGGCCCTTGGTCACGTGGTGAATAACACTGAAACTTCGGCTGTTATTGATGCCGATGTGGACTTCAAGGACAGGGCAAAGCTATCGCCCCGTGAGCGCGAGGTGCTGACACTTTACGCGTCAGGTTTTGCCCTCAAGCAGGCCGCCGCCGAAATGAACATTGCCCAAAGTACCGCCAAAGAATTGATCGACCGGGTGCGCGCCAAGTATTCATCGGTGGGGCGCCCAACATCGACAAAGACCGACCTATTGCTAAGAGCTATTGAAGACGGAATTCTTGAGGAAGGCCCTCAGTAGCAATGCAAATCTTTAGAACCAGACCAACTAAGAGTTTTGCGGTCAACCGCATTATCCAGCTAATTGCCCGTGTGCTGTCGATTGGCCTGGTGATTTCTAGTGTCGAGATTTATCTCTATGGTTTTGCGCAGATTCCACTGCTCAACGGCCCTCTGGCCACTGGCCTCTTGCTGCTACACATTGCCTCGTTGGCTTGGGTTGTCTACGGCGCTTGGTTCAGTAAAAACCCTGCGCCTTCACAGCGTGGCTATACCGCAGTTGCAGTGTTGCTGGTTGCCACTTGGCAGTTTCAGGTGCCGGACCCAAGCATTTTGCCCGACAACTATCACCCATGGGTTTGGTGGGTAATCGGCACCGCCGGAATTGCCGCGGCTGTTTCATTGCCGTTGGCTTGGGGTCTCGCCTACTTGGTGGGAATTCCTTTGGCTTGGTTCTTTGTGCAGCAGACTGCGGCAGGCGGCAGTGCCGAAGTGTCTTCTGCTCTCAAAGACAGCCTCTACACAATGTTGTTCAGCTCCTCGTTCTCGCTGCTGCTCTTGCTGCTAATTGACCAGGCTGGCAAGACCGATGAGGCGGCTCAGGCTGCCGCTGAGGCTGAGGCTGAACGTGCCCGAGTTGACGCAGTGGAACAAGAGCGCGCCCGCGTTGATGCGCTGGTTCACGACAAAGTATTGACCACCCTTGTGGTCACCTCAAAAGCAAGTGACCCAGAGCGTTCAGCCGAGGCCAAGCAGTTGGCCAACGCGGCAATCGATGCCTTGCAAACCGATGCATTCACAGCTGACCCGACCAAGAAGGACATTACCTCTTTTAGCCTGTTTGGTGCCTTTTTGGACACCGTTAGGACTGATTACCCAGACGTGGCAATTCGCGAAACCGGGGCCAGCGATCTGCGGATTCCAAACCGTGTCGCGGCTGCGCTATCTGAGGCAACTATTCAGGCAATTACCAATGCCAACCAGCATGCTGGTGAAGGTGCCGAGTGCGCAGTCAGACTCAAAGGATCCGCAGACTCAATCAAGATCGTGATCAAAGATGACGGCAAAGGCTTCAGGCCTTCGCGCGTTCCGAAGAATCGTGTGGGTCTGCGCCTCTCAATCATCAATCGCGTTGAGGCAGTCGGTGGCACCGTGAAAATAGATGCCGCTCCTGGCAAGGGCTCGGCAATCATTTTGGAATGGAGCCGCGCGTGATTCCTGTGCCTCGTTGGGCCGTGTCCGTTGTGGCCATGATGTTCTGCGTTTACCCTGCTGTGCTGGCATTGGTTGGTTATTTTGAGTCATCCACCCCCGTGCAGTTAGTGATCTCGGTGATTCTGTATCTGGGTGGCGTGGTGCCAACACTCACCATGTTTAAGCTGTTGAAGTTACCTCGCTGGTTAGCCGGTTACAACGTTGCAATCGCTGTTTTGATCCCAGCTCTTTTGCTTCCGGGTATTAACCCCGATCAGGTTGGCGACTACTCAACCTGGTTCGTTGGTGCATTGGCTAGCCTTTCGGCAGCAACGGCTTTCCGGGACCGCATTCCGTTTGGAATCTTGATTGTGGTTGCTGTGGCTGCGCAGGTAATTATCTGGGGTGGCGCTGGCGCGATCATGGGTACCGGTGTAGTTGGTGCCGTGATTTTCTTTGTGGTTGGTGCGCTGATGTCACGCGGTATTCGTGGCACTCAGTTGGCAGCCGAGTCGTTCAGAGCGAAGCAACGAAAGACTTTGGCTGAAACCGCATTTGTTACTGCCGCGCGCGAAGAACACCAGCGAAGAATTGCTGAGGCTTTGAATCAGGCGGTGCCGCAACTTCGTGAAATTGCAAACACCCCGGGTGACTTCAGTGATGAGCTCAAGGCTAAGTCGCAGCTGCTCGAAGCCGCTCTGCGCGATGAGATTCGCGGGCGTGGTCTGGTGAACCCAGCCATAAAAAAGGCTGTTCTTGAGGCGCGTGCTCGCGGGGTTGAGGTGATTCTGCTCGATGAGGGCGGATTGGAAGATGCAACCAATGCCGAGCGCGATGAGTTGCTGGCTAAAGCTGCCGCAGCGATTGATGGTATTGCCGAAGGGCGAATTACTTTGCGTGCACCCCTGGGTGAAGAATGGCGCATTACGGTTATGGCGACCCGCTCTGGTGTTGCCAAGCCAGATCTGTGGCTTAAGCTCTAACGAATACCTGGCTGCCACACAAATCTGATGGCAGGTTAAATAAGAAACGGCGGTCCCGAAGGACCACCGATTCTTTCCCCAATCAGGTATTCGCCTGACCCCAAGCCTTAATTCGTTCCCCAGAAACTTTGAACTAAAGCTATTAGTTCAAGTATGGATTGACTTGGGTGCTCGTGGTTGCAAAATGCTGTCCCCTCTTCGGGGGACTGGCGATAACGATTAAATAAACGCGGTCTGGTCTCAAGGTCTTAGTTCAGACCTGAGCGGTAGGCGCCGCGCCACTGACCTGGCCCAGGAATGATTGGGTGCCGCAGCTGGGCCACATTGCGCGACCAGCTTGACTTCAGCGGGCGCTCGTAGCCGGTGGTCGATGCCACTTCCTCGGCGTGCACCGCCTGCAGCACGGCAATCACCGTGGCAAGTTCCTCGGAGCTAGGTGCACCAGAAACAACCCGCAGTTCGGCCTGCAGGTTGTCTTCAGGGTTCTGAGTCTCGCTCATTACAGTGGAATGTTTCCGTGCTTCTTTGGTGGCAAGTTAGAGCGCTTGGTTCGCAGTGCGCGCAGGGCCTTAATCACCTGGATGCGGGTGGCGCTTGGCTCAATAATGCCGTCCAGCTCACCGCGTTCGGCGGCCAAGAATGGGCTGGCCACGTTGTAGGTGTATTCGGCGGCAAGCTTAGCGCGCACCGCGGCAACATCCATGCCGGCCTCTTCAGCCTTCTTGATCTGGTCGCGGAACAAAATGTTCACAGCACCCTGACCACCCATCACGGCAATCTCGGCGGTTGGCCAGGCCAGGTTAATGTCAGCACCAAGCTGCTTAGAGCCCATCACGATGTAGGCGCCACCGTAGGCCTTGCGAGTAATAACTGTGACCAGTGGAACGGTTGCCTCTGCATAGGCGTAAAGCAACTTGGCTCCGCGGCGAATCACACCGGCCCATTCTTGGTCGGTGCCCGGAAGGTACCCAGGAACGTCTACCAAGGTCAGAATGGGAATCGAGAAGGCGTCGCAGAAGCGAACGAAGCGAGCAGCCTTTTCGCCGGCCTCAATATTCAAAGTTCCAGCCATCTGCTGAGGCTGGTTGGCCACGATTCCGACGCTGCGGCCATCAACACGAGCAAAACCGATCAAGATGTTTGGTGCAAACAGTGGCTGAACCTCAAGGAATTCGTTGCCATCAACGATGCCCTCGATGATTGCCTTCATGTCATAAGGCTGGTTTGGTGAGTCAGGAATGATGGTGTCCAGAGTGCGGTCTTCATCGGTGACCTCCAGCTCACCCTCGGGGGCGTAAACCACGGTCTCAGAGAGGTTGTTCTCTGGCAAATAGCTCAGCAAGGCGCGGGCGTAGTCAATGGCGTCTGTTTCGTCATCAGCCAGATAGTGGGCCACACCAGAGCGCTCATTGTGAGTGCGGGCGCCGCCAAGTTCTTCCATGCCAACGTCCTCGCCGGTCACGGTCTTGATTACGTCTGGGCCGGTTACAAACATGTTTGAGGTCTTGTCGACCATAATGACAAAGTCGGTCAGGGCCGGTGAGTACACCGCGCCACCGGCGGCAGGGCCCATGATGATTGAGATCTGCGGGATTACTCCTGAAGCCATGGTGTTGCGCTTGAAGATTTCCCCGTACTTGCCAAGCGCAATCACACCCTCTTGAATGCGGGCTCCTCCCGAGTCAAGAATTCCAATAATCGGAACCCCAGTGGAAATGGCAAGGTCCATGATCTTGATGATCTTGTTGCCGGCAGCCTCACCGAGTGAGCCACCGAAAATTGTGAAGTCCTGAGAGAACAGCGCCACCTGACGTCCGTGAATGGTTCCGACTCCCGTAACGACCGCGTCACCGTAAGGGCGGTTTTTATCCATGCCAAAGGCGGTTGAGCGGTGGCGAACATACTCGTCTAGCTCAACAAATGAACCTGGGTCCAGCAGCATCTCAATGCGCTCGCGGGCAGTGTTCTTGCCCTTCGCGTGCTGCTTGGCAATAGCGGTTTCACCGGCGGCTGTGACGGCCTCGTGGTAGCGCTGGCGCAGGTCTTCCAGCTTGCCCTTGGTGGTGGCAATGTCTGGGTTCAACCTGATGGCGCTAGTGAAGGTGTTCTCAAAGGTCATAAAAAACACTCTACCCAGAGAAACAAGTCATTCCTTTGAAGGTTAGGCACTGCAGTTTTGTGATTTGGCTGTCTAGAACCTACAGAAGGTAACCTTGAGCCCATGGATTTTGCACGTAGCCGAATGGTGGCACCAAATATTGAATACGTCACCGAAACCGGGTCTACAAACAGCGACTTGATCTCGAAAGCTTTGAATTTGCCTGACTTCTCAGTCTTGGTAGCTGGTTTTCAAAGTGCGGGCCGTGGGCGTGCTGGTCGCGAGTGGTTGGCCCCAGCAGGCAGCTCGCTATTCGTTTCAGTGCTGTTGAAACCGGAGGGTGTAACACCGACCAGGTTCTCTTGGCTGCCACTGATGGCGGGGTTGGCTATGAACCATGCGGTAAGCCAGATGATTGCCCCTAATCGTTCGAACCTCAAGTGGCCAAACGATGTCCTGGTAGGCGAGCAGAAGCTTTCCGGCGTACTTAGTGAACTCGTGCCAGATCTTTCGGGTGTTGTAGTTGGCGCTGGGCTAAACGTATTGCAGAGCCAGGATCAGTTGCCCATCGAAAATGCCACTTCATTGCTGCTTTCTGGCGCAAGCGAGACTGACATCGATGTGGTTCTAGCCGAGTACCTAACCAAGCTAAAAGAGCTGTATTCAAAATTTGTGTCGGCCAATGGAGATGCCGTGGCAAGCGGGTTGCGATATTCAGTGATTGAAAACTGTGGCACTTTGAACCGGCGCGTCAAAGCCGTAATGCCCGGAGACACCGAAGTATTTGGTGAGGCGGTCGGAATCGATGACAGTGGCCGACTAATCTTGCTGCGCGAAGATACTGGCCAGTTGTTGCCGGTGGCTGCCGGCGATATCGTGCATCTAAGACACAATTAACCTGATGAGTTTTATGTCGGAACAGCGCCTGGCCAAGTTGCGCCCGCGTGCCAGTCAAATGTTTTTGCCCACCTTGGTTCTGGGTTTGGCCAGCGCTGCTCTGACCGTGTTCGCTGGTCGCCTTACCGAGCAGTGGCAAAACACTTTGGTTTGGGCTGTGGTCGGAGTCCTGGTTCTGATTTTTTGGTTGATTCCGCTGTTGCGATACCTCAGCACATACCTTGAGGTCACCACCGCTCGTGTAATTATTCGTTCTGGCCTCATGGGGCAACACCGCCGAGAAATCAGGTTGTCAAACATTCGCGATGTTGAGGTTGGCAAGGGCCGCACTATTTCGCTGATCTTGGATGACCAGGACGTAGTGGAGATCAGGGGAGTGCCTCGTCACAAAATGGTGGCATTAGAGATTGACCGCCTAGCTGCGTCAATATAGAACTTCACAAAACGATGGGAAACAACATGGGTGCACTGCGAGTTGGCGTTATTGGTGGCGGACAGCTGGCCCGAATGATGACCCCGCCGGCAATCAACCTCGGAATTGAAATCAAGGTTCTAGCTGAGGCGGCAGGTTCTTCTGCTGAGTTGGCCACCACGATGGTCGGCGATTACACCCAGGTGGATTTGGTTCGCGAATTCGCGAAAACAGTAGACATAATTACCTTTGATCACGAGCACGTTCCGCTTAGTGTGCTAGAGGCACTCGAGGCTGAGGGCGTCAGTGTTCAACCACCAAGCAAAGCGCTGGCTTTTGCTCAAAACAAGCTCAGCATGCGCAAGCGTTTGGGTGCCCTAGGTCTGCCGATGCCTGATTGGGCCCAGATCCAAGATGCTGAAACTCTAGAGGCTTTCATTGCAGCACACGATGGCGTTGCCATTCTGAAAACACCGATCGGCGGTTATGACGGCAAGGGTGTTCGCGTGGTACGAAACGCCGCCGACGCAGCTGACTGGCTCGAAAACCTGGCCAACTACGGCGGCAGTCTTCTAGCAGAAGAAAAGGTGGACTTTGTTCGCGAGCTGGCGCAATTGAGCGCTCGCCGCCCAAGCGGAGACTTTGAGGCCTGGCCGTTGGTCCAGACCATTCAAGAGAATGGGGTTTGCTCAGTAGTTTTGGCACCTGCTCCAGATGCCGACTCAGCAACCATCGACCGCACAGCTGAAATTGCCAAGAATGTTGCCGAAGGCCTGGGTGTCACCGGCGTCCTTGCCGTTGAAATGTTTGAGGCACGCGACGGCCGCATCTTGATTAACGAGCTGGCAATGCGCCCGCATAACTCTGGGCACTTCAGCATCGAGGGCTCAATCACTAGCCAGTTCGAGCAGCACCTTCGAGCAGTGCTAGACCTCCCGCTTGGTTCAGCTGCACCTCGGGCTAAGCACGCCGTTATGGTCAACCTGCTGGGTGTAGATGACCAAAATGATTTTGTTCAGGCCTATCCGCAGGCATTGGCGGCTCACCCAGAAGCCAAAATTCACACCTATGGAAAGGGTGCTCGAGCTGGCCGCAAAATGGGTCACGTGACCGTGGTGGCCGAATCAGCCGAGCACGCGCTCTCAGAAGCTAAGGGCGCTGCAGCTGTTTTGCTACGGGGATAATCCGCTACCCTTCGGTAAAATTTACGGGTCACCGCTATCTAAGGAGCCCCTATGTCTGAATCTTCAACTGACCGCCCTATCGTTGGCGTAGTTATGGGTTCTGACTCTGACTGGTCGGTCATGTCTGATGCCGCCCAAGCTCTAAAAGACTTCGGCATTGCCTATGAGGTTGAGGTTCTATCGGCTCACCGCACCCCAGAAAAGATGATCGAGTGGGGCAAAGCTGCTGCCGGCCGCGGCATCAAGGTAATCATCGCGGGTGCTGGTGGCGCCGCACACCTTCCGGGAATGCTGGCCTCGGTGACCACACTTCCAGTGGTCGGCGTGCCGGTTCCACTGGCCAAGCTTGACGGCATGGATTCCCTTTTGTCGATCGTTCAGATGCCAGCTGGCATTCCCGTAGCCACCGTTTCGATCGGTGGCGCTAAGAACGCGGGAATCCTGGCAGCCAGAATTCTTGGCGCATTTGATCCAGAACTTTCAGCGGCGATGGCCGCCTATAGCGACCTTCTGAAGACTCAGGTTGCAGAGAAGAATGCGAAGCTAAAATCACAAATCTAAACCCGCGCCTTAGCCAACGCGCGCAGTCTAGAAATGCTGCGGGCGGCCCTTTTCGCAACTTTGAACGGGCCACCCCCGAGCAAATGCACCGCCGTGCCTGGTTTTTGATTGCGCTTAATCTATTGGTTCCAGGTTCAGCTCAGCTGCTGGCCGGAAATCGCAAGTTTGCCCGATTTGCCTTGACCGCAACCGTCAGTGTTTGGGGTCTGTTTCTTCTGGTGCTCGCGCTTGGGCTAGTAAATCGTGACTGGGTTATCTGGTTGGCAACTGTTCCATTCCTGATGGGTTTGGTCGCGGTAATTTTGGTCGCCTACGCGGTTATCTTTGCTGTGGTCTCGCTAGACACCCTGCGACTAATTCGAGTTGGTCGCATGTACAACCGCGAACGCTGGATCACCCTGAGCGCAATTCTGCTGACCGGTGTTCTGGGCACCTCGGCGGTAGCTTACGGTGGCAACCTGGCTGGCGTGCAATCTAACTTTATTGGCACAGTTTTTAATCAGGGTGGCTACACCGCTCCGGTCGACGGCCGCTACAACATCATGCTTTTGGGTGCCGATGCTGGTGCAGACCGTTTTGGTATTCGCCCAGACAGCATCTCGGTGATCAGCATCGATGCCACTACTGGCCAAACCGTGAACATCGGCATTCCACGCAACCTTCAGCGGGTTAGCTTTTCTGAGGGGTCACCAATGCTTGAGGTTTACCCAAACGGCTGGGACTGCGGCGTTGAGTGTTTGATAAACGCCATCTACAAAGATGTTGAAGACAACCACGCCGACCTTTACCCAAATGCCGAAAAAGAAGGTTCAACCCCTGGCACCGAGGCCACTCGCGACGCGGTTGAATACGTGACCGGGCTAGAAATTCAGTCATATGTCTTGGTCGATATGGCCGCCTTTGAATCGCTGATTGATGCCTTGGGCGGCATTGACATCAATGTGAAAGAACGCCTACCGATTGGTGGCCAAAGCGAGGATCTTTCAGATGTCAAAGGTTGGATTGAAGCCGGCCAACAGCACATGGATGGCTACACCGCACTGTGGTACGCCCGCTCGCGTCACACCACCTCTGACTATGACCGCATGAAGCGTCAGCACGAGGTTGAAGATGCGGTGCTCAAGCAGATTGAGCCAGCCACGGTTTTGAGTCGATTCCAGCAGATTGCTGCGGCCGGCAAAAAGATGGTGCGCACCGATATTCCAAGCCCAATGCTCACTCAATACGTAAACCTGGCAACTCTGGCCCGCAAGCAAGGTGTGGTTTCGCTGCCTTTGGTTCCGCCGACCATCGATGTAATTCACCCTGATTTCTCAGCAATTCATGCCATGGTTAAAACAGCCTCTAACCCGGTGACTGAGGAGTAACTGATGAAGAAGGTGCTAGCCCTAGCGACTGCAACTTTTGTTGCGGTTTCGTTGACCGGTTGCGCCCTGCTTTACCCAAACTGGGGCACTGAACAAAAGCCAAGTGATCCAGCCTCTCCAAGTAGCTCGGCTAGTGCATCACCATCTGAGGCGCCTTCTGAAACCGCCACTCCGTCTGAGTCTCCGAGCAA
>JBEEOK010000002.1:0-6759 GCA_041191645.1 Actinomycetota bacterium | reverse complement strand
CAACATGTCACAGTCATCACACCCAGTAACCCTGTTCACCGGCCAGTGGGCTGATCTGCCGTTCGAAGAAGTTGCCCGCCTTGCCGCCGAGTGGGGCTATGACGGTCTTGAGATTGCCGCATCAGGTGACCACCTTGACCTGCAGCGTGCCGACGAAGACGACGCCTATGTGCAGTCTCGCCTAGATATTTTGGCTAAGTACGGTTTGAAGACCTTCGCAATTTCTAACCACTTGGCAGGTCAGGCAGTTTGCGACGACCCAATTGACTTTAGGCACCAGGCCATTCTTCGCCCTTATGTTTGGGGCGATGGCGATGCCGAGGGTGTGCGCCAGCGTGCTGCCGAAGACATGAAGCGTGCGGCGCGTGTGGCTCGCAAGCTTGGTGTTGACACCGTGGTTGGCTTTACTGGCTCAAACATTTGGTCATACGTGGCCATGTTCCCGCCGGTGCCAGCTTCAAGAATTGAGCAGGGTTTTGAAGACTTTGCGAACCGCTGGAACCCTATCCTGGATGTTTTTGATTCAGAGGGTGTGCGTTTTGCACACGAGGTTCACCCAGGTGAGATTGCCTATGACTACTGGTCAAGTGTGCGCACCCTTGAGGCCATTAACCACCGAGAGGCATTTGGTTTCAACTGGGACCCATCGCACATGATGTGGCAAAACATTGACCCAGTTGGTTTCATTGTTGACTTCAAAGATCGTATTTATCACGTGGACTGCAAAGACACCCGCATGCGCCCGCAGAATGGTCGCGCTGGCGTAATGGGCTCACACCTACCTTGGGGTGACCCTCGCCGCGGCTGGGACTTTGTGTCAACTGGTCACGGTGATGTTCCTTGGGAGGACTCATTCCGAGCTCTAAACTCAATCGGGTACAAGGGTCCAATCTCGATCGAATGGGAAGACGCCGGAATGGACCGTTTGCACGGCGCCAAAGAAGCAGTCGGCTACATTCGTTCGCTGCTTTGGAACCTACCTTCAGCATCATTTGATGCAGCGTTCAGCAACCAATAGGGATTAATGTTAAAAAAGAAAAACGCTGGGCTAGTAGCTTTGGCGGGTGGCCTAACCACCCTGGGCCCGTTCAGCATTGACCCATATCTACCATCGTTTCCAAAGATGGCTCAGGATCTCGGCACCGACCTAGCAACTGTTCAGCTGAGCGTTAGCGCCATCACTCTGGGTTTTGTGCTGGGCACAATTTTGGTTGGTCCAATCAGCGATGCCTACGGGCGCCGCAAGCCATTGTTGTACTCGACTCTGGGTTATTTTGTGGCAACCGTTGGTTTGGTTTTTGCCTCAAATGTGTTTCTGTTTACCGCGGCCAAATTGGCTCAAGGTGTTACCTCGGCTGCCGTCTTTGTGGTCAGCGCTGCAATTATTCGTGACCTATATTCCGGCGTCGATCTGATCAAAGCCATGGGCCGTATGTTCCTGGTGGGTGCCGCTGCATGGGTAATCGCGCCAACCTCAGGTTCACTCGCATTGAATTTCACCGATTGGCGTGGCCTAGCCGGTTTGATTGCAATTTACTCTGGCCTGCTGTTGCTGCTGGCCTACAAAACTTTGTCAGAAACCAACCACGTTGAGAATAAGCAACGAGTCAATTTTCTTGATGTCTTCAAGAGTTTTGGCAAGGTTCTCAAAGACCGCGCTTTCACCGGTCTGGTGATTGTTTTCATGGCGATTGGTGTCTCGCAATTCGGTTACATCGTGGCTTTCCCGGCATTGATCGGTTCATCGTTTGATGTGCCACCAAACCAAATCGGCATCTACTTTGCCGCCAACTCGGTGGCTGCCTATGTGGGCATTCAAGCCGCTAGCTGGATCGGTAGCCGACTGCCAACCAACTGGGTAATTACCGGCGCAATCTTGGCCGCCCTTGGGGTTGGCTTGGCGCTAGTTTGGGTGGCCAACGCTAACCCAGACCTCAACCTAGTTGTAGTCATCACCTTTGGCTGGTTGTTCTTCTTTGGGTTCTTGTTTACCCTCGTTCAGTCTTTGGCGCTGGCTCACCACGGTGAAGAGGCCGGAACAGCAGCGGCACTCATGAGCGCCGCAAGCTACATTGCCTCAACCGCGGCTGGGCCTTACTTCACGACTCTAAACATGAGCACCACTGCCGGTTACGGCGGAAACATTCTGCTGTTTATGGTGATTGCCTTGGCGGCTTACCTATTGGTTGCCCGACCATGGAAGATGCAGCAGCTGCACTAAAACTTGATTAGCGCCTTAATTGCGGTTCGTTCAGCCATCGCTTTATAGCCCTCGCTGATTTCATCAATGCCGACAGTCAGGTCAAACACCTTGCCAGGGTTAATGGTGCCGTCAAGGATCAGTGGCATGAGCGTTTCAATGTAGGCGCGGGCTGGTGCCACACCGCCATAGATTCCGATGTTGCGCATGATGGTGCCAAAGTTCATTGGAATGTTGTCATACTGCGCAGCTCCAACTCGGCCGATCACACCGTAGTCGCGGGTAATGGCAATAGCCGTGTCGATTGCTGATTGGGTGCCAACACACTCCAGAACGCGGGCTGCGCCGTCGCCGCCTGTCAACTCGCGAACCTTGGCAATGCCCGCCTCGTCGCGCTCCGTCACAATGTCGGTGGCGCCAAACTCGATGCCCAGTTTGCTGCGGCTTTCGTTGCGGCTCATCAAGATGATTCGGCCTGCACCCATTAGCTTTGCTGCAATCACTGCCGACAGACCAACGGCACCGTCACCCACTACAGCCACGGTGTCACCAGCTTGCACCCCAGCTGAGACTGCTGCGTGGTAACCGGTACACAAAACATCAGACAGGGTCAATAGTGACGGCATCAACTCAGAATCTTCGGTGACCGGCAGCTTGACCGCGGTTCCGTCAACCCATGGAATTCGCACCATTTCTGCCTGGCAGGCGCCGCCGCCACCGTGGCCAAAGAACTCGATGTTGCGGCAAGAGGTCTGCTGGTTGGCCTGGCAAAAGTCGCAGGCGCCACACGAGGCTACAAAAGGAATAACCACTAGGTCGCCAACCTTAAAGTCTCGAACCTCGGCACCAATTTGATCAATAACACCAATAACCTCGTGACCCTTGGCAACGCCGGTTTCAGCTGCCGGCTTGCTGTAGTAATCCCAAAGGTCGCTGCCGCACACGCAGGCAACAACTGTGCGAATCACTGCGTCAGTCGGCTTCAAAATGCTGGCCGGGGCAATCTCGTCAACTCGAACATCGCTGGCGCCGTATAGAAATGTTGCTTTCATGATTTCTCCTTTGCGTGGGATCGGTTAAATTTGCTGGGTTTCAAGAACTGCGTTTTTGGTTAGGCGCATTGCGTAATACTCGATTGCGCTGATGGCGAGCGTAAACACCAAGGCAATGCTGGTAGTCAAAATCAGGAAACTCTGATTGAGCGCAATGAAGTAAATCTCCCAGCTGAGCAAGCTGGCTAGAGATAGCGCTAGCGAGCCCATTGACATCGCCGAGACTCGGCCGCTGCGGCGCAGCTGCCAGGTTTTGCGCAATTGCGGCACCCGCACAAAGAGTGTGATGAACAGCAGAATCGGGTTGGTGAATTCCATTGGTAGCAGCGCAAATGCTAAGGCGATTGCCGAACCGCCACCTACCAACAGCAACCAGTTCTTGAGGCTGTGAGCCATCAAGGCAACGACAACTAGTGCGGCTGCTACGGTGGCCAGCACATTGCTCAGAATCAGAGGCAGCAAAAGTGCCGCGAATGAGTAGCCCAGCCAGGCGGCGCTTCTGGCGTACATCAAGATCCAGGAGGTAACACTCACACCAAAACCGTGGCCAAGTTTTCTAATTCGCCAGGCCTGAGGGAACGCCTGAATTGTGCCGATGGCCCCGCCAAGAAAGCCCAGAGCCTGAATCAGAAAGTCACCCACGTTGCCGCCATTCAATAGTTTGTAGTTCTATCAAAAGGCAACTATCGGGGGTGTGCCAGTTGACGTTATTACAGGTATTGGTAATACCTGTTATGCGATTGGTTTTCTTGGCTATTCTTGCCTCATGGATACCAAACAGACGGTCAAAGAGTTCCTGGTGGCCTGCCGCTCGCGCCTCTCTCCAGAGCAGGCTGGGCTTCAGGCATTTGGCGGCAATCGCCGGGTTGCTGGCCTTAGGCGCGAAGAAGTTGCCATGTTGGCCGGGGTAAGCGCCGACTATTACATTCGGCTAGAGCGCGGCAACCTAGACGGGGCCTCAGACAGTGTGCTCAACGCGCTGGCCAGAGCACTTCAGTTGGACACCACCGAGACCACCTACCTTTTCGATTTGGCTAAGAGTGCTCGATCAGGTGTGCCGACTAGAGCAACGGCATCGGTCAAGGGTTTGCGTGCCAACCTAGAGCAAATCCTGGCATCCATCCACGATGTGCCGGTATTTATCACCAGTGGGCGCCTTGAGTTGTTGGGTGCCAATAAGTTGGGGCGGGCGCTTTATTCACCTGTTTTTGAGAGTGGTATCGCCCAAGGAAACATTGCTCGGTGGATCTTTCTAGATGCGAATTCACAAGACTTTTACGTGGACTACGCCAAGATTTGCGAGGCAGCGGTTGGAACTCTGAGGCTTGAGGCCCTGCGCGCAGCTGATGACCCAAAGTTTCAGGCGTTGATTGGAGAGCTCTCGTCAAAGTCTGAGTCATTCAGAACCCTGTGGGCCAAGCACCGGGTCTACCGTCACCCAGGTGGAACAAAATCAATCATTCACCCGCTCATTGGCCAAATCACGCTGACTTACGAGCCTTTTCAGGTTTTGGCCGAGGGGCCGGTATCAATGAATATTTACACCGCTGAGCCTGGCAGTGAGGCCGAGCAAAAGCTCACTATTCTTGGCGCGTGGGTTGCCGAAAATTCGGCTACCGTTAATTCATGACCCACAGCACAATCAAGGTACGCCCAGCTCTAACCTCAGACGTTAGGCACATTCAGGCAATGCGTCAGCCACTTGAGGGCTCACGCGTGCTGCTTGGTCATGAGCTGGTTGGTTTGTACGAGGCCGTGCCCGAGTTCATGGTTGCCGAAGACGAGAATGGCTTTGTGGTTGGTGCCGGTGCCCTGCACGTTATGTGGGAGGACCTCGCTGAAGTGCGTTCCGTGGTTGTCGCCGAGCACATGCGCGGCCACGGCGTTGGTAGAGCAATTCTTGACGCACTCATTGCCCGAGCTGACTTTCTGGGCATCAAGCGAGTTTTCTGTTTGACCTTTGAAGTGGACTTCTTTGCCAAGGGTGGCTTCAAAGAAATCTCTGATGTGCCGATCGATGCTGAGACTTACGCTCAAATGGTTCGTTCGCACGATGACGGTGTTGCTGAGTTCTTGGACCTTGCGCGCGTCAAGCAAAACACTCTGGGCAACACTCGCATGCTTAAGACTTTGTAATGCTGGCTTTGGCTAGCCTTTAAGCATGAGCAAAAAACCTAACTTTCTGATTCGCCGGCTAGTTGCCTTGGTGATTGTTGTTTTGTTGGTGGTTTTGGTAATTTCCGGCGTTTCATCGTTGGTCAATTGGGTCTCGGGCGCCTTAGCAGCGCCTGGTTCGGCCGCCAGCCCGGTGGCGTCTGCCTCGGCTACTCCAGGTTCAAATTGCGACCCAGCTAACATCAAAATTGAGGCGCGCGTCACCAACTCGGCAGGAAGCGCACAGAGCAGTTTTGACAGTGGAATCAACCCGTTTTTCTCATTCAAGGCCACCAACCTGTCTGCCATTGATTGCGTGATTGACGTTGGCCCAGCACTGGTCTTTTACACAGTGACCAGCGGCGATCAGGTTATTTGGGAGTCAGCAGACTGCGACCGCACCAAGTTGGTTGGTTATCCGGTTTTGATCAAAGCCGGTGAATCGGTTACCAGCAGCACTGAGAACGCCGATTGGTACCGCGTGTTCTCTAGCGCTAAAGGGTGCGGCGCTGACCAGCAGCCCGTCATTGCCGGAGGCGCCAGCTACCACCTGGTGGCAACCGTCAACGGTGTTAAGTCTGAGAACGTTCAGTTCATTTTGAACTAGTTGCTAGATCAGTCTTAGTGCCTTGGCTTTTTCAAGAGCATCCAATTTTTTGTTCACGCCCAGCTTCTTATAGAGCTCGGAGCTGGTTTGTTTGATTGTGGATTCGCTCAAGTTCAAAACTCGCCCAATTTCGTAATGGGTTAGTCCTTCTTCAATCAGTTGAAGAATTGAAATTTCACGCTGAGTGATTGCTGTTTCTTCTAAGTCTTGATCTTCCAGTGAACTTCCTGGTTTGGTGTCTCGAGCGCGGGCCAGCAACAGGGCAGTGGCTAGGGCCAAAAATTCGAATTCCGGATTACTCAAAATCGAGGTATCAATCTGGCGGTCAAAGCCTATGCCGATTGCCCCAGCGGGCTGCCCCTTGAGCTTCACCGGCAAAACCAAGAGACCGTCACCGGATGGGTGTTCGAGAGTGCGCGACCCGAATAATTCCTCGTATTGTGCAGCAGACTCCACGACGAAGGGTTTATTCTCAACAATCGCCCGACCAGAAGCCGAAGAATCCCAGACACTCAGAACCGAGATGTTGAACTCATCAATGTTTTGGCCGTAGCGGCCTAGCCATCTGATGTTTGCGTCTTTATCAAGGCGCGTTATGAATGCAGATGTCGACCCGGTGGACTCATGTAAGTAATGAACCAAGGTCTTACAGAATTCATCAGGCGAATTTAATGTGCCCAGTGTTCCAAGGAGAAACTGGAAAAAAGCCGTGTTAGCGGAGTGCATAGTAGTCAAAGATTCCCCAA
>JBEEOK010000001.1:0-24691 GCA_041191645.1 Actinomycetota bacterium | reverse complement strand
CCACGTGCGTGAGCTTGCCAGCGTCCTCCTCCATGTGCGCCCGTTCAATGTCAACCGTGAACGTCTTGCCAGACGGCACCTCTACATCGAGGCTTCCCTCGTAGGCAATTGGCTCGTCGTATTGAGAAGTCTGAAAGTTCTTAGCCAAGTCCGGGTAGAAGTAATTCTTGCGAGCAAATCGGCCAGTTGGCGCAATCTCGCATCCCAAAGCCAAACCAATTGAGATGCTCGACTCAATAGCCCGTTTGTTTACGGCCGGAAGCGACCCCGGAAGACCAATACAGATTGGGCACACATTGGTGTTTGGTTCGTCACCAAACTCATTGCGGCAGCCACAGAACATTTTGGTTTTGGTGTTCAGTTCGACGTGAACCTCAAGGCCAATAACAACCTCAAACTGCTCAATAGCCTTCTCATAGTTCATCAATTCGTCTTTAGCCATTAGCCGCGAACCTCCAATGCAGGTGCAAAATCAATCATTCGCTTACCCCAGATGTCTTCATGCATCTTTTCAAGGGCCGCGCCAACCTGGTACAGGCGGGCATCTGCGCGGGCTGGCGCCAATAGCTGAATGCCTGATGGCAAGTTGGTGTCCTCGGCCAGACCGTTAGGAATCGCCATTCCTGGAATACCGGCAAGGTTTGCCGGAATAGTGGCAATGTCGTTCAGGTACATCGCCAGTGGGTCTTCAAGCTTTTCACCCAACTTGAATGCCGTGGTCGGTGCGGTTGGTGAGACCAACACGTCTGCCTTGGCAAATGCCGCATCAAAGTCACGCTGAATCAGGGTGCGAACCTTTTGAGCCGAACCGTAGTAGGCATCGTAGTAGCCACTAGAAAGAGCATATGTACCCAGAATGATTCGGCGCTTGACCTCTGGCCCAAAACCAGCCTCGCGGGTAGCTGCCATAACGCGCTCAATGGTGGGGGCGCCCTCAGGGGTAACCCGTAAACCAAAACGAACTGAGTCAAACTTGGCCAAGTTAGACGAGGCTTCCGCCGGCAGGATTAGGTAATAAGCCGCAATTGCGTACTCGAAACTTGGGCAATCAACCTCAACGATCTCGGCACCCGCATTTTTTAGCAACTCAAGACTCTCTTGGAATCTAGCCGAGACCCCAGGTTGGAAGCCCGCGCCAGTCAGCTGCTTGATTACACCAATTCGCATGCCCTTGACGTCAAGCTTCTTGGCCGCCTCGGTCATTGAGCCCAATGATTCTGGCAATGAGGTGCTGTCGTGAGGGTCGTGGCCCGCGATCACATCTTGTAGAAGGGCAGCATCAAGAACATTGCGAGAAACTGGACCAATTTGGTCAAGTGAGCTAGCCAAAGCAATTAGACCGTAGCGCGAAACGGCGCCATAGGTTGGCTTGGTTCCCACGGTTCCGGTTACAAACGCTGGGTAGCGGATCGAACCACCGGTGTCAGAACCAATCGCCAGAGGAGCCTGAAACGATGCCACGACAGAACTCGAACCACCGCCAGATCCACCTGGAATGCGGTCGAGATCCCACGGGTTGCGGCTTGGGCCGAACGCAGAGAACTCGGTAGAAGACCCCATGGCAAACTCGTCAAGATTGGTCTTACCCAAAATCGGCATGCCGGCCTCGCGAAGCTTCTTGACTACGGTTGCGTCGTACTGAGGCACCCAGCCTTCAAGAATCTTTGACCCCGACGTGGTCGGTGCGTCGATCGTGGTTAGGTTGTCTTTTACCGCGATCGGTAGACCAGCAAGATCGTGAAGCTTTTCACCCGCCGCGCGACGGCGGTCAATCTCGGCAGCCGCAGCCAGGGCCTCCTCCGGGCCCACGTGAAGGTATGAATGCACTGCGCCATCTACTGCGGCAGTGCGGTCTAGGTGAGCTTGAGTGAGCTCAACCGAGGAAACTTCGCCGGACTTCAGCAGCTCGACAAGCTCGCTAGCGTTTTTGTAAATGAGTTCAGACATGAATTACTCCCCATCCAAAATCGCGTGAACGCGGAAGCGACCATCGGCACTGTCTGCTGCACCTGACAACGCAGCAGCCTGGCTTAGTGATGGTTCAACGACATCTTCACGGAAGACGTTGGCCATAGGAATTGGGTGGCTGGTTGCAGGGACATCGCCCTCAACTGCAGCTTTCACAGTCGCAACAGAATCAACAATCAAGCTGATTTGTTCGGCGAAAAGTGCAACTTCTTGGTCGGTGACGTCAATGCGGGCCAGGTTGGCAAGATGCCTAACCAGGTCGGGCGTAATTTCAGACATAAATCCACTCGCTAGGCAATAGATGATTGGATTCAAGCCTACCAAAAGCCTGAGTTAGCGCAGGCTAAAGACGCCTACGCTTCGAGACGCTGAATGAAGGCTGCCTCGGAAATTACCTCTATTCCGAGTTCTTCTGCTTTGGCGAGCTTTGAGCCGGCATTTTCACCTGCCACTACAAAAGCTGTCTTTTTTGAAACTGAAGAAGCAGCTTTGCCGCCGTTAGAGATAATCGCTTCTTCGATTTGCTCCCTGGTGAAGGTCTTGAGTGAGCCGGTAGCAACAATGCTCATTCCGGCAAATTTCCCTCCTTGAGCGGTTGAAGCTCCTGGTCCGGGGTGCCCTGGAATCTCCATCAAGACGCCGGCAAGCTTCCACTTATCAATGATCTTCTGGTGCCAGTCCACAGAAATCCAGTCTTTGATTGAGGCGGCGAGAGTTGCACCCACACCATCTACCTGTGAAAGATCGGCTTCATCAGCTGCAAAAATTCGATCGAGGGACCCAAAATAATTGGTTAGCGATCTGGCGGCAACCGGCCCAACGTGCCTAATTGAGAGCGCAACCAAGATTCTCCAGAGGGGCTTGGTCTTTGCATCTTCGAGGTTTCTGAGTAACTTCAGTGCAACCTCAGAAGGAGTGCCGTCTTTCTTCTTGAAGAAATCAACGATTTTTGGCTGGCCATCACTATCTAGCTTTGCGAGGCCGGAATCCGGATCCATCACCAATGACCTAAGCGGCAATAGGTCCTCGAGCGTGAGACTAAACAAATCGGCTTCAGACTTGAGGCCAGCGCCTGCTGGCTCAATCGGTTGAGTCAAAGCACAGGCAGCAACATAACCCAGCGCTTCTATGTCAAGTACGCCGCGAGAACCCAAATAGGCAACCCGCTCGCGCAGTTGCGCAGGGCAACTCATTGAGTTTTGGCAACGCAAATCAACATCGCCCTCTGATGACGGCGCGAGAGGAGAACCACAGTCTGGGCAGTTAGCTGGCATCACAAACGCTCGCTCGCTCCCATCACGAAGTTCAACAACCGGCCCAAGGATTTCGGGTATAACGTCGCCGGCCTTGCGCAAAACAACGGTGTCGCCGATCAGTACACCCTTGGCTTTGACAACATCCTGATTATGAAGTGTGGCAAATTCAACCACCGAGCCAGCAACCTTTACCGGCTCAACAACCGCATACGGGGTTGCCCGGCCGGTTCGACCTACCGAAACCCTTATGTCTAAGAGTTTGGTGTTGACCTGCTCTGGCGGGTACTTATAGGCAATAGCCCACCTAGGTGCACGTGAGGTAAAACCCATTTCGCGTTGCTGAGCCAGATTGTCAATCTTGACCACGACACCATCAATCTCATGTTCGAGTTTGTGGCGCTGCGCCTCAAACTCATTGATGTAGGCCAGCACATCTGACACCGAATGAACCACTCGATATCGATCGGATGTTGGTAAACCCCACCCCTTGAGAAGTTCATACAAATCCGATTGATTGCTAACTGGAGCCTCAGGCCATGCACCGATTCCGTGAACCAACATTTGTAGCGGCCGGGTAGCTGTTACCTTCGGATCTTTTTGACGAAGTGAGCCGCTGGCTGAATTTCGCGGGTTAGCAAACGGTGCCTTGCCATCGGCAACCAAACCTTCATTGAGTTTGGCAAAATCAGCCAAACCAAAATAAATTTCGCCACGAACTTCGACAACCTCAGGGTGCCCCGAACCCTGAAGCTGTCTTGGAATTGAAGGAATGGTTAGCACATTCGCGGTTACATCTTCACCAACTACACCGTCGCCTCGGGTTGCGGCCGAGACTAGACGACCATTTTGATACCGCAGGTTGATAGCCAAACCATCAATTTTCAATTCGCACAAATATGGCCCGTTTGCCCCACGCTCAGCCCAAGTCTTGAACTCGTCAAATGAAAAAACGTTGTCCAAACTCATCATGCGTTCTAGGTGTTCAACCGGAGCAAAAGCTTGATTTGCAGAGCCACCAACTGTTTGAGTTGGGCTGTCGCCAGTAATTAGCTCGGGGTTCTCAGCTTCAAGAGCTTCAAGTTCATGCAACAACGCGTCGTACTCAGCGTCACTGATCAACACCGTGTTGCCCTCGTAATAAGCAGCCCGGTGGTGGTTTAGTAGATCAACTAATTCTTGAACCCGTTTAGCTGCCGCAGCTTTAAGAAGATCCACTTACTCGGCACCAACTGGAACGGCTGACACGGTTTGATCGATGGTCATCTGACCGAGCACACGCGTGCCAAGGTAAAGAACGGCTGTTTGACCGGGGGCAACGCCCAAAAGCGGCTCGACGACTCGAATGTTCATGATTCCGTCTACAACCCTGAATTCAGAAGCAATCGCATCTCCGTGAGCGCGAACCTGCACGTGAATCGGCGTCCACTGATCGGTATCGGTCGGGGCGACTCCACACCAGGTGAAGCGCGAACCCTGCATTTCGGCAATAGCTAAGGCTGCCTGAGAACCAACCACGACGGTGTTGGTTTTCGGCCTAATTTCTAGGACATATCGCGGCTTACCATCGGCAGCAGGTCTTCCAATTGACAGCCCCTTACGCTGACCAACAGTGAAACCATGCGCACCTTCATGTGAGCCCAGTATGTTTCCTTCACGGTCAACAATCTGACCAGTCTCTTTGCCTACTTTTTCAGCCAACCAGTCTTGTGTGTCGCCCTCTGGAATGAAACAGATGTCGTAGCTGTCTGGCTTATTGGCAACCGCCAGCCCACGTTCCATAGCCTCGGCCCGAATGAGGTCTTTAGAAGCGGTTGCCCCCAACGGGAACATCGAATGCTTGAGCTGCTCTTCGGTAAGCACACCCAACACATAAGACTGATCCTTGGCTAGCGCAGCTGATCGGTGAAGTTCTAAGTTGCCAGCATCGTCAGTCAACAAACTCGCATAGTGGCCGGTGCAAACCGCATCAAAGCCCAGTGCTAAAGCTTTTTCGAGCAAGGCAGCGAACTTAATGCGTTCATTGCAGCGCATACAAGGGTTTGGGGTTCGGCCAGCTTGGTATTCGGCGATAAAGTCATCAACCACATCGGCTTTGAACCGCTCCGAGAAGTCCCAAACATAGTAGGGAATGCCCAAAATATTGGCGGCGCGCTGTGCATCCATGGAATCTTCAATGGTGCAACAACCTCGCGATCCGGTTCGCAAAGTGCCTGGCATTCTCGATAGAGCCAAGTGCACACCAACAACCTCGTGGCCCGCTTCAACAGCCCTTGCCGCGGCTACGGCAGAGTCAACTCCACCTGACATCGCTGCAAGAACTTTCATGCTTCAAGTCTACTTTCAGACCTGCCGCAGCGGCAGTCTAGAACCCTGAAATACCGGCCTTTTTGGCTGCCGCGTGGGCCGCAGGCAAAGCCGCCAGAAACGCATCGATGTCAGCCTGGGTGCTTTGGGAGCTCAACGAAATTCGGAGGCAACTGCGCGCTTCATGTTCGGTGAGCCCCATTGCCAAAACCACGTGCGACGGGTCCGCAACGCCAGCACGGCAGGCAGAGCCGGTTGAGACCGCGACGCCAGCTGAATCGAGAAGGAATAGCAGTGAATCGCCCGCGCAACCAGGGAACATAAAGTGAGCATTGCCGGGAAGAGCTGGGGCCTCTCCCCTAGTGAAAATTGCATCAGGAGCTATGCTCAAAACGCCTGACTTTAAGTAGTCAACGAGTTCTGACATGCGCTTGGCTTTGGTTGAAAGATTGCTAACCGCGATACCGACTGCTTCGGCGAGCGCGACTGCCAATGGGCCAGATAAGGTTCCTGAGCGCAGGTCGCGCTCTTGCCCACCACCGTGCATTACCTGCGTTAGCTTGATGGACCTTGAAACAATCAACGCACCAACACCCACCGGTGCTCCGAGTTTGTGACCCGAAATCGTCATTGCTGACAAGCCTGATTGGGCAAAATTTATGTCTAGATGACCAAATGCCGCCACGGCATCTGAGTGGACCGGAATCTCAAAATTACTAGCCATACGAGTGACTTCTTGTATCGGCGTCACAACACCGATCTCATTGTTTGCCCACATCAGGCTAACCAATGCAATTTCTGAGTGGCGATTCTGAAGCGTCTCTTGAAACCAAACTAAATCCAGTTCGCCAGATTCACTTACTGGCACCCACAAGACCTCGGCTCCTTGCTCAGCTTCTAACCATTCAAGGGGTTCAATCACCGCGTGGTGCTCTGTGGCTGCCGAAATAATCACCTGGCGCTTATCCAGACCCTTGTTTCGTTGCCAATACAGCCCCTTTACGGCCAAATTGTCAGCCTCGGTTCCACCCGAGGTAAAAATAACCTCGCTGCGGTGACATCCAATGGCAAGCGCAATCTTCTCTCTGGCCTCTTCAACGGCGCGCCTCGCAGCCTGACCCAGACTGTGAATAGAAGAAGGGTTTCCAACCTGATCCAGCTGCTTCAAGAATGCCTCTTTTACCGCTGGCAGAAGCGGTGAGGTTGCAGCGTGATCAAGGTATACGGCCATGCCACAAGCCTACTTTTAATCAGCCTGAAACACTTTGCTCGGTAAGATTACCCAGTTGCCTTAATTGACCATCCAACGCGCATTGGTGAAAATGTCTGATTTTGAAATGCCAACTCCCGGCCAAATGGGAGTTACCGTGACCAACGGCATTGGCACCATTCGGGTTTATTCAGAATCTGCCGACGCTATTCAGGTTTGCATCCTGAACCCAGATAACTCACGCGAAACGATCGCAACAATCGAGTTGGAAAAGGGTTCTGGGCACATTTGGTCGGCAACCAGCCCGCGACTGGTTCCGGGCACTAAATATGGGCTCAGGGCAACCGGGCCTGAGGGGCCTCGCCACCGTTTCAACAGCAACATTCTTCTGATTGATCCGTATGCCAAGGGTGTCGTTAGAGAGTCCGCACGTGAGTTTCACTGCGTCGTAGTTGACGGGGGCTTTGACTGGCAGGGCGTCACAAAACCAAATATCCCAATGGATGAATTGGTAATTTATGAGGCTCACGCTCGCGGTCTAACTCGAGGCAATTCTGAGCTTCCGGATGAACTTCGCGGCACCTATGCAGCTCTGGGTCACCCAAGCACAATTTCTCACCTCAAGAAGATCGGCATCAATGCTGTAGAACTTCTTCCAATCCACATGTTTATTTCTGAGCCTCGTTTGATGAACATGGGCCTCATTAACTACTGGGGTTACAACAGCATCAATTTCTTTACCCCTCACCACCGATACGCAACGGCGGCGGCCATCAAGGCTGGGCCAGAGGCAATTTTGCTGGAGCTCAAAACAGCCATTCGCGAACTGCACCGGAACGGAATTGAGGTGCTGTTAGACGTGGTTTACAACCACACTGCCGAGGGTGGCGGCGGCGGCCTAACCCACTCTTACCGAGGTTTGGACAACTCCAACTACTACCGCCAAGACGAAAAGGGTTGGTATCACGACACCACAGGTTGCGGTAACTCATTGGATTTCAGCAACCCACATGTGGTGCACTTAGCTCTCGAAAGCCTGCGCTACTGGACCACTGAACTTCAAATTGATGGCTACCGTTTCGACTTAGCAACCACATTGGCCCGTAACGAGATTAATCATTACGACCCAAACCACCCTTTCTTGCGCTCTATTGTTCAAGACCCGGAACTAGCAAACGCCAAGATGATCGTTGAACCCTGGGATGTTGGCCTGGGCGGCTGGCAGACTGGCAATTTCCCTGAGCGTTTCAGCGAATGGAACGATCGATACCGCGACTCAATCCGCCGGTTTTGGCTGTCTGACGTGGCTGCCGCGCGAAACTCTGGAAAACACTGGAATGGGGTCAGTGACCTAGCCACCCGCTTGGCTGGCTCTAGAGACATTTTCGACAGCCCTGCTGGAACATCGGGCGCGGTTAACTTCATTACTGCACATGATGGGTTCTGCCTACGCGACCTAGTTAGCTATGACGTCAAGCACAACCAATCGAACGGCGAGAGCAACCGTGACGGCACTAACGGCAACCACTCGTTCAACCATGGCCACGAGGGCCTAGGTGCGCCACAGCAAGTTGTTACCCAGCGCCACAAAGCTGCCCGAAACCTCATGGCTACCCTGCTGTTCTCATCGGGCGTGCCGATGGTTGTCGCCGGTGATGAACGCTTGAAAACTCAGAACGGCAACAACAACGCCTACTGTCAAGACAATGTGATGACTTGGGTGAACTGGACCCTCTCTAGGTCCGAGCGCGATTTCGAAACCACCTTTGCTTACCTCACCAAGCTGCGTCGAGAGAACCCAGTTTTGCGTCCAAAAAACTACGGCTCGTTCGATGAAGCCAACTCAGCTCACGATCTACTCAAGTGGTACAACCAATCTGGCCACATCATGAGCGAGGCCAACTGGCATGACCCGGAGTGCCGAACAATTTCTAGATTTGGCTTGCATCTAGCTGAAGATGGCAGCAGAAACTCAATGCTGCTGGTAATCCATGGTGAAGAGAAGACTGCAATGGTGGTGTTGCCTGAGGCAGATGATGTGACTGGCTACGAATTGCTTTGGAACAGCGCTCACGATGTGCCCCACCCAGACGGAAAAGTCTTTTTGCCAGGTCAAGAGATTGCCTGCTCCGGAACCTCGATGCAGTTGTTCCGCGCAACTTTTGCCTAAGCCTCCACCTAACTTGCTAACGGATATGTAAAGCCTTCGGGTTATCGACGTTTCCCCACTTGATTTATCGCTAAGTTATGGAGTGTGAGCAAAGTTAACCAGATTAGTTTCAGACACGACCGACCATTTGGCCGCTTGCCGATTCTTTCGGTGAGCCCATCGGTTGAAGCTGGTAGATGGCCAGCCAAAGCCTACGTCGGTGAGGTTATTCCTTTTGCCGCCACGGTATTTCGCGAAGGTCATGACGCTCTGGGAGCCGAGGTCTTGCTCACTGACCCGACCGGTAGCCAGAGCGTACATCGAATGCAACCAGGCGCCCCCGGAACCGACCGCTGGCACACATCAGCACTCTTCAGTCACGAAGGAACCTACCGGTTTGTGATCCGTGCCTTTGCTGATGACTACGAGACCTGGCATCACAACGCGAGCGTAAAACTTGCGGTTGGCGTTGATGAAGAGCTCATGATGCTCGAGGGCATTGCGCTTTTCACCAGGGCGGCCGCAGAAAAAGACCGCACGCCAGCTAACGCCAAGACTTTGGTTGAACTTGCCGAGAAACTTGCCGACACCTCCCGTTCAGCTCAGGCGCGCTTTGCTGAAGCAGAGACCAAGGCCGTGCACAAGGCCATCAATTCGCAGCCAATCCGCAGTTTGATCACACTGAGCGATGAATTTGTAATCAAGACTGAACGCACCCGTTCTGGCGCCGGCGCCTGGTACGAGTTCTTTCCGCGCAGCGAAGGCGCCAAATTTGACGCCAAGACCAAGACTTGGACCTCTGGAAACTTCAAGACTGCCGCTAAGCGCCTGCCGGCTGTAGCCGCAATGGGTTTCAACGTTCTTTACATGCCGCCGATTCACCCAATCGGTGTTTCCTTCCGCAAGGGGCCAAACAACACGCTAATGGCCGGCCCTCAGGACCCTGGCTCCCCTTGGGCGATTGGCTCAGAGGCAGGTGGGCACGATGCCATTCACCCAGATTTGGGAACTGAAAAAGACTTTGCTGCCTTCGTTAGAGCAGCCAATGACTTAGGGCTTGAAATTGCGTTGGACTTTGCGCTGCAGGCCTCACCTGATCACCCATGGGTCAAGTCAAACCCTGAATGGTTTACTACCCGCGCTGATGGCAGCATTGCCTATGCCGAAAACCCTCCAAAGAAGTACCAGGACATATACCCAATCAACTTCGACAATGACCCTGAGGGCATTTATTTCGAGGCGCTTCGGGTGACCAAACTATGGATCTCTCGCGGAGTTAAGATTTTCCGCGTTGACAACCCTCACACCAAGCCGGTTGCCTTTTGGGAGTGGCTGATCAATGAGGTAAACGCTGAGTTCCCTGATGTGGTGTTCTTGGCAGAGGCCTTCACCCGCCCGGCCATGATGCACGCACTGGGTAAGGCTGGTTTTCAGCAGTCTTATACCTACTTCACCTGGCGAAACACCAAGGCTGAACTAGAGGCCTATCTGACCGAACTTTCAAAGCAAAGCTCTGATTTCTTCAGGCCAAACCTCTGGGTTAGCACCCCTGACATTCTTACCGAGTACTTGCAGTTTGGTGGCCCTGCTGCCCACAAGATTCGCGCGGCGATTGCTGCAACAGCTTCACCTAGCTGGGGCATGTATACCGGCTATGAGCTGTGCGAATCGGTAGCCCGCCCAGGTGCCGAAGAGCACATTGACAGTGAAAAGTTTGAATATCGCCCACGAGATTGGCAGGCAGCTGAAAAGGGTGGTCGCAGCATTGCGCCATACATCACCAAGCTCAACCAGATTCGTGCCGCACACCCTGCGTTGCTTCAACTGCGCAATCTAGAACTGCACCACACAGATGACTCAGCCATCATTTGCTATTCAAAGCATCTTGCGGCAGAGCACAGCGAAAACGGAAAGTCGGACACCATTCTCGTGGTCGCAAACGTTGACCCCCACGCTGTGCGTGAAACCACCGTGCACTTGGACCTTGCCAAGTTGGGTCTGCCTGCTGGAGCAACTTTTGAGGTCATCGATTTGGTGACAAACAACACCTACCAGTGGTCAAGTGACAACTATGTTCGTCTGGATGCATTCATTGAACCGGCACACATCTTCAAAATCGGCAAAGTACTTTAGAAAAGGAATTCTTAATGGCTACTCGAAAGAAAACTGAAGTAATTTTGCCTGAATTATCGAACGACTATTTGGGGCGAGTTGCCGGTGGCGCACACCACGACCCACATTCGCTACTTGGTGCTCACCCACACGAAAACGGCTGGATAATTCGGACTCTAAAGCCTCTAGCCAAGTCGGTAATGGTTGCTTTGGCTAACGACCAGCTAGTTGAGCTAAGTCACCTTGAGCACGGAGTTTGGCAAGGTTTTATCGAGGCCAAAAAAACTCCTGACTATCGAATCGTGGCAACCTACGCCGGCGATGACGGAGACGTTGAGTGGCGTATCGACGACCCTTATCGCCACCTACCAACCTTGGGTGAGTTGGACCTGCACCTGATCGGCGAAGGCCGTCATGAGGAGCTTTGGCTGGCACTGGGCTCAAATTTGCATTCAGTGAAAGGTGAACTTGGCCACAGTCATGGCGCCCGGTTTGCCGTCTGGGCACCGAACGCCCAGGCTGTTCGCGTTGTAGGTGAGTTTAACCACTGGAACGGCGTTGCCCACTCGATGCGAGTCATGGGTGGCACAGGCGTTTGGGAAATCTTTATCCCAGGCATTGGCGCCGGCACGAAGTACAAGTACGAGATCCTGACCCAAGACGGAAACTGGATCACCAAGATTGACCCACTGGCGCGCGCCACAGAGGTTCCGCCATCAACCGCGTCCATTGTTTCTGAATCCACCTATAAGTGGAAAGACAAAAAGTGGATTGAAGCGCGCACCAAGCGTGACGCACTAAAGTCACCGATGTCTATCTACGAGCTACACGCTGGTTCTTGGCGTCTGGGCCTTGACTACCGTGGCCTAGCCGACGAGTTAATCCCATACATCAAAGAGATGGGCTTCACACATGTAGAGTTCATGCCATTAGCTGAACACCCGTACGCCCCGTCTTGGGGATACCAAGTCACCGGCTATTACGCACCAACCTCACGCTTTGGCACTGCCGATGACTTGAAGTACTTGATCGACCGTCTGCACGCAGAGAACATCGGTGTAATCATGGACTGGGTGCCGGCTCACTTTCCAAAGGATGAGTGGGCCCTTGGCCGTTTTGACGGACGCCCGCTTTATGAGGCCGAAGACCCGCGCCGCGGTGAACACCCAGACTGGGGAACCTTCATCTTTGACTTTGGCCGCACCGAGGTAAAAAACTTTCTTGTTGCCAATGCCTTGTACTGGCTTGAAGAGTTTCACGTAGACGGCCTGCGCGTTGATGCGGTGGCGTCAATGCTTTACCTTGACTACTCGAGAGAGAGCGATGACTGGTTGCCGAACCAGTATGGTGGCCGTGAAAACCTAGATGCCATCTCGTTCATGCAAGAGGTGAACGCCACGGCCTACCGCCGCAACCCAGGCATCATGATGATTGCTGAAGAGTCAACCAGTTGGGGCGGGGTCAGTTCACCAACCGATGGCGGTGGTTTGGGCTACGGATTCAAATGGAACATGGGTTGGATGAATGACACCCTTCAATACATCGAAAAGGACCCGGCGTACCGCAAGTACCACCACGGCGAGCTGACATTCTCAATGCTCTACGCCTACGATGAAAAATTCATTTTGCCAATCAGCCACGATGAGGTTGTGCACGGCAAGGGTTCGCTGCTGGCAAAAATGCCTGGTGATCGCTGGCAACAACTGGCCAATGTTCGCGCCTACCTGGCTTTCATGTGGTCACACCCTGGCAAGCAACTGCTGTTCATGGGCTCGGAGTTCGGGCAACAATCGGAATGGAATCAAGAGCGCGGGCTGGAATGGTGGATTCTGGATCAGCCGATTCACCGAGGCCTGCAACAACTGGTTGCCACTCTGAACCGCGTCTACCTAGAGAACCCGGCCATGTGGCAACTGGATCACGAGCACCGCGGTTTTGTGTGGATTGATGGCGGAAACGCTGATGGCAACCTGCTCACCTTTTTGAGATATGACGAAAAGGGTCAACCAGTTGCCGTGGCTATTAACTTTGCCGGCCACCCTCACCACGATTTCAAACTTGGTCTGCCAATAGCAGGCAAGTGGAACGAGATTTTGAACACGGATGCCACGGAATTTGGTGGCTCAGGTGTTGGCAACTTTGGGCAGGTCGAGGCCAACGGCGAGGGTACTCACGGCCAACCGCACTCAGCAACGATTTCGATTCCACCGCTGGGTGCAGTCTGGTTCAAGCCTGCTCAGTAGGGCAAGGTTGTCAGGTTGCTCAATACAGCAGGGCAGCTAGGGTTCTTCTAGCTTGCGCTACTTCCGGAGAATCTGGCTGTGCGATAGAGAACAGCTCAAGTAGGCGCTTACGCAGGGTTTCGCGTTCGTCTTTGTCTGCTGCGGCAAATCGAATCAAAATAGTCTGGTACCCCTGACCTGAGTGACCTACCGCCACCAGCGCGTCTGCTTTGAGCAAGACCTGCTCAGTGTTTTCAGGCGCTGATCCGAGCACAGCCTCAAAGTCCACACCCTTGGTGCGGGCTAGCAGATTGGCCTGGGCAAGACCGGCAATCGCAAGAGAATCAGCTGGACTCTCGCCCAAAATTGACTGATAAATCGCGATGGCAGCATCGTAATTTCCGCCCTCAATCGCCTCAATTGCCTCAAGGTGGCGTGGAGGCAAAGTTGGCTCCTGTGTGGAGTTGAACTCATCGGTGACAGTTAAAAGCCCCGACACGCCATTCTCGGCAGCCACCTCTAGCAAACGGTTCAAGTAAGCGTTCACGTGGTCGAGTGGCTGGTCACCCTCGAATAATGGCACTGGTTGTCCCTTAATCAGCGCCACAACGCTTGGCACAGCTTTAATTCCAAAAGCTTGAGCCACTTCAGTAGACGCGTGGGCATCAACTCTCAGCAGTAATGTGCGTCCATTTAGAGATCTCACAGCACGTTCCAGAGAAACGGCAAGGCCATCGCTCTGAGGGTTGCCGGCCATGAAAAATTCAATAACCACCGGCACAGACGCAGAAATGGTCACAAAACCCTTGAGGTTAGCTGCCGTTCCGACCGCAACCAGGTCAGGAACCTTGACAGCCTCCTGCGAAACCGCGGCTGAAGCAACGCCGGGCGAAGTGACTCCACCTGGCAAGCCAGCCGGACTATTCGTTTCGGGTTTACGCAGACTAGACAGATCAACTGCACCCGCCAGACTTGCCCTAAAGATTGAATCAGCCATGTTTATAAAACCTTCACACTGATGAGCCCCTGGGTAACACCCAAGAGTTGAATCCGCTTTTCAGCCTCGCTCAAAGCTGGAACATAGAAAAGCATCATGTTGCCATAGACGCTGGTCACACCGGTGGTGGAGCCATCGGTGCCCAGCAAGAGTTTTTCTTGGCCAGAAACCGCAACAGCAGATCCGGCCGACTTTGGCTTAATTCGATAGGTGTCGGTCATGTAGACCGCAACCAAGGCACCGGAATCGCTGGTTGAGAGGGAGGCGACATTCTTGTTGCCGAGTTTATGAGCAAAAGTAATGTTGGCTTCGGTCAGGGTCTCAATCTGCTTTTTCTGGCTAGCCGAAACCTGAATAAAGAACTCATCTTCAGAAGTGTTGAAAAGACCGAAATTCAGACTGGCCTGACCCTTGTTAATCGCATCTCCGTAAGCCCACGGAACAGACTTTGGGGCAAGCTTCAAGAACAGCGAATCTGATTCAACGGGAATGGCTCCCAGTTCTGGCGCAGCCACGGCAGGAATCTCTGCTCCGGGCATCAGACGAATGTTGTACCAAAGTTTGTATTGACTTCGCGGAGTGTCCTGCTGAAGCACCAGCATCTGCGGCAGTGCCTCATCGCCAGCTTCATCGGTGACAGCCATAATTATTCGCGGCCAAGAGTTGCTTGCTGCTGGCAGGCTGAAGCTAAGCGGTGACCCCACGATTGCCGGCATAGGTGCCACGGTCTCTGACTTCTTTTGCAACTTGTAATGAGTAGTGCGGATCGCCAGGGCTGGCCCGGTAATTCTTGATTTGAGCAACTTGGCATCGATAGCAACATCGCCAGCCTCGGCAACCTTGGAAACATCGGCAAGAATACGCTGAAGTTGCTCAGTAGTCACGACGGCAGGTGGGGCATCTACTGCAGGCGTTGCGCTGGCACTAGGGATTGGTGCGACCTGCGGCATGAGCTGACAACCGCTAAGCAGCGACATAACGGTAAGGGTGGCTGGAACGGCGATCATGGCACGACGGCGGGCCGACCTGCGACCCTTCAGCGGTGCAGTTGGTTTGGTGCGCTTGGCCTTATACCGCGGTGGCTTTGGCGGTGTTGGCATGCGGCGTCGAGGCCCGCGGTTTCGGCGCATGTTTTGGTAAGCAAGCGTGTTCAAGACGAATGCTGAGATCAAGAGGATGCCGCCACCGATTAGCAAAAAATTGGACGAGGTGAAGTTTGGCACAATTGGCCAGGTCAAACGCACTTGAGTCGGTGCCGGCCCCAAGCCGTCAGAGGCTATCAACACAGCATTAGCTGCGTTCGTGTTGACCGAAATACTAGCCGAAGCGTCTTCAACGACTTGCGAGCGCCAGAGGTCAGAACCTACCGGCGAACCAGAGTTCAATGCGCCCAATACAACTTGATTTTCAAGAACCGATTTGGTCTTGTCGATTACCAACTTGGAATGAGTTACTGAGCCAATCCAAGCATCAATGTCAGCCTCTCGAGCACTGGCCAAAAAGACTTGACCTTCTCCAAACGCCTGAATCTGGGGCGTTCCCGAGTGAGCCTTCAAAAGTGCATTTGGAACCACGATGAATTGGTCTGGGCTCTCGATCGAGATTTCAGCGATGTGGGAGGCCGGTGGCGCCCAAATGGTGCGTTGAGCCAAGCCGAAAACCATCATGAACACCGAGATTACGAACAGCGCGGCAGCAATCAAAAAGCGCATGCGATATCCAATCAGGTAAACTTAGCGAAAGGCGAAAGCCTCATATCATTCTAACCAAGTGCCTAGGAGCCTTCATTTGTCAGGCGAAGAGACCGATTTTCCAGTAGTCGTCAGAGGCTACGATCGTGCCCTCGTTGACGATGCCATGAAGGACCTTCGACGCGAGCTCATGCAGCTATCGGCGCAAAATGCCCAACTCGCACTTGAACTAAAAGAAGCCTCAACAAAGCGTGACCAGGCGCTGATGGAGCTGGCTGAAGCCGGCGAACCTTCGTATACCGGCGTAGGCGCCCGGGCCGCACTGATTCTCAGCACTGCTGAAGACCAGGCCCGCTACCTACTGGCAGAGGCTAATAATGAGATTGCTCGCCAACGCAAGGCGCTCGAAACCGAGGTTGCGTCTCTGCACGGCGAGGCTAAGGGCTACTACGACTCCTTGGTGGCCGAGGCACAAAGAAGATCGGACCGCATTTCGGCAGCTGCTCGCGCCGATTACGACGAGATCATCAATAAAGCCAAGAATGATGCCGCCCGTGTGACCGATGAAGCCATCAGAGAAGCCGGGTCAGTTCGAGGTGCCGTGTCTACCGAGGCTGCCAAACTTCGTGCTGGCGCAAAACGCGAGGTTGAATCACTCAAGGCCAAGGTCGAACGAGACCTATCTGAACGAAAATTGTTGGCGTTCCGAGAGAACACCCGGCACTTAGACCTTGACTATGCTCAAACGCTATTGACCGAACAGGCGCGAATTGACCTAGAGCTTGAGCTGACCGCAAGACGAGCAGAGGCTGAGGCTGAGTACCTTCGCAAGCACCAAGAGGCCGTTGCAACTACTCAGAAGTACCTTGATGAAGCTAACGCCCAGTTGAGTTTGGCTCTTGCACGCGCTAGCGCTGCAAGACTTGAGGCGGAAACCCTTGAAGCAGCGGCCATCTCAATTAACCAGCAAAACACAGATGCTGCCCGCAAGAAAGCCGATGCAATTGTCGCCGCTGCCGAAGCAGAGGCCAGAACCGCAATCGCCGAGGCTCAGGCCGAAATCGATCGCCGTCTCGAGCAGTCTCGCGTTGTTTTGCAGAATCTGCAGGCCGAGCGCGACTCAGTTGAGGTTTACCTCAAGAACCTTCGCAACCTGTTCTTTGGCAACCAGACACAAGACGCTGCCCCAGAATCACGTTCATAAACGATAGGTTTGAGGCATGTTGCAGAACGTTAGAGTTTCGAATGCCTTTCAGATCGGTCTTCTAGGTGGCCTGGGCGTTCTTACCGCGCTAATTATTGGCGGGGCCATTGCCACGATTGCCAACATCATTGCCTACGTGGCTGCGGCTATTTTTATTGCACTTGGTTTTGAGCCACTAGTTAAGAAACTCACCTCGCTGGGCCTCAGACGCAGATTCGCAATTTTGGCGGTGGCGTTGGGCATTATTGGCCTGCTGGCTGCCCTGTTTAGTTTGGTCGTGCCTACCCTAGCCAGCCAAACCGCTCACTTCATCGAAACGGCACCCGGTGTCCTTGCTGGGGTTAGCGAGATTCCTTTAATCGCTTCTATTGATACCACCCTTGGTGGTGCGATCAGTGATGCCCTAAACACTGCCGGTAGCTACTTAGGTAACGCGGCTAACTGGCCAACTATGTTGGGCGGCGTGGTACAGGTGGGAATCTCAATTTTCAATGGCGCTTTCGGTGCCATCGTGATTATCATTCTTAGCCTGTACTTCATGGCGTCTATGAGCAGCTTCAAGCGCTGGACTTATTCACTAGTCGCAGCCAGCAAGCGCGAGCGATTTATTGACCTGTCTGAACAGATTTCAACATCAATTGGCCGGTACGTGATTGGTCAGGCAGCCATCGCAGCCATCGCAGCTATTCTGGCGTTCATTTTCATGAGTATTGTTGGTGTGCCATTTGCCTTAGTACTTGCCATGATTGCTTTCTTGTTGGGCCTGATTCCACTGGTGGGCACCATTAGCGCGGCTATCTTGGTGACTTTGGTGGCACTGAGTGTTTCACCAACTATTGCCATCATCACTGGCATTTACTACGTGATTTACATGCAGGTTGAAGCCTACGTGATTAGCCCAAAGATCATGAGTCGGGCCGTTGCGGTACCAGGTGCCGTGGTGGTGGTAGCAGCTCTTGCCGGTGGCGCCTTGCTTGGCGTTTTGGGTGCCCTTGTGGCTATTCCAGTGGCAGCATCGATCATGTTGATTTTGCGCCAGGTCTACACGCCTTACCAAGAATCCCGCTAGTAGAACCTAACTGTGGTCTGTTGCCGACCAGAACTCTGGCAACGGGTACCTAGCTGGGTTTACGGCCCGAACAATTTCATTCAGAACTCGTTTAGTGGCGTTCTCCCCCACCCAAAGGTGTTTAGCACCGTCGACACCAATCAGATCAGCATGGCCCACACTGGCAAAGCGTAGTGCCGCCTCCGCAGGCTGTAAGTAATCGTCGTGTTCAGGCACCAGAATCACCAAATTTTTGCTGCTGCTGCCCCAACGGGCAACCTCAACCTCGCTGGTGCGATGAAGTGGCGGTGACAGCAATATTGCGCCCACGATGTCCTGATAAATTCCGTATTTGAGCGCCAGCTCGGTTCCGAATGACCAACCAACTAGCCATAGATTTGGCAGACCGCGCGATTTAGCAAAAGCTACCGCCGCATCCACGTCGTGCTGCTCAGTAACACCCTCGCCAAACGCACCTTCGCTGGTTCCGCGAGGCGATGAAGTTCCGCGGGTGTTGAACCTAAGTACTGCTAGGTCCGCCAGCTCAGGAAGGCGATTTGCAGCCTTCTTTAGAATGTGGCTATCCATGAAGCCACCATGGGTTGGCAACGGGTGCAGCGTAACCAGTGTGGCTTTTGGTGCCCGACCTACCGGAAGAGCGAGTTCACCAACCAACGTCAAACCGTCTGCAGTGGTTAGTGTGATTTCCTCGCGAACGGCAGGAAGTTCAACGCCCGAACGAATCTCAACTGGTGAAGTGTTCAAAGTAGCGGACCTTGAAATTGTTTCCAACATGCATTGTGAAAGTGCCGGCGGGTTTCAACCCCGCGCACTGTGTCCCAAGCAACGATGTGACTGAGGCCCTTATTTATTGAGAGATTGCAATTTGGGCATACCCAAGATTTGTTCTCTTCGGCGTTTGCACCAACACTGGTTTGCGTTGTGTACTCGACACCGCGTTTGATTTCAGAATTTCGAAAGCCAAATCTCGAAGCGGTGAATTCCAATTCTTCATGGATTACAGGCTTGGATTTGCGCGGGCGGTTCGAGCGCGGCACTAGTACCAGCCCATTTTGTCTGAGTGAGCTAGAGCACCACAAGGCGATCCGTACCGGCCCTTGATGTATTTCACACCCCAACGAATCTGAGTCTCGTGGTTGGTTTGCCAGTCAGGCCCCTCAGACGCCATTTTGCTGCCCGGAAGCGACTGAGGAATACCATAGGCACCGGAGGACTTGTTGAGGGCGTTTAGGCGCCAATTAGACTCACGTTCCCAAAGCTTCACTAGGCAGGAATACTGGTCGGTTCCAAACTTCATCTGAATTAGCAGCTCTAAAGCGTACGCCTTGGCAGTGCCAGGGTCGGGTGCACCAGCTGCCTCAACAAAAAGAGCTGCTGCATCGCTGCCGGTCAAAATGTTAAAGCCACCTCGAGTGAACGAAATTTTCTGGGTGCTGGCAAAACCATAGGTGTCCTCTGGCTCTGCCTCTTCAATGTCAAAAATTTGAATTGTGCTGGCGCTAGCCATAGTTCCCGAATAAGGGTCAACAATGGTGACTAATACGAAGGCTGCAGAAAATAGAAACCCCCAAAGCGGCTGAAATGCCTTCTTTTTGAACTTTGGCAATCTAGGTCTTTTGAATGGGGTCTTTTCAAGGGCAGTATCGACAGCCGAGCCTAGTCGATGCGACAGCTCTGGCCTTTCGGCCTCGTGTCTACCCATGCATTACCTCCGGTTGCTAACTACTAGCAATCCTCAAGTCTACCTTTGACCGGTTTTTCTTGCCACAGAAACTAGGTCGGCAGGCGCTGGCTAGGGCAAGTAGTCAAAACAGTTCGCATCTGACTCTTCTCAGCCGCGGTCACCCAAAGTGAGTACTTCTTTTTCACAGCAATCTGGCGGGCCACGTAGGCACACCGGTAACTCTTATTCGGTGGCAGCCAACTAGCGGCATCAGAATCGCCTTTACGAGCGTTGGTTGGGCCATCGACCGCCAGAAGATTCAGTGGGTCGTTGTAAAAGGCGAATCGCTTTGAAGCGGAAAGCCTTTGCGCTCCCTTTTGCCAAGCATCACTCACGGCCACCACGTGGTCAATTTGAACGGCCGATGAGGTAGCCACCCCGCGAACAAAATTTATGGTTTTGGCCGTGTATGGGTCTTTTAGTTGACCACTCGCAACTACGCAGGTGTAACCAGGTTTCATGACCTCACGGGTTAGGTCACGCTTGAGAATGTAGTTTCTGAGATCGCAGGAGCCCAGTTGTCCCCAACCATCGCTGAACTTCTCTCGGTCATAGCCCGTCTTTGGAGCACGGCCCTTAACTAGGAGGGTGTTCAGTGTCACCGAGGCCAACGGCTCCAGAGCCACTGCCGGCTGGGCAGGCTGGATGGAGACCAACCCCGCTGCTACCAGAAGCGCCGCTGCCCCTGCGGAGACTAAAGGGTTAGCGATTCTTTTCAATTTGAAGAACTTCAAGCACACGGTCGATGAAGGCATCAACCTGACTTTCCACATAACCGGCACGGGAAGCCTTGAAAATTACTCTTCTTACGGTCATTAGGTCAAGCGGAGTCTCGGAGTCTAGGTGCCGCGCTACTGACTCGCATAGGGCATCTACTTGCTTGCGGTTGTAGCCACGCAACAGGATGCCGGTATTTGAAAACTTTTTGCGCTTGGGGCGCTGAATGCGGCCTCGAAGAATCTCTTGAATTCGAGCCAGTCTGTCAGCAACAGCGTACTCACCGCGGGTCTGCAGTTGGCGTTGAATCTCGCGGGTAGCGAATGTATCTTCTAGTCGATCGAGTGCTGAATCAACTGCCCCGATTAGGTAGCCACCTTTGACCAAATCGAAGTGTGCGTTTCGAACCAGATCAGAAGTCACGAAGTCTGACTCTGGCGAATTGAACTGGTCACGAGCTTTGTCGATGAAGGCATTGACCTGCTCTGGAACATAACCATGCTCTTTGGCGCCGGCTCGAGGGAAAGAAAAACTCATGAATTGTCCAAACTATAACGAGGTTGCAAGCTGCATGAACAAGAAAGTAATTAGTGCAGAAGGAAGGATCGAATCAAGGCGATCCATGATTCCACCGTGACCTGGCAGCAAGGAACTCATGTCTTTCACGCCAAGGTCTCGCTTTATTAGTGACTCGGCCAAGTCACCGAACACCGCGGCCAATAGAAGCAGACCTGCAAACAGGATTCCAAGCCACCACTCAAGACCCAACAGCAAGGTACTGAACAGAACTGCTGAAAGCGCACCGGCCGAAATTGAGGCCAACAAGCCTTCCCAAGTCTTCTTTGGGCTGACACCTGGAGCCAACTTGTGGCGGCCGAACTTGCGACCAACCAGGTAGCCAGCTGTATCGATTAGGGCAACGGTCACAACGAAAGCAATTACCCAGTTTGCACCGTCTTCACGACGCAGCAGCAACATGGTGAAGCTAATCATCAATGGAACATAAATGACCACAAACGCCGAGGCAGCAAAGTCACGAATAGTCCGAGAGATAGTTTGACGCGCTTCTTCTCGGCGCTCCCAGATTAGGTGCACAGTGCGCCAAAGAATTAGTGCGGCCACAATTCCCAGCGCGCCGAGCCACTGATACTGGGCTCCACCGTAGAAGGCGGCAGGCATCAACAAAACAGAGCCAACCACCGATGGGATTCTAGGAACGTACCAACCTTTGAGTCGCAGAGCGGTAGATAGCTCCCAGGCGCCAAACCCAGCGGCCGTTGCGGCGAACACCATGAATAACTCTTTGTAGATAAGCACCGATAGCAAGAACACGGCGCCAAGGGCAACACCGACCGCAACCGACTTGGATAGGCTGCGCCCACCCGAAGTTGGCTGCTGGTTTGTCATGTTAAACCTCTAGAAGTTCTGCTTCTTTGCGCTTCAAAGCGTCGTCGATTGCGTCGACGTGTGTTTTGGTGATCGCATCAAGTTCTTTTTCGCCGCGAGCGATTTCATCATCGCCAGCCAAGCCGTCCTTCTTGAGTGCGGCAAGATCGTCGTTACCTTTACGGCGAATGTTGCGAACGGCCACGCGGTGATCCTCAGCCTTGGCTTTAACCAACTTCACGTATTCGCGACGACGCTCTTCGGTTAGATCTGGAAGATTGACGCGAATGATGTTGCCGTCGTTGTTTGGGTTTGCATCAAGATTTGGCATCTCACGAAGAGCAGTCTCGATAGCCTTCAGCGCACCCTTGTCGTAAGGGGTGATCACAATAGTGCGGGCCTCAGGGTTGGCCAACTGTGCCAGCTGACCAAGAGGAGTTGGAGTGCCGTAGTAGTCGACCATGACCTTCTGGAACAGCTGTGGGTTCGCGCGACCAGTGCGGACATTCGAAAAGTCTTCACGGGTAGCATCAAGTGCCTTGGCCATTTTGTCAGTAGCCGCTGCCAAAATCTCTGAAATCATTTTGTCTCCTGTTGTTTTTAAAATTAGTCCGCGATTATGCGGTTACGAAAGTTCCGATTTTCTTGCCAAGAATTGCGTCGGTTACGTTACCGGCAGGCTGCATACCAAACACCCGCATCGGCATCTTGTTGTCCATGCACAAGCTAAATGCGGTGGCGTCGACGACCTTGAGCCCCTTGACTAGCGCATCTTGATAGGTAATCTCATCAAGACGCACGGCTGAAGCATCTTTCTTTGGGTCAGCTGAGTACACCCCGTCTACACCGTTTTTGGCGACCAAAACCTCGTCTGCCTTGATTTCAAGTGCTCGCTGAGCGGCCACGGTGTCGGTTGAGAAATATGGCAAGCCAGCACCGGCACCAAATATTACGACTCGCCCTTTTTCAAGGTGACGAATGGCGCGCAATGGAATGTACGCCTCGGTGACCTGAGCCATGCTGATAGCCGACTGCACTCGGGTGCTAACACCTGCCTGCTCAAGAAAGTCTTGAAGCGCTAGCGCGTTCATGACGGTACCAAGCATGCCCATGTAGTCGGCACGCGAACGGTCCATTCCGCGCTGTGACAGCTCGGCTCCACGAAAGAAGTTTCCGCCGCCAACCACAATTGCAATCTCAGCGTGCTTAGCGCCTTCGGCAATTTCTCGAGCCATTTCGGCAACGATATCTGGGTTCACACCAAGGGTTCCGCCACCAAAGGCTTCACCCGAAAGCTTGAGCAGTACGCGACGCTTTTTATTTGGCAAGAAACCCTCCCGAGTTGTGGTCTTTTATCTCTGTCTATCCTAAACCGAGCAACAAAAAAGGCCCGGTCGAAATGACCGAGCCTTTCTTGTTTTTTGGCTTTTGTTATGCACCAACGCGGAATCGCACGAATGCAGAAACCTTTACGCCAGCGTTCTCTAGAACCTTTGAAACAGTCTGCTTGGTGTCCTTAGCGAAGTCCTGTTCAAGAAGCACGTTCTCCTTGAAGAAACCGGTTACGCGGCCTTCAACGATCTTAGGAAGTGCAGCCTCTGGCTTACCTTCGTTGCGTGCGGTTTCTTCAGCAATGCGGCGCTCGGTTGCAACAACGTCTGCGTCGATTTCATCGCGGCTAAGAACGCTCGGTGAGAATGCTGCAATGTGAACAGCAACATCGTGAGCAGTGTCAGCGTCTGAACCCTCGTAAGCAACCAGAACGCCAACCTGTGGTGGAAGGTCCTTGCTGGTGCGGTGTAGGTAAGCGTCAACGGCTGCGTCCTTTAGAGCAGCAACCTTACGTAGCTCAACCTTCTCGCCCATAATTGCGGCTTCGTCGTTGATGGCGTCTTGGATTGACTGACCGTTTAGGTCAGCAGCAAGAGCAGCCTCAAGAGTCTGAGCGTCTGCTGCAGCAACTGCGTCAGCAACCTTGTCTGCTAGTTCAACGAACTTAGGTGCCTTAGCAACAAAGTCAGTCTCACATGCAAGCTCGATTAGGTAACCGGTGCCACCGTTAACACGGGCAACGATTAGACCGTTGCTGGTGGTGCGACCTTCGCGCTTGGTAACACCCTTTAGGCCCTTAAGGCGCAGGAACTCCATTGCCTTTTCGATGTTGCCATCGGCCTCGTCAAGTGCTCCCTTGCAGTCCATCATGCCGGCGCCTGACTTCTCGCGAAGCGCCTTTACATCTGCGGCGGTGTAGTTAGCCATGTTTACTTTGCTTCCTCTACTGCAACAGCCTCAGCAGCTGGTGCGTCTACGGTCTTTGCAGCAGCCTCGGCAGCGCTCTGCTCAAGAAGCTCGCGCTCCCATTCAGCTAGTGGCTCTGCTGCTGGTGCGGTTTCCGCTGCTGCACTGGTTACACCAGTAGCACTGCCCTGCTCGAGAAGCTCGCGCTCCCACTCAGCTAGAGGCTCAGCTGCCACTTCTGGCTTGGAGTGACGTGCAATCAGACCTTCAGCAACTGCATCTGCGATAACGCGGGTTAGCAGCTGAACTGAACGAATAGCGTCGTCGTTTCCAGGAATACCGATAGTTACTTCATCTGGGTCACAGTTGGTGTCCAAGATACCGATTACGGGAATACCAAGCTTCTTAGCTTCGGTAATTGCTAGGTGCTCCTTGTTGGTGTCTA